>JAMPGS010000100.1:0-2841 GCA_023663815.1 Clostridium sp.
GGCAAGGCCCGATATGGTGGTGAGGGAGGAAGAAGAAATTTCGGGAATCGCCTTAGCCAAGGCGGCAATGCAGGCCTCCCTTGAATCCATCGTTTCGTGCTCGTCGCTGAACCGATGGCAGAGAATGATGGCATAGTCGATTGCCAACGCTAGCTGCAGAACGACCGTTACGGAATTAGAGATAAAGGAAATCGTTCCGCAGAGGAAATTTGTTCCCATATTTAAAAGGGCCGCCGCACCGAAGGTGGCAATCAGCACGGGAACCTCCGCGTAGGAGCGGGAGGTTAAGGTGAGAACTACCACGATAATCACGGCGGCAATGACGATGATAACCTGCATTTCCTGCTTTAAATCCGCCGCGCTGTCAACGCCAACCTCCGTATTGACATAGGTGTCGTAGCCGGAAAGCATATCTTCTATGGTGTGCATGGCGTGAATACTGACGTCGTCGCTGGAAGTGCCGTCGAAGGTGACGTCGAATAAAACGGAAGAATTTTTGTAGTGTTCCGGGGAGGCGTCGAATTCCACGCCGGAAACGCCCTCAATATTTTCAAGTTTTTCTTTCAGCGACTGGCCTCTTTCAAAGGAAATATTAGACACCATGACCTTCGCCGTACCGTAGGTGATAAACTCGTCGTTCATGAGGGTGAGGCCTCTTCTGGTTTCAGTCGCCTCCGGCAGATAGGTGGTAATGTCGTTTTCTACCTTAACCCAGCCGGTAGAAAAAAAGCAAAAGACCAGCGCAAAGATGTACAACAGGAAAAATAAATTTCTTTTGTCCACAATAAAAGTGGCCAGTTTTTCCATGGGAGTAGAACTCTGCTCTTTCATTAAAAAATCAGTCCTTTCATTATTTAATAGACATTTATTTAATAGATATTTGGGTTGTAGCTGTAAAAAAGTATAAAAATTTGAGGTCAAAATAGCAATACCCAAATAAGGACATTTGTCCGGTAAATTTGGAATGGGAGACGTTGGAGAATAAGGGGAAAGGTAGGAAGAGGGGGACGCACGGAAGGGAATTCTCTTCCTCCGTCGCCGCGCTCCCGCTCTACAAAAACGTAGCAGTACTAGATTCGGAAAAACCTCATCAAGTACTGACGTTTTTGTAAGGGCTCCTTGAGAAAGAGAATTCCCTTCCGCGCTGGAGGCCATCGCCCCGCAAAAGTAATAAAGCTTTTCAACAGAACCTTTCAACCATCACTAACAAACCAAACAAATACACATTATTTTTTACCAATCCAAATTTTACAGCCGGCCAATAAACAGTTCAGGCGGGGAAATTTTCCTTAAGGAAGCCTTATAAAAACGCCGTGTGCTTAGCGAGGTATTTTCGAGCTTAGCACCGTTGCGTTTTTATAGAGCGAGAGCGTGCTGACGAAGGAAATTTCCCCGCCTGAACGTCCCATTGTCCTTATTCTTGCCACCCACCCCCACATTTTTATACAATTGCTTTATTGCCAACACAAGCGCAAAGCGTTATAATATTTTATAAGTAGGAAAAGCTGCAGTCCCAGCAAAGCCAGCCGAGGAAAATACCAATGTCAAAGAAGACACAAAGCATTGCGCAAAATACGGTGCAGAACAAGCCGCAGATGCAGGCTGCCATGCCAAACGCCGGGCAAAGCGCTGCAAGCAGACTGCCGGAACAGTTTTTAGACAGAATGAAGAGCCTTCTTGGGGAGGAATACGCGGATTTTATAGCGTGCTATGAAAAACCAGCCTGCCAATCCTTAAGAGTTAATCTGCTAAAGGGCGGCGTGGAAGAGCTGGCGGCAAAGACGGATTTTTTGGAAGAAAAGATACCTTGGGCCTTGGGCTATTATTATTCGGAGGAAAAGCGGCCGGGGAAGCACCCTTACCATGAGGCGGGAGCCTATTACATACAGGAGGCCAGCGCCATGCTTCCGGCGGCATACCTTGACGCGCAGCCGGGGGAAATTGTTTTGGATTTGTGCGCCGCACCGGGCGGGAAGAGCGCCCAAATTGCCGGAGATATGCAGGGCCGGGGGATTCTTATCTGCAATGAAATTCATCCTGTCCGGGCAAAAGCCTTGTCGGAAAATGTCGAGAGAATGGGGATTCGCAACGCTTTGGTGGTAAATAGCGAGCCAGCCGCATTGGCGGAGCGGTTTCAGGATTGCTTTGATAAAATTCTTGTGGACGCCCCTTGTTCCGGCGAAGGAATGTTCCGCAAAAACCC
Source organism: Clostridium sp. (assembly GCA_023663815.1). Classification (GTDB taxonomy): domain Bacteria; phylum Bacillota; class Clostridia; order Lachnospirales; family Lachnospiraceae; genus Suilimivivens. The sequence goes on from JAMPGS010000100.1 coordinate 2,204, forward strand.
GGAGGCGGCGGGGCAGTGGAGCCCGGAAAACGTAAAAATGTGCGCCAAGCGGCAGCAGGATATTTTGGAGCGCGCGTCCTCCATGCTTCGTCCGGGGGGAAAAATGGTTTATTCCACCTGCACTTTTGCGCCGGAGGAGGACGAAAATACCGTCAATTCTTTTTTGACGGGACATCCTGAATTTTCTTTGGAAAAGTCCGAGAAGCTTTGGCCCCATAAGATAAGAGGGGAGGGCCACTTTGCGGCAAGCCTTGTAAAGCAGGGGGAAGCGTCGTCGTCTTGCGGATTCTGCGGCGTTGAAAAGGGTATTCCCGAAAAAGAGCGTACAGCTTGGATAGAATTTCAAAGAGAATATTTAAAATGTGATTTTACCGGAACTTATATAAAGTTTGGAGAACAGCTTTACCTTTTACCGGAGGGGACGCCCTCCTTAAAGGGCTTAAAGGTACTGCGGCCGGGGCTTCATCTTGGAACCCTCAAAAAGAACCGGTTTGAACCCGCCCACGGGCTTGCCCTTGCCCTAAAGCCGGAGGAGGCCCTTCATGTGCTGAACCTGTCGAAGGAGGAAGCGGAGATTTATCTCACGGGCCGGACGCTGGCAATGGAAGGTGCGGAGGTTTATCATACGGGCCGGACGC
>JAMPGS010000100.1:2941-12525 GCA_023663815.1 Clostridium sp.
ACGGGCCGGACGCTGGCAATGGAAGGTGCGGAGGTTTATCATACGGGCCGGACGCTGGCAATGGAAGGTGCGGAGGTTTATCATACGGGCCGGACGCCGACAATAGAGGGAGTAAAAGGCTGGTATTTAATCACCGTGGACGGATACAGTTTAGGATGGGGAAAGCTCTCCGGCGGCGTCATGAAAAATCATTATCCGAAAGGACTTAGAAAATAAAAGAGGAGAACAAAATTATGACTGAAGAAAAGAAACAAAAATTATTGGAAGCAGGAATTGATTTTGACGGGCTTTCCGCCAGAATTCCCTTGAAGGAAGATTTTATTCTCAGGCTTTTAGGGAAATTTCCAAAGGAACAGTGCTATGGGGGACTGATAAATGCCATGGAGGCAAAGGATTACGAGGAAGCTTTCAAGCACGCGCACAATTTGAAGGGCGTAAGCGGAAATTTGGAAATGTCAAGACTGACGAAGGCGGCCTCGGAGCTGACGGAGAAGCTCCGTGCGAAAAAGTACGACGACCTTGCAGGCGACTATGAGACGTTAAAGGACGAATATCAGCAGGTATTGACGGTCATTAACGAAGAAATTTTATCCTGATAAGGGTCAGGCGAATATGGAGAAAAGGATAAAAAACAAATGCGCGGCGGCAGCGTTTGTGATGGCGGCGGTGATACTGGCCGGCGGCTGCGGCCTAACGGATAAAAATACGAATATCAGCGCGGGAATGGAGGCCGTGGCGGCCTTAGAGTACGACGGCGCCCTTGAAAGCTTTGCGGCGGCCAAGGAAGCGGGGGAGGACTTGCGCCTTGCCTGCCGGGGAGAAGGATTGGCTTACATGGGAAAAACCATGTATGCGGAGGCGGCGCAGGCTTTTGAGACGGCCCTTTCCTACAGCGACGGCAGAGTAAACAGCATGGATTACGATATCAATTATTACCTTGCTACCGCCTATTACAAGCAGGGAGAATTGAACAAGGCGATTGAGGTTTACAACGCGATTATCGCCCTCAAGGGGGAGGAAAAGGACGCTTACTATCTGCGGGGAGTTATTTACGCGGAGCAGGGAAATTTTGATTCGGCGAAGGCGGATTTTGACAAGGTAGTTTCCCTTGATAAGAGCAACTATGACAGGCTGATTAATATTTACGGGGTTTTGGCCGGAAACGGCTACAAGGACGCGGGGCAGACCTACCTGCAGACGGCTATGGACGCGGGAACGAAGGGCATGACCAATTATGAAAAGGGCCGCATCTGCTATTATTTGGAGGACTATGAAAACGCCAGAACCTATTTAGAGAAGGCCCGCGAGGAGGGCGGATATGAGTCGGCGCTTTTTCTAGGGAAAACCTATGAAATTTTAGGAGATTTGAATTATGCCATCAGCGTGTACACCTCCTATCTGGAAAATCAGGAGCAAAATCCTCAGATGTTAAATCAGCTTGGACTTTGCAAAATGCAGTCGGGAGATTACGAGGGCGCGCTTACCGCTTTTCAGAGCGCCATTAATATAGAAGATAACGGCATGATGCAGACGCTGAAAATGAATGAGATTGTCGCTTACGAGCGGCTTGGGCAGTATCAGGAGGCAGCCTCCCGCATGAACAGCTATCTTTCCGCTTACCCGGACGATGCGGCGGCTCAAAGAGAGTATGAATTTCTGCAGACTAGGTAGAAAAAGGAGAAACCATTTTGATTGACAAATTGATTTCCAAAATAAAAGCGACGAACGCGCCCATAGTGGTAGGCCTTGACCCTACCATGAAATTGGTGCCGGAGCACATTCAAAAAAAGGCTTTTGACGAGCTGGGGGAGACCCTTGAGGGAGCGGCGGAGGCAATCTGGCAGTACAACAAGGGGATTGTGGACGCAATTTACGACATTGTTCCGGCGGTAAAGCCTCAGATTGCCATGTACGAGCAGTTTGGGATTCCGGGACTGATAGCATTTAAGAAAACGGTGGATTACTGCAAGCAGAAAGGGCTTGTGGTAATTGGCGATATCAAGCGGGGCGATATCGGCTCTACCTCGGAGGCCTACGCCGCGGGACATTTGGGCCGCGTGAAGGTGGGAAGTAAAGCTTATTACGGCTTTGACGAGGATTTTGTGACGGTAAACCCGTATCTTGGCTCCGACGGGGTAAAGCCCTTCATCAAGGTGTGTCAGGAGGAAAAAAAGGGACTGTTTATCTTGGTAAAAACCTCCAACCCCAGCAGCGGGGAATTTCAGGACAGGCCCATAAGCGACGCGGGCGGCCGTCCTCTCTATGAAATAGTGGGCGAGAAGGCAGCCCAGTGGGGCATGGAGCATATGGGCAGCTCCTATAGCTATATCGGCGCAGTGGTGGGCGCAACCTATCCCGAAGTGGGAAAAGCCCTCCGAAAAATAATGCCGAAGAGCTATATCCTTGTTCCTGGCTATGGCGCGCAGGGCGGGCAGGGAAAGGATTTAGCGCACTTCTTTAACGAGGACGGGCTTGGCGCAATCGTCAATTCCTCACGGGGAATCATCGCGGCTTACCAGCAGGAAAAATATGCTTCCTTTGGCGCGGAGCATTTTGGAGAAGCCGCCCGCGCGGCGGTGGAGGATATGCGAAGGGATATTGCGCAGGCGTTGAGCAACAGGTAGAAGCATTGAGCAATAAATAGAAGCATTGAACAACAGATAAAAGCGCGAACAACAGACAAAAGTGCTAAACAACAGGTAAAAACACTAAATAAGAGATACGTACATTAAACGCGACGGGTAAAAAACTACTTTGAGAAGTAATGACCTTCTTTTGAATATGGTAAAATATGTAAAATTCCCGCGTGCAACGAGTTAAATATACTATATCCTGTTGCGCGGATTTTGACTTTACCTGCAAATTCAGGAGTAGGAAAAATGACCGTCGCATTGATTTTGGACATATTGTCCATTTTATTCTGCCTGAAAAGCATCATCCATAAGAGAGCTCTCTCTTATTTTCACAAAGAGAATCTAAAAATTCTTTTGATAAACTTTCTTCTTTCACTGAATACAACGGGTATTTTGCAGCAGCTTTTTGAACTGACGATTTACATTTTAAAGATGGAGGAAAAAGGCCTTCGCGACGGCAGGTTTTTGGTGAGCGCGGGGTGCTTAGCGGTTATTTTATTATTTCAGGACAAAATTAATTTGAATAGTTTTTCCGTGTATTTGCAGCAAAAGACCGGAAAACGGGAGTTGTTTACGGTTTTTGCAATGCTTTTTGCGGGAGCGGTTATTTTTCAAATGAGAAAGTTTCAGCTTTCGGAGGATATTTATTACCTGCAGAGCGTTTATTATATCTGCGCGCTGTTTTTTCTTCTGTGCGAATGGCAGAAATCGGGGACGGAAACGGAAGAAAAGGAGGAGCAGGCCGCCCAAAGCAGGCGGTACAGGGAGGCCTATGACGAGCTGCGGACGCTGGTTCGGGAGCGGCAGCATGATATGGACAACCATATCAGCGCAATTCTTGGCATGATTTATACCATCGACGACCACAAGGAGCTTGTGGAAAGCCAGCGGGCCTACTGCAATGATTTACTGGAAAAGCATGGAGAAATTAAGCTTTACCTTTTAGTGGAAAACCGCTTGATTGCAGGCTTTCTTTTTATGAAAATCAAGGAGGCGGAAAAGTTTGGAATCGATATGACGCACAGAATTATATTGAACGAAGATGCGTTAATCGTCTCGGAATATGACTTGATTGAAATGACGGGGATTCTGCTTGACAACGCCATAGAAGCGTTGGCGGATACGGAGATTGCCGAACGGAAAATCCATCTTGAAATGTTGGCCGGAGAGGAAGGGCTGCGCATTGCGGTTGAAAACACCTGCAGGCCGGTTGCGCCGGAGGAACTTGTCTCCTTTTTTCAGGAGGATTACACCACCAAGGGCCGCGGGCGCGGCGTAGGCTTAAAAAAGCTTAAGAGAATGGTTCAGAGCATGGGCGGCGAGGTGATTGTGTCGGGAGAGGCGGAGGCAGGAGTGGGAAGGGTTAGGATTGAAGCGGCGGTGGGCCGGGGAGAAAACGGCAGCGGAAGTGGGAAGCGCGAGAATTGAAGCGGCGGGCCGGGAGAAAACGGCAGCGGACGTAGAAAGCATGAGGATTGAAGTGGCAGTCCAGGGAGAAAGCGGCAGCGGACGTGGAAAACATGAGAATTGAGGCAGTGGGCCGGAATGTTGCGGCGGGAATCAGTTTAGGCTGATTCCCTTTATATAAGCTGAAAATTCATCGGCGTAATCCCCCGGAAAATAGCGGTAAATAACGCTTTCAGGAATATGATTTTCTATGCAGGCGTAATACCATGTAAGCAGGATAATATCCGCTTTGCTGTTCAGTTTTTTTAACTGCGCGCTGACCCAGTAAATCAGAAAAAGGCTTGCAGGCATCAGGAAATAAAAAACGTTATTTGGTATAAAATCCGGGTAAGAAGAAGCGGACGCCCGTAAGGAGTTCATGTGAAGCTCGTAAATATACAGCAGTTCCTGTTCCGTTTCAGCTATGGAATAGGGAGATATTCCTTTCCATTGGATAGAAAGAGTGATTCCTCTGACAAGACAGGCGCACACGGCAAAAAAACCGGCGGCCAGCAGGATAAGGAGCCTTTTGCGCTGTTTTGATAAAGAGCCCTCTTTTTTCCATTGGGTTCTAAACCCGGCATTGGCATAAAGGGCGGCGCGCCGGTTTTTTAAGCTGGATTTAAGGAGCCTTTTAGGCGTGGTGTAAATAGGAAAACGCCTCATAACCTTTTGACACTGCTCAAAAATTTTCTGGCACTTTGCGCTATTGCTGATATTTTCAGGAGCTAGGCGGCATATTTCTGAGGAAATTAATTCCGCAAGCAGTTTCCGCACGGTAAAGTCATTTTTCAGCACAGGATTGAACGCACTGTTTTTTGACAGCGTATCGGTGATTAGAGTGGTTGTATTGCGGAGACGGAGATGCTTTCCCATAAAAAATTTAGCTGCAAGAAAATCAAAAAAGGATTTGTGGGCAAACATCAAGCCGCTGTTTGCATAGTCGTTTACTAAAATTCCGCAAGTGCGCACATCGTTGATAACGGCCAGCAGGGAATTATCGTCGGACTGCGTAAAGTCTTTAACGGACTTTCCATTTCTAAGATTGAAAAATACCGGATTTTTTGCGCTGAGCTGTTCAGGAAATAAATCAATTAAATCAATAACGGCGTCATGGAATGTTTCATATGAAATGACGGTGATTCCTAATTTATACATTTTAGCGGCGATTCCAATCATAAAGTATTCTCTCTCAACAGGCGTCAGATAAAAATAAGGGTTTTGTTGTCCTTTAGCCGACTGCCTTTCAAAAGAATCCTGAAGAAATTCGTTAATGATGGCGGCGGAAGTAAGGTTTTTATATTTCTTTTCCAATTCGCGGGTTTCCCAAATTAAACTTACTAAAAACAAATGGGAAGGGCGGCTGATTAAATCTAAAAAAGAAGGGGCCGCGTTTTCCAATATAATTTTTTGGATACCGATTTTTACAGAAGTACTCGTATTTCGCAGAGCCGACATAATTTGCTCAGAATGAAAGGGAAGCAGAAAAAGCCCCTCGCAGTAGGGGAGATTGGTGGTTTCTGTCTGCAGTCCCAAAGCGCTTTTCATTTCGTCGGGGCTTAGGAAATAATTAGGACGGCCTGTAATTAGGAGCTTACTGTTCGGGACGGCCAGCGTCCATAGGCTTTTAAAATGCCGCTTCCTAATATCGTCGTTTCCAATTAAATCCATTTCGTCAAAACCGTCGAAAATAAGCAGCAGACGGCCGTTTCGGTTTAAAATAAGAAGCGCCTCCGGGTTAATTCCATATTGTATAGCAAAATAAGATAGTATTTCTTCCGGGGTGGAATTTCGGGGAGATTTATTTCGCAGCGGGATTAAAATGGGAATTCTTTTGCTTTTTTCCTGAATCATCCGGTGGGCTAAAGAAATGGAAAAAAGCGTTTTACCCTGTCCGAAGTCTCCCAGCAGGGCAAGCTGTTTGCTTCCGCTTTCGTTTAACCAGTTGGAGACGTAAGGGTGCAGAGAAAATTCCTGCGTATTTTTTTCAAAATGGCAGAGAGGTTCCACATAGACGTCACCAATGCTTAATGAACTGTTCATTAATGGCCGGTCATATAAGGACTTTATGTTTCGATAGTATTCTGAAAAATCTACAAGGTGGTTTAAAGCGTTTTGCTTAAAAATATATTCAATTTTTATGCGCCCAATGGATTCCGTGTAATCTTTTTGACTGCCGTTTTTGACGGCGACGATAATTTGAAAATATTTATCGTGCAGCTTGCGGATATAGGAAAGAAAAGAGGAAAGTTCCTTTTTGTCGGGAATATCGCTGCAGCAGTAAATTGCAATTTTGTGAAAAACGGCATAGGTGGAAATAAAGCAGCGCTGTTGCGGATGCCAGTCGTTTTGAGGGTGAATTTCCGCTTGGTTGGACATAAGCTTATAAATTTTGGCAAATTCTATATGCCATGCAATCTCCCCTGATATTTGATTATTTTGATATTCTGCAGCGTCAGGCAGTGGGTGATAGGATTTTAAATCGTTATTTTTTTCTACAAATGAGCGGATTGCCAAGTAAAAATCTTGAAAAATGCTGCTATTTTCAAATGGATTATTGCTTTGATGGTATTGACGGCGGCTGACGGGGCCGTCCCATTGCCGGTAAGTTTTGTTTATCATCAGACAGCATATCAAAAAGACGGCGAAAGCTAGGAGCTTGCCTATCAGGGATAAATAAGGCGGTTCCGCAGCGGTAAAATGAAAAAAATCCGCCAGAAGATCCCACAGGGAGTAGGGCGCAGTGATAGCGGTAATAGCGCTGACTGCAAGGGAGACGAGAAGGCCGATACATTTGAGAACATAATACTCCCGCACAAGAGTTTCTTTTCCCTTTTTTGCCCTAAAAAGAGTAATGATAAGAGCGGCGAAAGATAGGGCGGATAAAATTAGCGCGATGATAAACAGGATTTTCATAATAACCTCCATTTGTCAACAGCCTGCAAATTTGGCTTTAGCATAACATTTGGCCTTAACATAATATTTGGTTTTAATACAATAATTTGTACGCCGGATAAGTTTGTTTGTAAAAAAATAGTCCGCAAAGTATTTTCCATCGTATTATTTTGGGGGCTTTGAGCGGTATTGACGGGAAATATTGAGCAGGATTCCAACGGAAAGAAAATCGATTAACAGGCCGGAACCGCTGCAGTCAATAAATGGAAGGTCAATTTCAGCATAAGGAAGGAAACCCACGATTACGGCAAGATGCAGTATAAGCGACGTCATGAATTTAATTGTCAGGACAGCGCCGAGGGAAAAGCCGTAGCTGTCAGCGGCCCTGCAGGTAATTTTAAGTGATTCCAGCAGAAAGGCAAAATATATGAGAAGAAGAAAGGCAACCCCAAACCACCCTATTTCGCTGGTGATTCCAGACAGCATATGGCTGGGCGCGTTAAAGAAGCTTATATAAGGGCTGTTGCCGATTCCCATGCCGAACATTCCGCCGGAAGCGGCAATGCGTGTGAACAATTGCGATTGAAAATTTGAAAAATAAGTAGTTTTTGGAAAGCGGAAGATGTAAAAGCATATTACGGAAGCAAAAAAGAGGAACATAAAAAGAGCAGTGTCTATTGGTTTTTTAAGAAAATAAAATCCCCCAAATATTAAAAATGAGACTATCGTGCAGGAAGCGGAGCCTGTTAGGAAACATGGCATGAAGAAAAGCACGTAAAAAAATAAAGATTTTAAAGGGGATGAAATCTGCAAAAACGTAGTCGTGGAAAGTAGCAAACAGCCTGAAAAAAGGATTAACGAGTATAAATCAAGGGAAAAAGACTTTATGGTTAAATACCGGCTATTTGAAAATGAAATGAATTCAGGAAATAGGTGAAGATAATTTATAAAACAAGCGATGATGGTAATAGAATGAAGCCAAAAGGCGATTACCAAAATGGCGCGATAGTTCATTTTTGAAAGAATAACTGCGCCGAGCAATCCCAATATCAAACATAGGAACTGCCTAGATGGATAGTTTCCTTGGGAATACCAAATTACCGTATCTTTTGAGAAATCATAGAGAAAAAAATTTCCAATTCCGGCTAGCAGGACTGCAAGCGCCAGAAGCTTATAGTTTGCTTTTCCTACATCATAATGAATTATCTTTTTCATAAGTATTTTAGTCCTTTGATATTTGAAGCTTGCTAAAATGACAGAATTATGTAAAAAAGTGAAAATAATGCTTGCTTTTCTTGAACGGAACATTTATAATATAACTTGCGTTTCGGGGTGTGGCTCAGGTGGTAGAGCGCTACTTTAGGGAAGTAGAGGCCGCAAGTTCAAGTCTTGTCACTCCGATTGACGGAAGCCCGATAGATACTAGGAGGTATTTATCGGGCTTTTTTATGCGCGGGTGATAAATTAAAATAGGTATAATATATTTATTATATTATTTATCCGCAGTGCACGCTCGAAAAACCTGTGGTTTGCCTACGCGTACAGTATACCATAGTTTTACAATTTTTACCATTTTGATTTTGTTGTAAATTACAAGCAGGAGGACAATTGCCATGTATGAGTTGATTCAAGTCTCGCAGCAGAGCTATTATATTCAAAGCCCGGCCAAAATCGGGCTGGTAAAATTAAACGAAAAGGAGGTCTGTCTGATTGACAGCGGCAACGACAAGGACGCCGGGCGAAAGGTCCGCCAGATTTTAGATGTCAACGGCTGGCGGCTTACTGCAATTTATAATACCCATTCCAACGCCGACCATATCGGCGGCAATAAATATCTGCAGGAGCAGACGGGATGTAAAATCTATGCCCCCGGCATCGAATGTGCGTTTACCCGATATCCCGTTTTGGAGCCTTCCTTTTTATACGGGGGCTATCCGTGTAAGGAACTGCGGCACAAATTTCTTATGGCAAAGGAGAGCAATGCGCAGGAGCTGACGCCGGAATGTTTACCGGAAGGCTTTGAGATTATCCCTTTGCCGGGGCATTTCTTTGATATGGCAGGCTTTCGCACGGCGGACGACGTGGTTTACTTGGCGGATTGCCTGTCCAGCAGGGAAACGCTTGATAAATATAAAATCGGCTTTATTTACGATGTCGCCGCCTATTTAGATACGCTGGAAAAGGTAAAATCCCTGCAGGCAAAAATGTTTATCCCGGCTCACGCAGCGGCATCCGAGGATGTGAGAGCCCTTGCGCAGTATAATATTGACAGCGTGCTGGCAATTGCGGACAAAATTGTTGCCATCTGTCAGGAGCCGCTTGGCTTTGAGACTATCCTGCAAAAGCTGTTTACAGATTATGGACTAACAATGAATTTTGAGCAGTATGTTTTGGTAGGCAGCACCGTCCGGTCTTATTTGGCGTGGCTGAAAGATGCAGGCAGGTTGAATTGCTGGTTTGAAAATAATAGGATGCTGTGGCGGAGATAGGGGAATTTAAAATTTTAAGTGGCGAAACGAGGTTTTTAGAAATGAGTATTGGGTTTTTAAGGACATGAAAAATGGAAGCAATGGGGCTCGAACCCATGACCTCTCGCGTGTGAGGCGAACG
>JAMPGS010000101.1 GCA_023663815.1 Clostridium sp.
GGGCGGGCGTTGCCGATGTGGATTAAATTGTACACCGTAGGCCCGCACACATACATTTTTACCTTTCCCTCCTCAAGGGGGATAAATTCCTCTTTCCGCTTGGAAAGCGTATTGTAGATTTTCATAATTTACCTCATTTCTGCGCTGCTTCTTGCGCATAACGGAGTTTGTGGATGCAACGCAGACACAAACTCTTTGAGTGAAAGATTTATCTTTCACTCTTACCTCATTTCTGCGCTGTTTTTCGTCCGTCTTTTGAAGTCCTTGTTCCTTCTTCACGTCACTCTTGCTCGCAGTTTTCTTTACATCGACGCTGCATCTCTCGCAGCTTTCTCTCTAAATCAATAATGGAATTGGTAAATTCCACATTGGCGTGGTGCAATGCGGTCAAATCTTCCTTTACCGGGTCGGGCAGATTGACCTGATCCATCTCGTCCTGCGGCAGCGTCTGATTGTTCCGTTTTACCACTCTTCCGGGCACGCCCACCACAGTAGAGCCCGGCGGCACTTCCTCAAGCACCACGCTGCCCGCGCCTATTTTTGAATTGTCTCCAATGGTAAAAGAGCCCAGCACCTTTGCGCCGGCGCTTATCATCACGTTGTTTCCTATGGTGGGATGCCGCTTTCCCTGCTCCTTTCCCGTTCCTCCAAGGGTCACGCCCTGATAGAGCGTTACATTGTCCCCTATAACGGTGGTCTCTCCGATAATCACTCCGTTGCCATGGTCGATAAAAAAGCCTTTTCCGATTTGGGCTCCGGGGTGAATTTCAATTCCCGTCTTTCTCGCGCCCCGCTGGGACACCCATCTCGCCCAGAAATAATGCTTCCCCAGATACAGCTTGTGCGCTAATCGATAGTGCAGCATCACCTTAAAGCTGGGGTAAAGAAATACTTCCATGGAAGAATGGATAGCCGGGTCTCTTTGCCTGATAATCGCAACTTCTTCCTTGATTTTATTTATAAATCCCACGAAAGTGCTCCCCTGTTATTTGACATAATTACATTATCAGCATATTCAATTGGGGGTGGTTTGTCAACTGAAAAAATGAGATTGCATAGAGGGGATAAGCGTGAACGTGAACAGCGGACGGGGGATGCGGATACGGGACGGGGGATAAGCGTGATATTCCTTCGTCGCCGCGCTCCCGCTCTATAAAAACGTAGCGGCGCTAAACTCGTGAAAAACCTCGTTAAGCGCCGACGTTTTTATAAGGGCTCCTTGAGGAATATCACGCTTATCCCCCTATTTGGCGTACTCCCTCCCTGTTTTCTGTACCCCCCTGTTTGTTGTACTCCTCGCTCTGCTACTGTGTATTCCTGCCTCTATTCAAGATAATTTTCCTCCCCGTTGTTTAGGGCAATTGTTTGAAGCTAATTTTTTTATATATATTATCGTAATAACATTTATATCAATAATTTTCTCCCACTGGATAATAAATTTTAACTATTTTATAGGATATATTTCATCACTTTTAGTTTTTAAGCGATTGCCCTGTCCTTTGTCTGCTGGTTCTTGATAAAATGGGGTGAAAATGGCATAATGTGTTAATACAGGGATAAAAGCATAGATATAAAAGCAATTACAATTATATCTGCAACTAACATTAGGATTATAAAGGAGTAATAGATATGAGAATTGGGATGGGGTATGATGTGCATCGGCTGGTGGAGGGCCGGAAATTGATTTTGGGCGGGGTGGAGATTCCTTATGAGAAAGGGCTTTTGGGACACTCGGATGCGGATGTGCTGGTTCATGCCGTGATGGACGCGCTTTTAGGGGCGGCGGCGTTGGGGGATATTGGAAAGCATTTTCCTGATACGGACGCGGCTTACAAAGGGATTTCTTCTATAAAGCTGCTGGAACATGTAGGGAATTTGTTGGAGGAACATCTTTTTTTGATAGAAAATATCGACGCTACCATTATCGCGCAGGCGCCGAAAATGCGCCCTTATATCGATACTATGCGGGAAAATATTGCAAATGCCCTTGGAATTGAAACTGCGCAGGTGAATGTCAAGGCCACTACCGAGGAAGGGCTTGGCTTTACTGGAACGGGCGAAGGTATCTCCTCTCAGGCAATATGCCTTCTTACAAGCCCGGTGAATCTTGGGAGCGTAGATGTGGCAAACGGGGGCTGCGCAGGCTGCAATGGGTGTCCTTTGAAGAATTCTTTGGAGTAAATATATATAGAAGCGCGGCAGACTTTTCCCTTGGTTTGTCAGGAAGTGTAAAATGTGAAGTTTGGGTTTGTCAAGTAAAATGGGTAAGTTTTAATTTTTTCCCTTTGTCTGCCGCGCTTTTCATTCGACATCTATTTTATTCGGCATACATTTTATTCTGCATGTATTTCATTTCACATATATTTCATTCGGCATACATTTTATTCCACATAGATTTCATTCTTCGTACATTTTATTCCACATGTATTTCATTCCTCATATTTTTCATTCCGCATATACAAACTCCCTTTGAATCGCAAAACTTATGAAAAATAGCAGCACGTCCACGGGAATTTTTACAAACACCTCCATGCCGCCAAACAGCGGGTACAGCTTTCCCACCAAAAACGCGCTTAAAGCCATTTGTACTGCCGCAAGCAGCACGTAGCGAGGCAGCGAGGTGATTATTTTTCCCTCGCTCTGGAACACCACTTTTAAATTCAGCGAATAATTATAGAGAGCGGAAAGAATTCTTGCAAGCACCGTTGCCGCCGTAATATAGGAAACGCCCCACTCTATTCCCCGAAAGAAGTAGCAGAAAATGGAAAACAAGGTCAAATCCACCAGACTTGAGGACAGGGAAGAAAAAAGGAATTTCCCAAATATCATGTAAATCCGAATGGAATCCTTAATAGGATTGAAATGGCTTGTCTTGTTTTCTTCTATATATATAGTGCGAATCGGCACCTCCACAATGGGGATTTTTTTGCTCTTTGTCTCCAAAAGCATGTTGGTTTCAAACTCAAACCGTTCCCCCTTCACCATAAGAAGCTGCTCCATAAAAGCGGCGGGAATTCCCCGAAGCCCCGTCTGGGTATCGGAGACGGAAATTCCTGTAAGATATTTCATTACCGCTCTGGTACATTTGTTGCCAAACTCAGAGCGGGCCGGGACGTCGTCCCCCTCAAAGCATCGGCAGCCCAAAACCAGCGCGGAAGGATTTTCAAGCAAGGCGTCCACGCAGGCTAAAATGCACTCCGGCGAATGTTGCCCGTCAGAATCGGCAGTTATCACTCCCGGCGCGCCGGCAAACTCCCGAAGACAGTAATTGAAAGCCGTTTTCAGTGCGCGGCCTTTCCCCTGATTTACCGCGTGATGCAAAACCCGGCATCTGTAAAGCTCCTGCGCCTCCCTGAAAATATTCGCGTACTTTTCCCCGCTTCCGTCGTCCACCAGCACTATATTTTGAAAACCGGATTCCCCCAGTTTTTTTAAAAGCTCCGGCAGTTTTTCATCGGGCTCATAGGAAGGAATCACAATCGGCACTTTCCATCTTGTCGCATTTTGTTCCATAAATTTGTCCTTTATCCTGAATATTTTATAAGCCGCACCTCTCCGGCCTCCTCCGTTATCCGATACAGACGGCCGTACTCAAAAGGCTCCTCCGCAAAAGGCTCAAACAGCTTTTGTCCGTCGCCCGAAAGCTCGTCCACATACAAAAAGCCCGCGTGCGCTTCTTGAACCGCCTTTACAATATCCCCGCTGCCAGCCTGCGCCGCATCCAAATTTCCGTACATCACCGACACCGGCGCGGCTTCAAATCCTGTGTAAGTGTTTCTCACCCAGCTTACGTCCGAAATATCCCGCAAATAAAGCACCCGCCCAATGCTTTCTCTATTCCCGGCTCCCACCGCCTCCAAAAAGTTCCCGGCAGCTTCGTCTACGATATCCGCCCGCTCCGCCAATATTTCCTCCGTGCTACTTCGGTATCCAAAAAGCCCCCGGAAAGCGCCTCCGCAGTCGGCAGTTAAAAGCACGAACAACGCGCAGACAAGGATTCCTTTCTGGGATTTTGGAGACTGCAGCACGTAAAAAGCCAAAAGATACATGCCGCCTATGGCAAAGGGAGCTCCATACCTTTCAATGGAAGATACCATACCAAAAGGTTCCAGATACTGCGTTTCCACCGCAAATATCGTCAGGTGACTTACAAGGTTGATGGCATAAAATACCGCCCCGGAAACCGCTAAAAACACTCCCGAAAAAACAGCCTGCTTTTTCTCCAAAATACAAAATTTCCCCAACAAAAATACTGCCAAAATCAATAAAAAATACAATCCCAGCGGGCTCAAATCAATTCCCGGCGTTTTTCCCCTGTGCAGGGGCCATTTGACGAAGGCCTCCGCAAAGGCTTTTACCATCTCACCCTGATAAGCCGGCAGGTTCATATTTCCCACCGCCATTTTAATTGCCGTGCCGGTGAGCTTTGCCACCCGTCTATTGATAAGACAGAATCCCAGCCATGAGCCCTCTGCCAAAATTGGAAACAGCGTCACTATAAGCAGCGCGCGCCTGTCCGCCCGCTTTTCTTTCCGTCCCGCCGATATTTTTCTATGCTTCAAAAAATGATAACCATAATCAAAGATAAGCCCAAAAGCCGCCCAGATAAAGCCCGTATTTTTGCACAGGATAAGCATCGCCAAATATAGGGCCTGCCGCCCATAGTAAAGAAAACGGTTTTCTCTCTGGTCCGCCACTGACGCCAAAAAGGCCCCGTACACCAGCGCCATTGTAAGGTCCGCGCAGCACCCGTCCAGCCAGAAAACCTCCGCCACCGCTGGAAAAAGCCAAAGAAGAACGGCCCCCAGCGTCATAGCAAAGACATTTCTCTTTTTTATAACCTTAAGCAGAGGAAATAAAAACGCCAGATTAAAAAAATAGTATCCGGCGAACATCAGCCCTTCCCTGAATTCTCCCGGTGAAAAATGCAGAAACCACCACTTCATCATTTGAGTTCCCGGCGGATAATCCCCGAATTCCGCCGCCACATTGGCATATTTTTCTGCAAATCCATCCAGATAAAAAAGGGACTTTACGTCGGTTGCCCAGAAATTATAATCGTCCCACCAGCTCACCAGCTTGCCGCTGACGCACGCCGTCACAGCCGCCATCATGGCAAGGGCGGTAAGCGTCCCCGGAGCAAGCAATTCTTGGCGGGAAAATTTCAAAAGAGCGGCCCTTTTTTCCTTGGACAATCTGACAACATAAATACATACAATCACAAGCCACGCCGCCGCAGTCACGTCGGAGAAGGACAGCCGTCTCAAAAAGCAGAAAAAATAAAGTTCAAAAACCAGCAGGGAGCAGCCTATAGGGATACTCTCCACAAACCGAATTTGAAATTTCCACGCGATTGCCAATATGAAGGTTAAAAGGGCAATGATTTGAATAAGAAACATTTATTCGCCTTTCTTGTCCGCGCGCTCGTTGTTCGCGCCGCTCGGCTCCGCCTCGCTGACCGTGCAAAAAAGATGCATGGCATGCCACACATCTTTTTATTTCCGCGAGCAACGAGCCAAGTGGCTGCTTGCAGATATTTAGTGATTGCCGCGAGGCTTATCTGCTCTTTGAAGAAGAGCTGATGCCGCCCCGGCGAGGGGTCAAAAATCCCGCCCTTTAGGGCGTCCCCTTGGGACATTACAAATTTGATACTCCATTGCTTGCGGCGGAATTTTTGACTTGTTTTTCTTTATCTGTAAGCTGCTCTTAATATTCGGGTTCAATCAATCCGTAGGTGTTTCCTTTCCGCTTATAAACTACATTTACCTGCTCTGTCTCCGCATTGCAGAAAACGAAAAAGCTGTGGCCTAAAAGCTCCATCTGCACACAGGCGTCCTCAGGATACATGGGCTTGATGTCAAATTTCTTGGTGCGGATGATTTTAACCTCCTCATCTTCCATGTACTCCTTTTCCATAAATTCCTTCTTGAAAAAGCTTCCTGCCTGCTGCTGGTCAACCAGCTTATTTTTATATTTCTTTAACTGTCTTTCTATAATTTCTTCCACTAAGTCAATAGAAACATACATGTCGTTGCTCACCTGCTCCGAGCGAATGATGTTTCCTTTAACCGGGATTGTAACTTCAATCTTCTGTCTCTCCTTCTCAACGCTCAATGTTACATGTATCTCCGTCTCCGGTGTAAAATATCTTTCAAGTTTACCTATCTTGTCCTCTACTGCGGTGCGCAGTCCGGGTGTTACTTCGACATTTTTACCAACAATTACAAACTTCATAAGCATCATCCTTTCCTTGGATTATTGTGGAAATATTATAGTTGATTATATCATACAACTTGTCCTTTGTGCAACATTTCTTATTTGACATTTTGTACTCTTGTATTATTTTATTTCTAAACTAGCACATATTTTCAGACAATTCATTTCCACCCCATTTTTATCACAATTCACAAAACATCTGTTCTAAATCTAAATTTAACTTTGGGACAAGTTGCGTTATTTCGTGTGTGGATAATGTGGATAACTTTGTGTATAACTGAAAACACCAGCTTTGTCCCTCTTTTTTTGTGGATAACTTCTTCTTTTTGCTGTTCGGTAAAATATCTTTAAAATGGGACTAAATAAGCCCTGTTTGTGAATCTTACACAAGCCTTGTCCTTGTCAACGTATTTTTTCAAAAAAATAATTTCAGACTTTTTGGAATCAATTCGTCTGAATTCTTCAAAAACCTGTTTGCCAATTCAAAGCGTTTGTAATACAATACCATCATAAAAATGACTTTTGACTTAACCCGGAGGAATTTTATGCTCTACCATTATACGGACTTTACGGCCTTTAACGGAATTATCCGCTGTGGGGAACTGCGGCTTAACAACATCCTAAACATGAACGACGCTTCCGAAATGCGGCTGTTCATGAACGGCCTTTACAACGCCGTAGTTGAAAAGCTGAGCTCGAACGGCGAATATGAAAAAATCCATAAAACCAGAGCTTTTTTTCAAGGAGAGCTGGAAAAAGAATTCCACTATTCCGCCTATGCGGCGTGCTTTTCGGAATATCGGGACGATGCGGCCCAGTGGGAAAGGTACGGCCACGCCGGTCAGGGCGTGTGCATTGCCTTCCACAACCGGCTTTTACAGGAAATGATTGGCGGCGCAATCTCTCTTCAAAAGGTGTATTATCAGGCGGATATGCGCGAGCACCGTCTTGTGGATGAATTTTATGACGTGATAAAAAAATCTGATAAGTTTTCCGACAGCCTTCCCGAACTTCAACGGCTCATGAACGAGGCATGGATTCAGTCGGCGGCCTTTAAGCATCCTTCCTTTGCAAATGAAAAGGAATTCCGGCTGGTGGTCTCGCCTTTTATTTCAAACGAGTTTGCGGTAGAGCCCAAATATCATGTGGCGGCGGGAAGAATCAAAAAATATTACCCTCTCGACCTAAATAAAATGTGCGGAAAGCTGAACATGCGCCTGTCCGACTTGGTGGGGGAAATTATCATAGGGCCCACCTCCTCCCAGTCCCTTCCGATTTTGCAGGACTATCTGACCGATTCCGGCCTTGGCGTCCTGAAAAAAAAGATAAGCTTATCCGACTGCCCTTTGAGGAAGCCAACCAGTTAAATATAAAGTGAGCAGGGAAGTTTTTCCCTGCTCGCCGCGCAAAACGCGTGCGGCCTTGGCTGCAACTTCCCCCCTGCGCAATCAAGCAGGGAAAGTTTCTCTTTCCGTGCGCCGCTTTTGCGGCATATTCCTTTGCATGAACCTGTGCATAAAAAATCCCTGAACACAGAACCGCTCCTGCGTTCAGGGATTTTTACTTGCTCGTTATTTTACTGTCACGGAAGTAATGTGAGGATTTACGCCCTCATACCAGTAAAGAAAACCTTCCATGTCGATGGTGTCGCCTACGTTCAAGCCTTTTACCGCCGCGTAAACATCTGTGGTGTTATCGCACAGGTAAGACTCAACTGTAAAGGTGTAGGTTTCCCCATTCACCGACGCGTTGAAATACAGGTCGTCGCCGTCCTGACCGGAGCCATCCCAATTGTACAGATAAGCCGCTCCGCTGTCGTCGGCTGTTTCCACCGTCATTCCCTTAAAAGAAACAAACTTGTTCTGATGCTTCACCAAATCATCGGAGCCAAGAAGGGATGTAACATCCTCAGCCTCGGCAACGTAATTGCCGTCCCCAAATTCAAAGGCGCCTTCCATAATCTCAACCTCGCCAGCCCACTCAGACTTGAAGCCGGTCACCTTAATCTTGGTTCCGGGAGTCAGCTTTTTGTAATCCTCCTCGGAGCAGGCCATATTGTAAAAGAAGTAGCCGCCGTCCTTATCCTGCGCATAAACGGTAGCCTGATTCTCCCACCAAGACTGCTTTGCCTGCACATAGGCCTCCACAACCACCTCGGTATCCAGCTCCGCCGCCATGTACTCGTCATAGGTCATAACTCCCTCTGACTTTTCATCGGCTCCCCCTGAATCCTTCCCTGAAGAACCGCAGCCGACGCAGGCCAAGGCAAGTACAGCAATTAAAAGTAACGATGTCAGTTTTTTCATTTTTCCACTCTCTCCTCATTAAATTAATTACTTTGAATATGTAGCAATATGCTGTAAACATTGACAATATTATACACGAAATTCCAGATAAGTCAACATGGCTACCGCCCATTTTTACACTCTTTCCGCACTTTTTTGCAGTTCAAAAGCTTATTGCTGCTTTTTTATCTCCAAATCAACAATATACACCACAAACAATAACGCGCCAATCTTTCATCCGCCTGCTCATCGTTTTTTCTTCGCCGCCAGCACAACCACATACGCCCCAAGCAATACCCACGCTCCCGCCAGAGCTCCAAGCAGTATCTTAGCCGTCCGTGGAAGCGGCCCCAAATCGGCTTTCTCGGAAGAGGTTATGGAATTATTGCGGGTCTGATCCAGCCGGTAAAGGGAGATAGTGTCCCCGTAAAGCTTTTCTATAAATTCCTCGTTTACCTCCTGCCCGCGCCTTGTGGAGCTCACCGTTTTTTCAATCAACTGTCCGGCGGCATCGCGAAGGGAGGTTGAACCGTTAAACACCGGCGTCACAAAGGTATTTCCAATATTGTCAAGCAGCAGGTTTGCCGCCTTAATTTTCACATCATAATAGGCGGCGTTATCCTCGCCGCATCGCGCCAAATAATCCTGATACTCCGCCGAATTCTGGGCCTTTGAGGTTACTGGCACATACCCCTCCGTCTCTGAATAGGCAATCTGCACCTCATTGGTTAAAAGGTACTGCACAAAAAGCCATGAAGCCAAAACCTCCTGTGGATTTTCCTTGTTGAAAATGCAGACCGACGGCCCTTGGGAAATCATTTGAGGATTCTCCGCGTCAAACTGGGGAATCGGCATCACCGCCGTCTCAAACTCCACAATTTTATCCCTGCTGATATCGCATAAGGGTGCGTCCGTCCCCATCCAAGTGGCCCCCGCTGTGGAGTCCACCGCAAAAATGCATTGGCCCGCATTTAAAAAGTTGGCCGGATAGCTGGATATTTTAAAGGTAGAAAAAGCCCCGCTTGCCGCGTGCCCCGCCACCGTCTCCAAAAGCCCCGCTGTATCGTCGTTAAAAAGCAGAATTTCCCCCTCCTCGGTGGAATACCCCGCCTCCTTCTGCCGAAGCATTTGAATCATCATGTTATCTGTTGACTTATAGATAAAAGGAATCAGCACCTTCTGCCCATTTACCAGAAAATTGCCGTCCGCGTCCTTTACCATTGCAGCCTCGGACACTTCCCATATAAAGTCCCAGGTGAGAACCTCCGGCAAGGTATAGCCCAGCTTTTCCACATAGGTCTTGTTAATGTAGCAGGCCTCCGTGGAACGCATGTAAGGAACGGCATAGTAATGCCCTCCAAAAGAACATTCCTCCAAAAACTGCGGAATAATCTCCTCCGCCGCAGGCGAATCAAAAGCAACCTGACTGCCGCCAAATCCGTATTTTTCATCCGCAAACAGCTCCTCCAAGGGAACCACCAAATTTACCCCCGTCAGATAGGTTGCAATGTGGTCCGGGTAGGTAATGCACACATTTGGGGTTGTACCGGTAGCTATATTGGTGATAACGTCGTTATAAATTTTCCCGTAATCCGTATATAAGCGCAGATTCACCTTCACGTTGGGATACAGCGTCTCAAAATCGGAAATCGCCTTTTCATAGATGGCGGTCTGCGTCTTGTTGGTGTCGTTTTTTGCCCAGAAGGTAATCTCATACCGCCCCGCGGCATCAAACGCTTCCGGGATTGCAAAGGCGCTCATGCCCTCCCTGCCGCGGCACCCTGTAAGCGCAAGGACAAAAATTACCGTCAGCATCAAAAATAGGTAATGCGGCTTGAAAAAAAATTTCCTGCCGGTATGGAAAAAGGATTTAGATTCTTTTTTTATTCTTCTCATCCTTTCGTTCCTCCTCTTGACACTCCCGCCATCACTTTTTTGCGGAATATCAAAAACAACACAATTAGCGGGAAGGAAATCACCACCACGGCGGCCATCATAGCGGGGATATTTTCACGGCCAAAGCCATTTTCCCTAATCTCCTGAATCCCGTTAGACACCAGATAATAATTTGCGTCGTCGGTAATCAGCCTCGGCCACACATAGGAATTCCAGCACTCGATAACCTTTAAAATCGTGACGGTGATAAGGGTGGGTTTTGATATGGGTATCATCACTTTCAAAAGATACTTTAAATCCGAAGTGCCGTCCACCTTCGCCGCATAGTACAGGCTGTCCGGTATCTGCTCAAAATTTTCCTTCAAAAGATAAATATAAAAAACCGACGTAATGGAGGGCAGAATCAGCCCCGGAAAGGTGTTGCGCATGTCAAGATTGGTAATCGTCACAAAGTTTGTGATAATCACCAGCTCGTTTGGAATCATCATAAGGGAAAGGAAAAGCACAAACATTGCGTTTTTCCCCCTAAATTCCAGTCTTGCAAAGGCAAACGCCGCCAGCGTAATCACCACCAGCATAATCGCCGTGGTGAGGGCGGTGAAAATCGTCGTGTTGAGAAAATATTTCCCCAGAGGCACCGCCGTAAAGGCGTCGGCATAATTCTGCAGGGTGGGCGACAAGGTGAAAAATTTCGGGATATATTCCGAATTGTACGCGCCGTAGCTTTTCACTGACGTCAAAATCATCCAGTAAAAGGGAAACAGCACCACCAACGCCCAGAACGTCAAAAGCGCATAGGTGATTGTACTCACTACCCGCTTGCGGATTCTGGAACGCTTTTCAATTTTTTCATAGTCGATTTTGTTTTCCATGGTTTCCTCTTTTCTGTGTCGCTTTTACAGTTCAGCTTTGCTGAACCAAGGCGCATAAACGGAATTTGTAGATGTAGCGCAGACACAAACTCTTCGGAGTGAAAGCTTTATCTCTCACTCTTCCTCTCTTCCACGCCGCTTTCACAAATTTGCTTATAAGGTCTGTATTCGCAACAAAACCTATAAATACAATTCAATCTTAAAATCTACAGGTTGCTATCCGCATAAATCAATGTTTTATACTGGCTTTTTCTCTGAAATTTATACTTCTTAAGAATCAAAAAGTCCGCGCCGGCATTGATTGACGCCTGCCCGTCCCGGCTCATGCGGTCGCCTATTATCAACACTTCCTTTGGCCTTTGAATCTGATACTGCGCCATAATCTTCAAGATACCTTTTGGGTTTGGCTTCATACAGCCTATCTCTTTCTGGCCGCCATAAAAACATGCTACCTTTGGAAGCTGCAGCGCATCGCGCTTTTCCTCCGCCGGGTAATCGGAGTAAATTGCAATCTTTTTTCCGCTCTCAAATAAATTTTGAACCAGCTCGGCAAGCCTGTCGTCCCGGTATTTTCTTATAATTTCAAGGGGCTTATCATAAATCCATTTCTGTACGCACCTTTGAACCTCCTCCGGCTGCAGTCCCAGCTTTTCCGCCGCCACCGCGTACTGCCCGCCGTCCATATCCGCACCGCCGCTTTCCTGCTCTTTGTTCCAATTCTCCCGCAGTCTGCGAAAGCACAGAACAATTTTTATTTCCTGCAAGCCCCTTAGGCTTGTGCAGGCGGAAAGCATTTTCAGCCCCATATGAAACTGCAAGGGACGCTGAAAATAAAGCGTACCGTCCATATCAAACAAAATCAACTGATATTCCGACAATTTTCTATCCATGTTTTCTATCGTTCCTTTCGCTTCGCTCAAGGCACAAACGGGTCATGAAAGGCACTTTAGCACTTCACAGTGCGAATTTTCTTTCACTCTTCCTCATTTCTTCATCATACG
>JAMPGS010000102.1 GCA_023663815.1 Clostridium sp.
AAATTCCATAGATATCTGGTAAGCAAGGTAAATAAAACCGCCCAAATCCATATTCCGGCCCACATGCCCCCTTCCCCGAAGGAAACGCTCCCTTTTTTGTCTAGGGAAGTCCCAAAAATCATGCAGACAGAAAAAAACGTCCCGAAGCAGCCGGGCCAAAACCATCTTACTTTCTCCTCCGAGGCTGTCTCCCGAACTATTTTTTCCAGAAGCCAAAAAAGAAAAAGGAACAGAAAAACGGAAAAAATACTATTCGTATATCCAATCTCTTCCTGTCCTCCATGGAGCATACGGGGAAAGGTGCAGACGCCTCCAAAAGAAAGACACGCCAAAAGAAAAAGCCGCCCTCCCCTATGATTTTCCAAATAGCTTATGCAGTTCTTTTTAGGCCCTGCTTCCCGTTTCATAAACCGTATCCTCTGTATCCTTTTGCGTTTTCAGGCTATCCCCGCCGGCGGTATTCCCGCTTTCCTCCTCCTCCAAAGGGCGGCCTACCCGCTGCCGAATCACAAATTGGGGGGAATTGTTCATGGAAATATACATTCTTCCCATATATTCGCCCACCAGCCCCAGCATCAGCATCAGCATCCCGCCCATAAACACCAGCACGGACATCAACGCGCTAAAGCCCGTCACCAGACCGGGCGGATTGATAAAAATTTTTTTAATGATAGTGTAAATTCCATAGGCAAAGCCCATAAAAGCGCACACCGCCCCTGTCACCGTGGCAATCCGAAGAGGCTTTACGCTGAACGCCGTAAACCCGTTAAACCACAGATTTAACAGTTTTCCAATGGTATAGCCGGAAACGCCCGCCTGCCTGTCCCTGTGTTCCACGTCCACGTTGACGATATTTTTCGTGGTGCGCAGCACCAGCCCAATCACATAGGGGTAAGCATATTGATACCGCGTCATCTCATCCACCACAAACCTTTTGGCGGCAAAATAGCTGGAAAGATACAGCTCCTTGGGTTTTCCAAGCATCATCCTTGTCATCAGTTCGTTGATATGGCTTCCCCAATTCCTAAAACCGGAGTGATGCTTATGGCCGTATCTCGCATATACCACGTCGGCCCCCTGCCGGACAGCCTCCAAAAGCTTACCGGCTTCGTCCGCCGGGGTCTGGCCGTCGTCGTCTAAGCAGACGACAATTTCTCCCCGCACCTGATGGAAGCCCGCCATCAAAGCCCCGTGCTGCCCAAAATTTTTTGCAAGGTCAACGCCAATGATATTATCGTTTTCCCGACACAGCTTTCGGATAACGGAAAAGGTGTCGTCCGGCGAACAGTCGTTTACCAGCACAATCTCATATCTGTAGTCCTCCAGCGTTTCCATTGTATCCTGAATTTCCCTGACAACTCCGGGCAGGGTTGCCTCGGAGCGGTAACAGGGAATCACAAAGCTTACCAACGTTTTCATATCCTAATATCCCTCTGTAAAAAGCTCCTGTTTTTCCTCATGAATCACCGCCATATAAATTACATCCTTATACCGCCCTTCCAAAAATACCTCGTCCCGAAGATAAGCCTCCCTGACAAAGCCCGCCTTCTCGTAGCTTTTTATGGCTCTCCTATTTTCCGCCAGCACCCGAAGCATCAGCTTGTGAAGCCCTTCCTTCTCAAAGGCATAATTTATCATCATTTGGGCCGCCTGCGTGCCGTAGCCCCGGCCCAGCGCATCCTCTTCCCCGATAAAAATACCGTACTCGGCCCGGTTGTGGGTTCTGTCAATATCCCGCAGATAAACGCTCCCTACCGGCCTATCCCCTTCTTTTAGGCAAATCATAAACTGAACCGCTTTCCCCGTGTCTATCATCGTTCTTGTCCAGTTTTCATGGCCTTCCCGGCTAAAGGGCTTTTGATAAATAAAATTCCGGCGCACGAACTCCCGGTTCCTCCACCCTACAATCCTGTCCGTATCCTCCGCCCCCATAAGCCGTAAATAAATGTCCCGCCCTTCACTTTCCCAGCACTTCATATATCTCAAAAACCTCCGCCACCACGGCAGTCCTTTTTATTTCCACCGGCGTCCCGTGGCTTTCATAATAATCTGAAAGCCACTCCATGTCCTCGCTGTTTCTTCTGACAAAATAAACGTTTTCCTTTTCCCGCAGGGCCCGCTCCATATCGTCTATCCCAAAAAGCGCAAATTTTTTCTTTTGAAGGGGGCTTTTGCAGGCCCAGCCCCCCATGATATCGTAATTATCCAGAGAATTGTCCACCTCCGCGAACATCTTTTCCGAGTAGGAAACCGACGAGTAAACGTCTATCAGGTAAAAATTATCCGCGTTTTCTTCACCGGAAAGATATCCGTAAAGCTCCTGATAAGGCGCGTTTACCTCCGCCCGCCTTGCCGTCTCCTGCGCCGCCCCACGAAAGCTGTCCGGAAGCATGAAAGCGCTCAAAAGCCCAAACCCGGCTAAAGAAATAAGCCCCCAAAGCTTCCCCGTTTCTTCCCGCTTTATATCCTTCCACTGCACCAGCAGCATCCCCGCCAAAATGCAAAGCTCCATCAAATACAGCGAGTGAGTAATCCGCTCCGGCGCGCGCTCCCTCATTAAAATATACATCCAAAGCGCCGTCCGCACCGCAAAAAGAAAAGCCAGTTTCCAGCCAACGCCCAGCGCATTTTTTACATATCCCCAGCCGCCAAAGGCCGACGCCTTTCCATCTAAAAAGCCTCCCGTCGGCGTTTCAACTCCGTCCTCCTCCCGTTTTTGGGGAAGGGCGGTAAAAAACACCAATATATACCCTAGTATCACCGCGTAATTCCACGGATAATCGCTTCCCGGCTGCTCTCGGCCATGGGTAAACCGGTAAACATAATCTTTAAGCTTTCCCGGAAGCTTTTGTAAAAAAGGCGTCTTGGCATTTCTGTTTTTCCCTGCATACTCCGCAATCTTCCCCACCATAACCTCGTCAATTTCCTCGTCCATGCCAAAGTTATAGTTGTCAAAGAGAATCTTTTCGCTCTCCGAAAGCCCGATACTCTCGTAAAAAGCCCGGTGCTCCTCATAGTCGGGCGGCGACTGAAAATCATAAAGCTCCGTCCGGTTGTCAAAAAACTCCGTAAACTTTTTCCATTCCTTGGAGCCGTAGGCAACAGTATGGACTGCTTGTCCGAGCAGGATACCGGCTAAAATAAGGCCAATCACGGAAAAATATTTCACCGCGTGCTCTCTTGTAAAAATCTTCTTTTCGCTCCCCCACTTGGCAACGCCCGCCGCGCAAATCATGGGAAGCACCAAAATCAGCATCTCCGAACGGATAACATAGGCAAGGCTTACCAGCAAAACCGCGGGGATATTTTTTTTGATAAACGCGCCGCTCCCTAAACGAACGTCCGTCGTATAAAACAAAAAAGCAGCCGTTCCCCCTATCAGCGTGGTTGTCACCGTATACTGGGCAAACACCAAATGCCCCAAAAACAGCCCCCCAAACAAAAGGGTCTCCGCCGCCGCAAGGACCAGCCTGCCCCAAAAAGTCCCGCATAAGGAAAGGCTTCTTCGCAGTATCAGAAAAAAGCAGCCGAAATGGCAAAAGCACAAAAAATACCCATACCAGGGAAACCCTCCGGCTATCCGGTACAGCAGGCTGATAAAGGCGCTGACGGGCCAGTGCATTTGAATATTATGCCCCTCCGGCGTCCCCGTATAAACTCCTGCCAGAATATCCTTCATCAGCACGTCGTCGTTTAAATCATAATAAAAATCAAAGGCGCAGGCTGTAATCACGCAAAGCAGCGCCGCCGCTGCCAGCGCAATCACGCCACATTCATTTTTTTTCAGCCAGCTTTTCTCTTCCATAACCTTTTTATCCCGCCTCAGAGCATACCGTAAAATTCTTTCACCTTGTCCGCAATATACTCCACCTGCTCTTTTGTCAACTGATAAAACATGGGCAGACGGAGCAGACGCTCGCTCTCCCGCGTGGTGTATATATCCTCCCCGTGGAAACGGCCAAACTTTATCCCTGCCGGCGCGGAATGGAGCGGCACGTAATGAAATACCGCCAGAATATCGTTTTTTTTCATAAAATCAATCAGTCTGGCGCGCTCCTCCATATCCCTCGTCTTAATATAAAACATGTGGCCGTTGTGCACGCAGCCCTCCGGCACCGTGGGCAGCTCTATTTTTCCGGCCTCCCGTAAGGGGGAAAGCAACTCATAATACTGATGCCATCTTGCAACGCGGGTGTCGTTAATCTCATCGGCCATCTCAAGCTGCGCGTAAAGATAAGCCGCGTTCATATCGCTGGGAAGATAGGAGGAACCGAAATTCATCCAGCGGTACTTGTCCACCTGCCCCCTATAATATTTGCTCCTGTCCGTGCCCTTCTCCCGCAGTATCTCGGCCTGCTCAATATAGGCGGGATCTTTAATTAAGAGCGCGCCGCCCTCGCCCATGCTTAAATTTTTGGTCTCATGGAAGCTAAAGCACCCGAAATCCCCAAAAGTCCCTAAAGGCTTGCCCTTATAGGTACACATAATGGCCTGAGCGGCGTCCTCCACCACCTTAAGCCCATATCTTCCCGCAATATCCATTATGGCGTCCATCTCGCAGGCAATCCCCGCGTAATGGACCACAAAAATCGCCTTCGTCCTCTCCGTCACGGCTGCCTCTATCAGCCGCTCGTCGATGTTCATAGTCTCCGGCCGGATATCCACAAACACCGCCCTTGCCCCCCGAAGCACAAAAGCGTCCGCCGTGGACACAAAGGTATAGGAGGGAAGAATCACCTCGTCTCCCTCCTTCAAATCGCAGAGCAGGGCCGCCATCTCAAGGGCGTGAGTGCAGGAGGTAGTGAGCAGGCACTTGGAAGTCCCCGTCATTTTCTCCAAATACTCGCTGCACTTTTTTGTAAATTCCCCGTCCCCGCAGATATGCAGATTTTCCACGGCCTTTTTCATATTGTCTATTTCCCGCCCCGTATAGGGAGGCACGTTAAATCGAATCATAGTTTCTCCTTATCTTGGGCAGCTCTACTCATAAATTGCAAACGCCTCGTTTGCAAATACCTGCTCATAGGCCCCCGCCGCCATAAAATCTTCAATTGCCCGCAGCTTCTCGTCCGCCGCGCAGCTTTCAGCGTCCACGCCCCACCATGCAATGGCCTCCTGATCCCCTGAAAGGTAAGCGGCCAGCGGCGGCGTTAAAATCACCAAGGGCATTTCTTCCCGGTTTTCCCCAAAGGAAGTTTCAATCGCCTTTAGCTCCTCCTGCATCTGCAAAAGAGGATTGGTGTTTAAGTCCGCCCATGAGGTGTAAATTGCCGGGGCTTTATCGAGATAATAGCAAAGTCCCGGAATATTCCCGTAAAGAATCAGCTTTTTATTTTCGTACTCCGCCTTATGCTCCGTCATAAAAAGGGAAAT
Source organism: Clostridium sp. (assembly GCA_023663815.1). Taxonomy (GTDB): domain Bacteria; phylum Bacillota; class Clostridia; order Lachnospirales; family Lachnospiraceae; genus Suilimivivens. The sequence continues at coordinate 5,374 of JAMPGS010000102.1, forward strand.
CTCCTCAAGAGTTTCCGCGTTCATCTCGCTTGTGTACATTCCCTGAAGCACCGGATTTGCCGCGGCCCTGTAAACCCGCTTTTCCCCCGTCTCCCCGTCCAAAAAGACATAGCCAAAGCCCACTCCCAAGGCCTGAATAAAAAAGGCAGTCATAATGCCGGAAAGCATAGCTTTTACCGGGAATAAAGGCACCTTTCCGGCGGCGTCAAGATAGGTTCTTCCCCATCTTGCAAAGCGGTAAATCATCCAAAAAACCACGGGAGCTGCAAAAAACAAATTGTTCAGCGCAGGCCAAACGTGATTGTTGCTTCCAAGAGGCGTGATGATTATCGTCAGCAGCGCAATACACCCAATCAGCCGCCACTCGTCATCCAGCCTCCTTGTAAACAGCATCCACAGAGTAACGCCTAATGCCACTAACAGAAAAATCACTCCCCATTGAAGGGCCGCTTCCTTTTGATAGTATTTGAAATTGTACATTCCCCATCTTCCAAGGACAAAAAACAACACCGGAATACACGCGCAGTAAATTATCTTTTTTAGCCTTAAAAAGCGTTCCCCGCCCATGAGCAGAAACGGCACCCCCGGCAAAATGCACAGCAGCATGTAAAGCATCCACTGGAAGCCGTGAAAATAAGCGTCCAATATCGCCAAAAGCATTTCCCCCAGCGTGTAATCCGACGCGCTGCCCGCCATTCCAAAGACCCCTTCTACCATATTCCCAAAGGTTCCCGCGCCGTAAATTGCCGAGGCCGCGCCCAGCGCCGCCAAAAAAGCGGCCATATATCCCGCAATGCAAATGCCCGTTTCCTTTAAGAGCTGGGCCGCCGGTTTCTTTTTCAGCGCGCCATAGTACCAGACCGCCAAAATCAAGCCCGCCTCCAAAACATTTCCCGGAAAACGCGCCATCACATTGGCCCCTAATGCCACCCCCGCAAGAAACAAGCAGACAGGCCGTCCCCCCGCCAGTCCCCGGAACAGCAGAATCCCTCCTGCAAGAAACAAAAAATAAGTGAGATAATTATACAAAATCACCGTAGGGCACCAGCAAAGCCCTATGGCCGCAAGCTCCCCCGCAAAGGCCAGCCACGGGGGCATTTTCGTCTTAAAAAACCGATATCCCAAAAGCCCCATAAGGCTTACAAGGAGGGAGGTATAAAGCTTCATTCCCAACATGATCCCGCCCATAGGGAGCTTTGTGAGCAAAAATCCCGTCACATTGGACAAAAAGGTGAGAATCACCCAAACGCCCCCGGCCTCGCCAAAAAAACGGTAATTTCCAAGGCTGTACCCCGTATCCGTCAAGTCGATTCCCTCTCGGACTTTTATCAGGGGAAACAGCAGCAAAATAAGCGGAAACAAAAACCTCTGCAATTGCCGCCATAAATTTTGAAATTCTTTTGTCCCAAAGGCCGTCCCGCCGTCTTTTTTTTCCCAACCGCCCATTTTTTCCTCATTTCCGCGCCTTATCCCGCATATGGTGTAAAATCCTTGCGCTTTTTGCAAATAATATGCTTCTTATCCAGTCTATGACTAGACCCGCCGCAAAAAGAATTACAATACTGCAAAGCAGCTCCCACGCAAAAAACAACATCCCTTCCCTGCCTTCAGAGTTGACGATTCCTCTAATCCACCCGTACCACCTATCCCGCAAGTCGATGTGCTCATGGAACAGGTAAACGCCAAAACAAAGGCTCCCTAGCTTTCGGATAACTCCCGCCAAAGCCCCTTCCTTAATATGGATATGGGAAAACCCGTAAAATAATCCCACAGCCCCCGCCAGACAGAGAATATAATTATAGTGATAGGGCACCGTAAAGTAATACCGGAAGCTGTCCCATCTCCGCGCCAAAAACCACATGGCAATGCTGACCCCAAAGCTGGCAAAAGCGCACAAAACATAAATAAGCCAGCCCCTTTTTTCAAAAAGCTCCCACCCGTATAAGCTAAGATAAGCCGCCAAGAGATACACGCAGATAAACCACGCCATATCATATCCATATTTATCAAAGACAAACACTACCGGGCTGATGCTCTTTATCCCGCTAAACAGCACAAGCAGGCAGGCAAGGGTTACCTGAAGCTGCCTTTTCGGCATACTCTTCACCGCCGCCCCCAGCACCGGCGTTAAGAGATAAAGCATAAAATAGGAGGTGGCAAACCAATAATGCTCCGTTTCTATGGGAAAAAGATACTGTATCCAGCCGTAAACTCCTATCGTCCCGCCCTGGGTGGGGATTCCCAGCATTGTCAGTACAAGCGGAATCAGCAGCGCGTAAAACCATATGCGGCACAAAAGCCCCGCCGCCTTGCCCACCTTAAAGCTGCCCTTCGCCCCAAAATAACCGGTAATCAATACATAGACGTTCACCGCCACAAGGCAAAAGGCCTCCAACAGTCCCCCCGCAAGCCTCACCCCGTTTAAGGGCATATCCAGCGCGGGAAGGCTGTCCGAGCAGGCTAGGAAATGCATGACAACCACCATAACCATCGCCAAGACCCGCAGTAATTCATAATTCGCCATGCGCCCTTTTTGTGTCATCGCTCCCTGTATACCTCTCCGTTTTCTACCCGGTAAACCATGTCGCATTTCTCAATGGTCTGCAGACGGTGGGCAATGATAACCAGCGTTTTCCGCCCGTGGAGCCGGTTGATGGAATCCATAATTGCCGCCTCCGTCTCATTGTCAAGGGCGGACGTGGCCTCGTCCAGCACAAGCACCTCCGGATCCTCAAACAGCGCCCTTGCAATCCCAATCCGCTGCCGCTGCCCGCCGGAAATGCGGATGCCTCTCTCCCCGATTCCCGTATCAAGGCCCTCCGGCAGTCCCTTTACAAACTTATCCAACTGGGCTTCCTCAAGGGCCCGCCACACTTTCTTGTCGTCAATCTCCTCGTCCGCGCACCCGAAGGCCACATTTTTTCTGATGGTGGAATCTATCATAAAAATATTTTGTGGAATGTAGCCGATATTCTTAAGCCAGGAGGCGTAATGCTCCTTCACATTCACCCCGTCCGCTAAAATTTCTCCCTTTTGAACCTCCAAAAGCCCCAGCATGATATCCACCATGGTAGTCTTTCCCGCCCCGGAGGTTCCCACAATGCCCACGGACTTGCCCACGGGAATCTCCATATTGGCATGGTTAAAAATCAAGGCCTCGGAGTTAGGGTACTTATAGACAATATCCCGCAATTCTATCTTTTCCCGGATTTCCAGCTTTTCAACCTCCGCTTTTTCCCGGTAAGCTTTTTCATCGTAGTTGATGGTCTCGTCCCGGATTTCCTCCTGCAGATTATCGCTGACCCCCATAAAAAACGGCTCGAAATAGGAGATGGAGGTCAAATGGTTGTTGATTCTGTTGGCGCAGGGAATCAGCCGGATAGCCGCCACCCCAAGGGCCACCACCTGCGGCATGATTTCCGTCACCTGCGTTCCCCGCAAAATTTGAAGCATCATATAGGATATCATGCTGATGATAGCCACCGTCTCTATCAAAAGCCGCGGCGTGGCGTTGTACAGGTTATACCTCTGCACCGCGTTCACATAGCCCGCCCCGCACTTTGCATACTCGTTGATAAAATAATTCTGCTTGTTGGCAATCTTAATTTCCTTGATTCCCATAACCGACTGGTCTATCCATTTGTAAAGCCCGCTGTAATAGTCCTGATTGTCCTCCCCGGCCTTTTTCATGATGGGCTTCAGCACGCACTTAATCACTATCAGCACCGCCAAAAGAAGCGCCGTCACCGTAATCGTCATCCAAATATCCGTGGCGAAGCTGATTCCCACAAGGCAGACAAAAACTACCGCCTCGCTGCAGAGCTGCAAAAGGGACAAAATCAATCCGTACATATTATTGACGTCGGAGGTGATGCTCCGCTGAATGACAGACGTGTCAGCATTTAGGTAATACTCATAGGGCCGCTCCATAAAATTAATCATCATTCGCCGGGAGGTGGCAAACTGGTTGGTATAGACAAATTTTAGCTGGGCCTTTTGCTGAAAAAACAAAAAAAGATTTTTCAGGACAAAGACGCCAATCAACGCAAGCATGGTGACGATTGCAAGGCTTTTGCTGTCCTCATAGGGGATACGCAGAATATCGCAAATTACCTGCAGGTACTCATGCTTTGCCACCGCGTTTTCGTCTATCACCACATTCATAACCGGGATTACCAGAGAAACCCCCGCCGTCTCCAAAACCGCCCCCACCAGCATCAATATCACCAGCAGGACCATAATCCTTTTCTGCCGCCTATCCAGCAGCACCATCATTTTTTTTATTATTTTCTTCATTGTATTTTTCCAAACGAAACGTTTTATTTTGCCTGTCGATGGAGTTCATTTTACCATAATCAGGAACACAAGTCAAAAACCCTTAAGGACTGCCCCGCCTTAAAGGCGCGCCTCCCATTTTCTGCTCTTAAGGCGCGGGCTCCTTTGCCGGAAGCTCCTGCCAAATGGCGTGAAAGGTCATATCCTCATACACCGGCTTATAGCCGTCATAGGGAACGCCGCTTTCCGTGGCCCAGCCCATAAACAGGGAGCTCTCCTTGTACCTGACGGGAATAGGCTCGCTTCCCGCTGTTTCCCCGTCCTTTACGCACATAATCTGCCACACTTCCCCGTCCACCATAAAGGCGATATCGTGGTAGCTTACGCCTTCCAGCCACACCTCGTTTAAAAAATCCCTTCTCCGCTCGATAAAATATTTTAAATATCTGACGTCATTGTCATATTCTTCATAATACTGATAGCGGTTTTCCAGCTCCGCCCACCTGATACTGTCCATGGCCGCCGACTTCCGGCTTTTTTCCACCAGCTTGTCTATTTGATAGTCCAGCAGCTTGTCAAGGTAAGGCAAAGCCTTTTCCCTGTACATTTCCACCATTTGGCTGTAAAAATCCTCTTTTTCATACAGCCGCGCAAACACATCCGTTCCGTATACATGGTCGTTGAGCTTTGTAATCCCCATGGGATTGCTGGCAATTTTATCCAGATTGCAGTTGCCGAAGGCCACGTCGTAATCCCACACCGGCCCCGCAAAAATTTTGCCACTCGCAGAATCCTGCGGCTTATAAAAGAAACTGCTTGTGACGCCTCCGTCATAATTTTTGGATATCTCCTCCACCAAATACTTTTGAATGAAGGATGCCGCGTCAATGTACTCCGAATAATGCTTTCCCGTCCGAGGATGGACGCCGTCCTTCTCCTCTATTGCATCCTGAAATTCCTGCATCAAATCCGCTATATAATCTACCTGCCCTTTGGATGCATATCTAGGGCTCTGCAGCGTATAGCAGTCCCCCTGACTGGTGACAAAGCCGCTGATTTCCGTCTTATAGCGGGTCTCCAATTCTCTTTCCAATAGATACCCTCCCGTCAGGTCCTCCTCCTCAAACCCAACGGAAGTCCACTTTCTAGTTCCGTCCTCATTTTCAAGCCGCTCAAGCCGCTCCAGCTCCTCCGGGCTGTAAATAGCGCCCGCCATCTCCTCCATATCCCGGATGGCAACGCTGCCCTCCCCCACTTTTATTTTTTCCGTCAAGTAATAATTTCCGTAATAACTGTCGTTTATATACAAATCAACCATCCTGCCTTCCGGCACATACTTCATTTCCAGCTCCGCCGCCAGCCCCAGCGCAATCTCATTGCGCAGCCTTGTCTCGTCGTACCCGTTTGCCAAAAGATTCCATGAATCGGACGCGCCGAAGCCAAAAAAGTCCGCTTCACGGCTCAGCTTTATTTTGTAGGGCTTTTTGGCAAGCCCCCATGTGGAATTTCCTCTTCCCCGGATACTCTCCGCCTCGCCCTCATACAATTTCTGCCCCCCTTCGTCAAAAAGAGCCGCCCTTCCCGCCTCCTCATTTTCCTTGCTTTCGTTGATAAACTCCATGTCCCCCGATTCAGTGGCAAGGGACAAAACCGGCAAATCAGAGGAATATAAAAACACGAGAGGCCCCTTAAGAACCTCGCTTCCCTCGCCGTCCAGCAGCGCAAAATCATAGCTTTCTTCCTCCAAGATATCCTTAAGAATATCCCCCTCGTATACGCGGATATCTCCAATAAGGATACTGCCTCCTCCGGCCCTTTCAAGAACCAATCCTTCTCCCCTTGCAAAGCCCGGAAGAAAAAAATAACAAATTCCCTCCCCGCTTTGCCATAAAGAAATATAAAATTCCTGCGGCCCCTCCTCCAAGGATAAAACTACCTGCGAGAGCTCCCGTCCGCCGTCCAAGCCTTGTCCGCCGGTTAGGCCCTGTTCCGCCAATGCTTTTTTTAATTCCTCTTCCCCGGATACCGCTCCATCTCCCGTCGGGGAACTTTCTTCCCCCGCAGAATTTTCTAACTGCTCCAGAGAAATATCTTTTTTTCTATATTCGTTTATTTTTTCCTTAACCGCCGGATATCCTGCCAGCAGAACCAGCAAAATCGCTCCCGCCGCCGCCAGCAGCGTCTTAAACCGTTTATTTTCTTCCATTTGTTTCTCCGCGCGTTATTTATATCTGTTCATTCTGCCGATGAATTTCAGGGGCTTCATATTTATCCATAAAATCCTCCCCCAAAATCAGCTTTTCTTTTGCAAAGGAAATTGCGTCGGGAACGGTAA
>JAMPGS010000103.1 GCA_023663815.1 Clostridium sp.
CTCACCATTCTTGGTAAGGAAAACTGGCTCCGCGGTCTTTCTGCACTGCTCGGCAATCTCATTATAATTCTGTCTGATTGCTGCTGATGGGCGAATATTCATAGTGGCGCCTCCTCAATCGATAGTAGTAATATTCTGCCCATATTATACCCGTTTCATGCGATGAAGTCAACATAAGCATGACATTTTCACCGCTTATCGCTCCATACCGCGGGGTCTCGCAGACAATTTCATTTGCCGTAGTAACAACGAACTGTAGGCTCAATTGCACAAATCCATAAAACTAAATAAAAATATGAAAAAAATCAAATAAAAGTGCAATATCATTTTGTTATGCTTTGGTAATATATAATCACATTAAGGAACCAGCCGGAAAACAAAGAAGCTTCTACAAAAAACGAAACAGAAGTTCCACTTGAAAATAAGATGAAAACAATCATAGTAACTATTTAGGAGGATGAAAAAATGACAAAACGTGAAATGTTATCAATGGGAAGAAAAGCAGAATCTATTTACACCGCAATGAAGAAAAACCGTGTGAATCGCGAAAAGAAAGAGGCCGTTGCTGCAGCCCGCCACAGCGTCAGCTCCTTTGAGGAACATATAAGAAAAAATGGCGACACAAAGGCCTGCTACGTGTACATCAACGGTATTTCCATGCCGGTGCTCAGCGCGTAATAATTAGTTTACTATTTGGAAGATTGTTATATAACTTCAAGAGATAATGAAAGTCTTGCAAACAACAGAATGATAAGATTTTTACAGATAAAACAAATAAAGCTTGATATAAAAATAGGAGGATGAAAAAATGACGAAACGTGAAAATTTATTAATGGGAAGAAAAGCAGAATCTATTTACACCGCAATGAAGAAAAACCTTGCCAACTATGAAAAGAAAAAAGCCATTGCCGCAGCCCGCCACAGTGTCAGCTCCTTTGAGGAACATATAAGAAGAAACGCCGATACCAAGGCTTGCTACGTGTACATCAACGGTATTTCCATGCCGGTACTCAGCGCATAATTGGCGATAAACGATATGGATAAAAAATTATTTTTTAGTGTAGGCTCATAAACCGTCGGTGGAAACCGGCGGTTTTTCTATGCGCAGGGAAAGAACCCTTCCCTACTTGATTGCAGCCCCATACAGAGGAATATGCCGTAAAAGCGCGCATAGGTCGCGCGGCAAGTAGGAATACGGAAAGAAATTTAATGTGAAATTTATTGTAAACGTGCATACTTTTCTGTATAATCAAAATATAGCGGGGAAATTAATAAAAAAGGCAAAATGACGCTTGATGAAATTGCGGATTGTATTCCGGCATTGCCGCTTGACGAATTAAGAAAAATTGAAGCCGAGGTCATGCAGTTAGCATAATCATTGATATCCGATATAATTTCTAACAGGAAACGATAAATTACAGAAATGAAAAAGGAGCGGACAAATGGCAAAGCATGAAACGAAACAAAAACCAAAACAGGACATGGGGAGCGGCAGTATTCCCAAATTGATGTTGAATCTGGCAATTCCCGCGGTGGTGGCGCAGCTTATCAACATGCTGTACAATATTGTGGATAGGATTTACATAGGGCACATCCCCGATGCGGGGGCCTCCGCGCTTACCGGCGTGGGGCTGTTTCTTCCTATATTAGTGATGATTAACGCGTTCGCCATGCTGGCAGGTTCTGGCGGCGCGCCGAGGGCGGCGATTGCCATGGGGAAAAATGACAAGGAAGGCGCGCAGAAAATATTGGGAAACTGCTTTTCTGTGCTCCTAATTTTGGCCGCAGTTTTGACGGTTGTATTTTATGTATTTGCACCGCAGCTTTTACGGCTTTTTGGCGCAAGCGACGTGACGCTTCCCTATGCCTTATCCTATGCCCGCATTTATATTTTAGGAACAGTTTTCGTTATGATTGTGCTGGGAATGAATCCCTTTATCACAACGCAGGGCTTTGCAAAATTCAGCATGATAACGACGGTAGTAGGGGCGGTCTGCAATATTATTTTAGACCCGATTTTGATATTTGGATTTGGAATGGGAGTGCGCGGGGCGGCGGTTGCCACGGTAATCAGTCAGGCAGTCAGCGCTATATGGGTGCTGTGGTTTTTGCGGGGCTCGAAAACCATACTTCGGATAAATCCGGCGGACATGAAAATTGTGCCGGAGGTAATTCTTCCCTGCCTTGCCCTTGGAATTTCTACCTTTGTAATGCTCAGCACGGAGAGTATTCTCAATATCAGTTTTAACAGCAGCTTGTCCCGCTACGGCGGCGACGTGGCGGTGGGAGCCATGACGATTATTTCTTCCTGCAGCCAGCTTGTGACTTTGCCGCTTCAGGGAATTTGTCAGGGCGGTCAGCCCATCATGAGCTATAATTTTGGCGCGGGAAAGAAAAAACGGGTGAAAGAGGCGTTCCGCTGTCAGTTTATTGCCTGTGTGGGATATGCGACGCTTTCATGGCTTTTGCTGATGATTGCTCCGCAGGTATTTGCGAGTATTTTCAGCGGCGATTCCACGCTGATTAACTATACGGTGTGGGCAATGAGGATTTACATGGCGGGAATTTTTTCTACAGGCGTTCAAATTGCCTGTCAGCAGACCTTCATGGCCTTAGGGCAGGCCAAAATCAGCTTGCTGATGGCGTGCTTAAGAAAGATAGTGCTCTTGATTCCGCTGATTTTTATTCTGCCTCATATTTTTTCAAATCAAGTGTTTGGAGTGTTTGTGGCGGAGCCGGTCAGCGATATCATCGCGGCCACTGTCACCGCCTCCATGCTGTTTATGCGGCTGAACAGGATTTTGGATAAGGGGGCCGGGGGAAAGAGCACGGCAGCATAGAGATGAAAAGACCGGAGGGAGCAGGAACCTTTCGGTCTTTTATTTGATTCGCAGGTAACCAGTATCGCTTGATGTATAAAAATCAGATATCATGGTGCCGTAAGCAATGATTTTTCCATCTTCGCTAACATAACCGCTGGCAAATTTGGGGTCGCGAGATGGTAATTCGTCTCTCACAGAAAAGGCATATGCTGTAGTTTGGTCAAGACTTCCGTAATTTCCCCACTTTCTTGCTTCACCTATCTCACCTGCAAACATTTGCAGGGGGATAGACATTGTGGGCCCAACGCTGAGGTGATAATCTCCAGCCGGAAATATCTGTTCAAGATATTTTTGGGCGCTATCAATATCCGATAGAGTAACCGAGGAGGTTCCCGTTGCAGCTATCCTATTGCCATTGCCGGACGATTCCGTTACGGCTGTTTCCGCACCGGCGGACAAAAGAAGGAAAATTACCACGCACACCGACGCCGCAATAATTTTATTTTTCTTGGACAAACCCTTGTAAAAGGAAAAGATTTTCCCCGCCATGCCCGTAAGGCTGTGGGCGGCGGAGATTGCTTTTTTTGATATAATTTCCGCGTTTTTTTCAGTTCCGGCTCTTTCGGCTTTTTTTGCCTCTGCTTTTCTGCTTTTTCCGGCCCGCGTATCAGTACTCTTTCTAACTAGCGTATTGATACTCTTTACGGTCAGCGTATCGGTGCTTCTTCCGACTAGCGTATCGTTACTTTTTCCGGTCAGCTTGTCGATACAGTCTTGACAGATAACTCCGTTAGGAGCATTTTCGGCTTTACAAAATAGGCAGGGAAAGTCACGGCCGCCTCCATTTGCCAGCCTCTGCAGCCTTGTTTGAAATACCGCCCCTATCTGGGTGCGGAAAGGCTTTTTGGTCTGCACATAGGTATATACCTTTTTGGCTTCCGCCGTTCTTGTCAGATTAAAGGTCTGATTGATTTTCAGGATTAATGCGATATCTTTTCTTTTGTCCTCTGAATTCATTTGCGTTCCCCCAATCTTTTCGGCAGGCTTATACATTCACAGGCGCGGCCGTTATAGTCAACGACATAATAAATTACACTTTCCGGCTCTTGCAAAAGCCATAAACGTCAGCTTTTGCAAGTCCGAAATGGCAATTTCTAATGTCGTTGACTATAAGATTTTGCCCGTAAAAATACAAAGCGCACCGTTAAGTACATTATACTTGAAACGCTGCGCTTTGTACTGGACTGGCAGTCCAGTTTTCTTTTAAGGAACGTTTTAGAGGGTGTTTACCTCCAAATCGTATAAAATTTCATTTACTTCCGTCACAGTAAGCCGGTGCAGGAACGCATAAATTAAAACGGCGTCCCGCTGGCTTCTGGGGTCAAGCCGCGCGGCGGACGCGATGCGGAGAAGCTTTTGGGCTTCGTCAAGGCTGCATTGCATACCCAGCGCAATTGCAATCAGAATATCTCGGCTGGCTTTTCTCTGGTTTTTAAATACCTTGTATACATAATCGCCCTGCTGGGAGTTGTTCATAACGTCCACAATTTTCATTTTTTTTTCTTCCATCAACTGCTGTAAATAACCGTCCAGCGTCAGGTTCAGTAATTCCTCCTCATTTTCTGAAAGATAGGTTTCGATGTGCTTTGCGTTTTGAATCAATGAGAGTAGTTCTTCCGTGCTTTTTTTCAATAGTTTTTCCTTTCTGCTCTGCTTTTTGCACAAGCATAAATGCTTGTAGCATACATGCTTGTAACATAAATGCTTGTAGCATAAATGTACAAGTATAATTGCAAAATTTTTGCCCCTATATTATCATAAGCATATTGCCAAATACAAGGGGGGATTTGCCGGTATGAATAATTTTTCCGAAAAGGATTTGACGGAAGGCTTTAGAATTCTGCGGTTAATTCAAGAAGATTCCGAATGTAATATTGAGCTGGCGGAGCGGATTTCAGACGGCGAAAAGATGATAAAAAGAACGTACTATGAGGATAAGCGGGAAGTATTTGGCGTCCTTTCAAGGCGGCAGCTTCCCCATGTGGCGCAGGTGAAGGCCGTTATTTTTCACACAGACACAATAATACTGGAAGAGTATATAGAGGGGGAAACGCTGGGAAAATACCTGCTTCACGAGACAATCAATGAAAGGGAAGCGATTCGCATGATGAAAGAATTGCTCTATGCCGTTTCCGGTATTCATAAGCTGGGTATCATTCACAGGGACATTAAGCCGGACAATATTATGGTTGACAAAAATGGCCGCATTTATTTGATTGACTTTGGAATTGCACGCATTTACCGGCCCGGCGGGGAAAAGGATACGCGGCTTTTAGGGACGGTGGGGTATGCGGCGCCTGAGCAGTTTGGGTATGCGCAGTCGGATTTCCGCACGGATATTTTTTCTATTGGAATTACCTGCCGGGATATTCATCAGGTCTGCCAGAGAACCGGGGCCTGCCGGAAAAGCCGGATTCTCCAAAAAATAGAGCGCAAATGCACCAGATTAGACCCGGCGGAGCGATACCCGGACGTCGCTGCGATTTTGGTAGAATTTAAGAGAAAGCGGTTACGGATTGCAGGGGGACTGTCCGCGCTGCTTGTAGCTGCACTTTTGATGCTGGTTTTGTGCCTGAATAGATTTTTTGCAGTAAAAAATGGAAAAACTTCCGACAGCGAAAAGGATTTTTCCTTTGCCGGGCAGAAAGAAAAAGAGATTGCCAGCGTTTTGGAGGGAGGGCACAGAATTTTCAGCGGTCAAGAATCCGCCCCATGTTTATTGCTCGCCGAGGGAACCCGTCAGGAAACAGAAATTGACATAACAGGTCAATCAGAAGCTATTCAAATAGAGGCGGCTTTGGATGAGGAAAAGCTTTCCGTGTCCATAGTTGACGCCTCGCAAAACCGATATGATTTTGCGCTGGCAAACCAGTATGACATTGTGGAGGATTACGCAGGTACAAGCCTGTACGCGGAGCTTCTTTTTTACGATACGGATTCAGATGGGATAAAGGAGATATGGGCGGCTGTCAGCGACCGGGCTTATACTACTTTGAAAAATGGGGTGGAAACCATCCGGCAGAACTATATAGCGGGATGGTGTATTTATCGGGATGAAAATAACGATTTTCAGCTTGCCGAAGGTCAGTTGATTGACTATGAAGGCATTGAAATTGACGGGACAATTTCCGGGGGCGTTTGGCTGAAGGACGCGTTTATGGGGTATGTTCTGCAGGACGGTGTGTTGGAGGTTTGCCTGTGGTAAAGAGCTGAAGAGCAGGTGAAGTGTAAGCGAAGAGCGGATAAAATGTAAACAAAGCGCGGACGAAGTGCAGAACAGATGAAGCGCGAAGTGTAAACAAAGCATGGGTGAAGTGTAAGCGAAGCGCAGATGAAATGTAAGTGGAACGCAGGTGTAGTGAAAATAACGTTATGAAATATTCATGAAAAACTGGACTGAGAGTCCATGACTTAAAGAGTTTCCTGCCTTATGATAGCTATGATGAGTACAAATACAAAATGAGGAGGGACTTATGAGTACACAAGAAAATTCACCCAGCCCAGAGGAAGCAGCGCGGGGGATAGGGATTTTGGCAAATGTTATATTTTTAATTTTTTTATTATTTCCGTTTCTCTCGCTAAACGGAGTTACTATGCGTTCAAATTACCGATATATTATATGGGCAATGGCGATTGTGGCTTTGATATTGCGCGTTAAGGAAAAAGAAAAAGCGGCGATGATTTTTTCTGTCCTTAGTACGCTTTCATGGATAATTATTTACGCAATGTCTTGGCAATCCGGCAAACTTACAGCGCTTACGTTTGGGCTTGAAATGAAAACGCATCCGATTACGGCGCTGTTGATGTTGCTTCTTTCCATCTTAATGATACGCCCGTCCCTGATAAGCGCATCATCGGAAAAGTGAACTCCCGGCTGCGCGGTGTTCTGAAAAGGTAAGCCGGTCAAGGAGCTGCGGCTGACAGAGCAAAATGCAGGCTGCTCCGAGACGTTTCAAGTCTTGTGTAAACTTAAGAACCGATGTAAGGTTTGTGAACGCCGCTTTGCTCCTTGCCTGCGTTTTAAAGCATGGGACGCTGCATATCGATTTTTCTTGAAAAAAAGCCCTGCCCGTCTTTTTCAATCTTCAGTACAAAATCAAACAGATTGTATTTAATGCACATCCAAAAATCCGGTTCAGGGAAAATGTTCTGCCGTTCGGAATCAAAAAAGTGCGCTCCGCCGTCGTACTGCAATTGCTTTACGCGCTCATCGATATCCGACATTTCATTTCCCTCAAGGATGCTTGCGATATATTCGGCGCAAAGCTGGTCCTCCTTTGCGGGTGCAATACCGCCGTTGCCCATGCAGACAAGGGATACCTCCGCCGGGCGTTTTTCCATAATGTAGCTTGCGACTGCCTTGGCGTTTACCAGACTTCCGGTGATAATTTCCTCCGCATTGCGGGCGTTTATGATTCCCTGAGTGCCTGCGCTGGTAGTGTGAATGATGGTTTTTCCGCGCATATCACACTTTGCCGTTTCCGAAGGGGAATTTCCAAAGTCAAAGCCGTCGCATTTTTTCCCTTTGCGTTCTCCGATAAGCAAATAATCGGGATTGCTCTTTTTGAAGGCAAAGGCTTCCTCGATTGTGCCCACGGGCCGGATAAGGGCCGCTCCCGTATGGTATAGGTAACATTCCAAGGAAAAAGCCCGGAACACGTCTATAATTACGGTCAGGCCTTTTGCCAATTTTGCGCCTTCAATCAGTTGATAGGTATTTATTTTGATTGAACCGTCCTTAAAAAAATCCATTTGTAAATCATGCCTTTCTGTGGTTGTATGTATTGCTGATTTTAGCACAGTATAAAGGTTTATGCAAAGATATCGTCCTTTAAAAGTTGCGGGGGATATGGTATGATTAAGAAAATTGGAGGGATGATTGATGGAGCAGAGATATTCATACAAGAATTTTTTCAAAAATTTATACAAAAATATGGAGCAGGCTTATGTTTTCAAGGCGCGGACGTTGGAGGAAGCCGATAAGTGGAAAACGGACCTGCGCCGGGCAGTCAGGGAAACTCTGGGCATTAACCGGTTGGAAACCTTGAATTTAAAATGGCAGGAAGAAAAAAGTAAAAAGAGTGAAAAAGAAGCGGAAAATACAGCAAACAATAAAGTAAAGCTGATGGAAAGCGTCAAAGAGGAAGGATATACAAGGCGCAAGTATTTGCTGGAAACTTTGCCGGAAGTGTACATGCCCTTTTATATGCTGGTTCCCGACGGCGTGTCGGAGAAAAATTCAGGAAAAGGCATGATTGCAATTCCGGCCCATGGAGCCAACAAGGAAGTGGTAGCGGGAACGTTTAGCAGCGAGGCGGTTAAGGAGAAATTGCGAAAAACGCCGAAGGAGGCTTACGGGCTGGAATTTGTAAAGAGGGGGTATGTGGTCTTTTGCCCGGATCCGCCCGGCTATGGGGAAAGAATGGAGCCCGTGGCAAAGGAGGAATCCGCCTTTACGCCGGATTTTCGGCAGGATCCTCTTGGCTGTTCCTGCAAAAACCTTGCACTTACGGCGGAAGCTCTTGGACTTAGCTTGATGGGGCTGGAGGTATGGGATTTGCTGTGCCTTTTGGATTTCGCGGCGGCTTGCCCGGAGGTGGACAGTGAAAAAATCGGCTGCGCCGGATTTTCAGGCGGCGGCCAGTATACCATGTGGCTTGCCGCGCTGGACGATAGAATCAAAACCGCTGTAGTCAGCGGCTATGTACACGGTTATTTTGACAGTCTTTTAGACGTGCATCTGTGCTCCTGCAATTACGCCCCCGGTCTTTGGAAGCTGGGCGATATCAGCGATTTTTGCTCTCTGATAGCGCCGAGGCCGCTTTTTGTGGAGAACGGGATTCAAGACCCGGAAAACGGCTTCCGGGGAATCGATGGGCCAAAGGAGCAGGTTGAAAGAATACGGCAGGCGTACCGGCTTTACGGGAAAGAAGAAAACCTGCGGCATGTGACGCCGGAGGGGACGCATATGTGGTATGGGGAGTGCTTTGATTTTGTGGAGAAGGTGATGGGGTGATGAGACTGCTGAGAAAAAAGACAAGTCGCTTTAAACCAAATACATTTTGCAAAAATCCGCCACAGTGATAACGCAGCTATCCTGCGGATAATGCTTTATATTTCCGGTGATAAGCCGTGCATGGCAGAACGCGGCCACCTCATAAAATTTTCTGTCGGTTTTATCGGCAAAATAAATGTCTGGCAGCGGGGCAGGTACAACAGAAATACCGTTTGACGTTATAAATTCGAGAAGGCTTTGAATTTCCCACTCGGAAAAATGAAATTTCGGGCGTCTTAAAACGTTGTAGTACTCGTTTATTATGCGATAGTCATAGCAGGCCGTAAATCTGCGGCCAAGGACGGCGTTTACAATACCGGCGGGTTTACTATCCGACGACCACAATGCGGAAACAAGGACGTTTGTATCTAACACAATATTCATAGGCTATTCTCCTTCTCTTGCCGCCGCAATTTCAGCCGCTATGTCGTCATCGCTCATAAAGCCTTTTTTGGCCGCGCGGCTGCGCATACTGTTAAAGGCTATCATTGCTTTTGCCTGTCGGATGGCCTGAAGCGTTATTTCAAAATTATCCTCGGAAATATCGAGCATAAGCGCGGCGGGCTTTCCGTTGTTGGTGATAATGACTTCCCCATTTCCCTTGAGACTTTCCCACATTCCTTTTGAATCGGTTCTTAAATCACGTACAGAATAAAAATTCATAAAAAACCTCCATTTCATAAGCTTGTGTTTAAATTTATTGTACGCAATTGAGTGTCAATTGTCAACGAATTGTGCCCGAAAATTATAAATGATTGAAATTGCTAAGTTTTTAATAAGAAGTAGAGAGAAAACAACCCGGCAGTTTTGTATAATAAGATAAACAAGCAGCAAAGAGAAACGGAGGTATATTATGGCAAAATCAAAAGGCGGCTTTACCCTTCCGGGGGAAGCAGGGTATGAAGCGCTTACGCTGAAAATGGCGGAAAAGTGGGGGGCCGACGTTATACGAGACAGCGACGGGACAGAACTGTCGGAAGAAATTGTGCAGGCAGGCTACGGAATTTATTCAACCATCTGCATTATCAGGGAGCACAACGAATGGGCGAAAAATCATCCGGGACATCTGCAGCAGTCCTTTTTGATGACCGCGCCGGTGACGGCAAACGGCGAGGTGCTGTCAATCCACTTGATGGACGGCTTTTTCGACGGACAGTTTACCGTCAACGACAGCGAGGAATCCATTCGTTACTGGGAGGTTTACGATAGAACCACAGAAGAGAAGCTTCCTGCGGGCTGGTGGTGCTTTGAAAAGGAAGCGGGCAACGTGGTGATTCAAAAAGCGGTTCCTTTCCACAACTACACGGTAAGCTTTTTGGCATATCGTATCTGGGAAGAAATTTCCATGTACAATCACGTGACGAACAATTGGGACAAGGAGCATCTTGTTCCCATAGATCCCAGAAAAAAGGAAGCGCGGGAATATCTTTATCAGTGGCTTGAAAACTGGTGCAAAGCCCACCCGGATACTACGGTGGTGCGCTTTACGTCCCTTTTTTACAATTTTGTTTGGATATGGGGCAGCAGCGAGGAGAACAGGAATCTTTACACGGATTGGGGTTCCTATGATTTTACGGTGAGCCCGCAGGCTTTGGATGATTTTGAAAAGGCTTACGGCTACGCTCTCTGCGCCGAGGATTTTATCAATCAGGGCAAGCTTCACGTGACCCATATGCCGGCAGGCAAAAAGCAGCGGGATTACATGGCCTTCACCAATCGCTTTGTGGTGGATTTTGGGAAAGAGCTGGTGGAGCTGGTACACCGCTACGGCAAGAAAGCCTATGTCTTTTACGACGATAGCTGGGTAGGGTTGGAACCTTACAGTAAGCTGTTCCCGGAGTTTGGCTTTGACGGCCTGATTAAGTGCGTCTTTTCCGGTTATGAAGCGCGGCTTTGCGCCGGTGCAAAGGTGGATACCCACGAACTGCGCCTGCACCCGTATTTGTTCCCGGTAGGACTTGGAGGCGCGCCAACTTTTTCCGAGGGTGGCAATCCGGTTTTGGACGCAAAAAAATACTGGGTGAGCATCCGCAGAGCGCTTTTGCGTCAGCCGGTGGACAGAATTGGTCTTGGCGGCTACCTGCATCTGGTGGAGCCTTACCCGGATTTCTGCGATTATATCGAGCAGGTTGCCGATGAATTTAGAAAGATAAAGGAAATGCACGGGGACGGCGGGGTTTACACGCTGCCCTGCAAAGCTGCGGTGCTCCACAGTTGGGGAAGCCTCCGTTCATGGACGCTTTCCGGTCATTTCCATGAGACATACATGCACGATTTGATTCATATAAATGAGGCCCTGTCGGGACTTCCGGTAGATGTTGCCTTTATTGACTTTGAGGATGTAAAGGCAGGAGCCCTGCAGGACGTAAACGTTGTCATTAATGCAGGCAGGGCGGGAACTGCGTGGAGCGGCGGCGATGGGTGGAAGGACGCCGAGCTTATAAAATGTCTGCAGGAGTGGGTGTATAACGGCGGCGTGTTCCTTGGGGTAAACGAGCCCTCGGCGGTATCCGGCTATCAAACCTATTTCCGTATGGCTCAGGTTTTGGGAATCGACGAGGATACCGGAGCAAAGGTCTGCCATGGAAGATGGCAGTACAGCGTGGACGAGGAGGCGAGAAAGGCCTTGTTCCCTGAAGGGGCGGACGTTCCGGAAAAACCATTCCTTATGCTGACAGACGGAAAAGCCCGCGTGCTTGCGGAGAAAAACGGCTTGCCGGCCGCAGTTGTCAATGAGTTTGGAAAAGGAAAAGGAATTTACCTGAGCGGATTTTCTCTTAATAACGCCAATACACGTATGCTTTTGAATTTGATGCTGTACGGCTTGGGACTTCCTCTTTCGCAGAATTATCTCACGGACAATGCCGACGCGGAGTGCGCGTATTATCCGGGAAACAAGAAGCTGGTGGTAATCAACAACAGTGATAAGGAGCTTCGGACAAAGGTTTTGACGGACAAGGGAGCGCGGGAGTTTGCGCTGACGCCTTATGAGACGGTGATTGCAGAAGCATAAAAAATGTAAAAAAGAAACAGA
>JAMPGS010000104.1 GCA_023663815.1 Clostridium sp.
GGTAGCCGTCCATAACCGGCATCATGATATCGAGACAAATCAAGTCGTAGGGCTCCCCGTCCTCCAAAGCCATCATAAACGCGTCAACCGCTTCCATTCCGTCCACAGTCACATCACATTCACCATACTTTGACAGGAAGTTTACCATAAATTTTCTTGTTGCAAAATCATCTTCTGCCAATAGAATTTTCATGTCCTCTCTCCTTTGTTTACTTTCGCATTTTATTTAATATAGCATAGGTTCTTCCTGAAATATCGGAAAGCTTCTCCTGATACTCCACCGCCCCTATATCATAAGCAACCTTCGGCATCCCGTAAACCACGCAGGTAGATTCGTCTTGGCCGATGGTTCTGGCCCCCGCCTTTCTCATGGAAAGCAGCCCCTTCGCGCCGTCGCCGCCCATTCCGGTCAAAATGATTCCCACCGCGTTGGATCCCGCCACCTTCGCCACGGACTCAAACAAAACCTCCACTGAAGGGCAATGCCCGTTGACCCTAGGGCCCTTCTTGCACTCCACCTGATAACTTCCGTTTACCTTCACAAGCGACATATGCCTGTCGCCCCCCGGCGCTATCAGCATCTGCCCCGGCAGTACCCTGTCGCCGGTCTCGGCCTCCTTCACCTTAATGCGGCAGGCGTCGTTCACACGCTTTGCATACATCGAAGTAAATCCCGGAGGCATATGCTGCACTACCACGATTCCGGGAATATCCGTCCCGAAGCCCTTCACCACGTCGAGGATAGCCTCCGTGCCCCCTGTGGACGCGCCGATTGCCACAATTAAATTGTTGTCGTGGACGGCAAGGCGGCGCGGCTCCGGCTGCTGCTGGGCGATTGCCTTGTGCCGTACATTCCCTAACTTGGCGACAGCGGCGGCCTTGATTTTCTCTATCAGCTCGTTTTTTACCCAGTCCTGATACTGCGCCGGGCTCGTTATGGCGGGTTTTGCCACAAAATCCACGGCCCCCGCGTGTATCGCGTCAAATACTTTATCGTCCAAGGAACTGATTACCACCACCCGAAGCGGGTACTGGGGCATCAATTTCCGCAGAAACTCAATTCCGTTCATCCGCGGCAGCTCCACGTCCAGCGTCATAACGTCGGGCTTGCACTCGATAATCTTATCCCTCGCCTCGAAAGGGTCTTTTGCCTCCCCCACTATCTGGATAGAGGGGTCTTTACGCAGGTTTTGGATGAGCAATCCTCTGAAAACTGCGGAGTCATCTACTATCAAAACCCTGATTGGATTCATAACCTCTCCTACCTTTCACTCTTCCTAAAAATCGACGGCTGGATAATCTGGAACGGCGTGTTGCTTCTGTCCAGCGTTTCCGTTGTCCCTATGAACAGATATCCTCCCGGCTCCAGCGCGTCATACACCTTTTGGACCAGCTCGCCCTTTGTCTTATCGTCAAAATATATCATAACGTTGCGCAGAAATATAGTATGCATTTTTTTCCTGAAAGGGAAAGGATCCATCAAATTAAACTGACGGAAAATAACCTCCTCCTTCAATTCAGGCTTTACCTGATACTGACTCCCTCCCGCCATGGGCTTAAAAAATTTCTTCTTCCACGCCTCAGGCACCTTTTGAAGCTGGCTTGCGGTGTAGACCCCCGCCATCGCCTGTTTTAATACCTTGGTGGAAATATCCGTCGCCAATATTTTGGTGTCCCAATTATTATAATCCAAACCAAAGAAATCTGCAAGAACCATAGCTATCATATACGGTTCTTCTCCTGTGGAAGCCGCGCCGCACCAGATACGCAGCTCCTTGTGGCCTCCCTCCTTCATTTTCAGCCACGGGAGCACAGTGCTCTTAAAATAAGTAAAGTGCTCAAACTCACGCATAAAGTACGTGTGATTCGTTGTCAGCAGATTCACCAGCATCTTTTCCTCGACGCCCGTGCGGTCCCTCTCCACGGCGTCCATAAAATCGCCTACCGTTTTCCAGCCGCCCGTTTTCATGTGCTTCTGCAGCCGCCCGTTGACGATGACCTTCTTCTGCGTCAGGTCAATGCCGTAATTCTGCTTCATGTAAATTGATATTCTTCTAAATTCCTCATCAGTTATCAAAAACCTCATCCCCCTTCAGTGCAAAATGTAATGTATTTAATATAACTGACGCGATATCCTGCAGCATATCTCAAAAATTTCAGGGCTAAAACTTCTCCCCGCTTCCTGCCTCATGACGGCAAGAGCTTCCTCCCTGTTTTTTCCTTCCTTCCCCGTAAGCATACAAAACCTGCTAATCACGTGGACTATCTGAGCTGCAAGCGGAATTTCCTCTCCTTTAAGTCCCTGCGGATATCCGCTTCCATCCCAGTTTTCATGGTGATAATGCGCTATATCTGTAGAAATACTGATAAAGTCGTTGTAATCGCTGCTGCCGTAAAGGTCGCCCAGCAGCTTGGCTCCTATACTCGTATGGCTCTGAATCTCGGCGGCCTCCTCCGCCGTCAGCTCCGTTTCCTTCAATAGAATTTCCCTTGAAACGCCTATATTTCCAATGTCGCAAAGGGGAGCCGCCAATTCTATTGTCTCTATGTAGGTGTCCGATATTTTCTCTTCAAACAAGGGTGAAAACTGCATCCCCTGCGCTAACATCCTGCAGTTTTTCTGCAGACGCTCCATGTACTTCTTGTCATAAGCGGCGTTTTTTGCCGCGATATCCGCCAAGGCGTACAAAATATTTTTCTTTTCCTGCTCCATCTGGCGGAGCTGCTCGTTCACGGAGACCTGAAGCCGCCGGTTCATCTCCCGAAGCTTGCTTGCCATCTCGTGCATTCGAAGATGGGAGCCCACCCGCGCCTGAACCTCCTCAGGGATAAAAGGCTTCGTGATATAGTCCTCTCCTCCGGCGGAAAAGCCCTGCACAATTTTGTCCGTCTCGCCGTAAGCGGAGATAAAGATAATTGGAATGTCTCTCGTCCTCTCGTTTTTCTTTAAAATCCTGCACAGCTCATAGCCGTCGATTCCCGGCATGGAAATGTCGGTCAAAATTAGCTGCGGGAGCTTCTTTTTCATCTGGCTTAAAGCTTCCTCCCCGCTCTCCGCCAAAACAAAGCCGCATCCCATGCTTCTTATAATTTCTCCAAGTAAAACCCTGTTTATCTCTATGTCATCCACAATGAGGACGGTCGCTTTTCTTCTATCCTTTTCCTTGTATTCCATAGCCAGTCCTCCGCAAAATTACAGAAAAGCCTTTAATTCCTCATATCCGGCGGTGGCCTTCTCATAATTTTCCTTCTGAACCGCCATTTTAAGCCGCAGGGCTGCCCTTGCCGCCTCCCGCGGCGCGTCCTCCATCAACTGACGGATGGTTTCCATAAACATTTCCGCCTTCTCCCAGTTGCCCATTTCCACGCATAAAACCAACTTTGACAAGTTCTTTTCAAGAGCCTCCTTATTTTCAGGCGTGCCGTACTTCTTTACGTCGTCCTGCCCCTCTTCCTCGTCCCAAAAATGGAGAAGCTGCTGCGCATCCGCTAATGAATCCGCCGATGAAAATTCCTCCTCGGCATTTCCTTCCATGGAGCTTTGTCCCTCCTCGCCGTCAAGTCCGGCCCATATGGAAAAGGAAAAGGCGCTTCCCTTATTTTTTTCGCTTTCCACCCCGATGCTTCCGCCCATCAGCTCCACTAGCTGCTTGCAGATATTGAGCCCAAGCCCGGTCCCGCCGTACCTTCTGGAAATGGAAGCGTCCACCTGCGAAAAGCTTTGAAACAGCTTATCCCTGTCCTTAGGTTCAATGCCTATCCCCGAATCTATCACCAGGAAAAACAACTCCACCCTGCCGTTTACCTGCGCCGTCTTGAGCACCTGCACCGTGATTTTCCCCACGGTGGTAAATTTTAGGGCGTTAGACAAAAGATTGTTGAGAATCTGCGCTATCCGCAGCTCGTCGCCTACAATGTACTCCGGCACCTCCGGGGACACCGTCATAAAGAATTCCAGTCCTTTTTCAGTGATTTTCGGGATATGATTTGCTTTCACATAGTCTAACATATCCCTGACATGAAATTTTCTCTCCTCCAGCACAAATTTTCCTGCTTCCAGCTTGGAGAAATCCAAAATATTATTGATAATTTTGTTCATGTCATCGCAGCAACGCTCAATCACATGAAGGGTTTTCAGCTTTTTATCGTCAGTTTCCTCCTCAAGCAGCTCTCTCACATGCCCCAGCACCCCGTTTACCGGCGTCCGAAGCTCGTGGGTTACGTTGGCGACAAATTCGGACTTTACCTTCATCGCCTGCTGTACTTCCTGCTCCGCCTGCGTGTTCTTCCGGCTTAAATACTCCCTCTCAACGGTGACGTTGGCCATGCAGATATAATTGCCCCCGCCTGCGCCGTTTTCCATGATTTTTGCATCCACGGGAAAACAAGTGCGGTTTTGGCGGTACGCCACAAGCTTGCGCAGCCTGCGGTCATAGGAAGCATCCATCTCCAAACGCTCGCCCCGAATCCTAAAAATATCGGGAAATATTAAGCTGATGTTCTTCCCCCGCAGTCCCTCTTCATATTCCAAATTCTTTTCCGCTTCCGCGTTGGCATAGGAGATTCGGCCGGTTTCGTCGAACGTCAAAATCATCTCCAGCGCATCTTCTACGGGAAATATACTGTCACCACTCTGCTCCATTGTCTCCTCCCGTGCCGGAATTGTGCAGCCGCGTCTCTGGCCTTTTCTGCTGGCGGTAAGCTGGTAAACTAAACTTGTCTTGCAGATACTTAACAACCCTTGCAAAAATGGCGGCTGTTTTGTATATGCTGCCATCTGCGGCTGTCCTACAGACATTTGGCAATCCTTTATAAATGACGGCTACCTTGTATATGCTGCCATCTGCGGCTGTCCTACAGACATTTGGCAATCGTCGCGAGGCTTAACTGCTTTTTAAAGAAACGGCAATGCCTCCCGCCAACTTTCAAGCGTCCCGCTAACTGCAACGAAAGAAAAGCAGCTTCCATAGATTGGGGCATCTACTCTCTGCTGCTGGCTAAAATATACAAATTTTAAATTGCTGCTTCTCCATGGTCCCTCTCGATACCCCTTCATCCGACTGGCAAATTCCTATAAATAAAGGTAGCATTTTTTTGTAAATATGTCAATATCTTTGTGCAAGGCTGGATAAAATTAACTATGGAGAAGCTTGTGGTTTTTATAAGATACCTCGGCTTAAACGTTTTCCTCCGTCTTCAGCTCCTTTACTTCCTCAATGGAAAGACCTGAAATGCTGGCAATTTCGTCCAAAGCATATTTTCCCGCCGATAACATGCGGAGCGCGGTAGCTTTCATGCTTTCTTTTCTACCTGCTTTCATTCCCTGCTCCAAGGATTCATTTCGCATATCTTCCATCACTTTACACATTTCCTGCACTCCTTTCGGATTTTCTTTTAGATATCTTGTGCGGTCCGCTATCAGCTTGAAATTCATATTCTCCGCGCTGGTGCAATTAAAATCATGCATGAGCTTTCCCAAATCGGATTCGCCCCGATACTCGCCGTTCACGTAAAGAATATGCTCCCCATCTTCAAAAAATTTGCCCGTTGCAAGATTGATTCTCTCAATGGGATAAACAGGCTCGCCCTTGCCGTAAAAATCCTTTTCAATAATAAAAATCGTGTAGGTATCCGGTAATTCCTCAAATTCCTGACCGGAATGGAGGTTCTCAATATCCATCACACTGGAATGATATCTAGCCCGGTGCGGGCCGGCCCCTTTATCCTGCCTTTGGATTTCCAAATCGTATCTTTTCCCCGACGAATCCGTTCCGTATGCGTCCAGACAAATAGAGCGCGCCCCGGCAAGCCTTTTCATGTCCTTCTGGGTCTCGCAGCCGGTGATAACTAAATCCGGCTTGCCCGTGATAATGCGCAGTACCAACTCAACCAGCGGAATATTGTCTTTAAAAAGACAGCGCATAAAATCATCGTCGATTGGACGTAAGCCCCGCAAACGCTGTAAATCTTCCTGATGCTGCCGTTCCTTTATCTTCAATAGTTCCATCTGTTTCCTCTGTTTCCTCTGTTTCCTCTTTCGTTTTTATAATTTCGTTTTTTTATAATTTTATATTACCATATATCGTCTGAAATTGCAAGCCGAAAAACCACTTTTTTAATCTCACAGAAAACTACTTTTCCATTCTCACGGGAAACTACTTCTTCAATCTCACTACATTCCAGCTATGCTTCCCAAATACCGTGGTAAAACGCCCGTTTTCCATGCGGGAAATGTTCCCCTTAACCGGCGTTACACAGCCGGGGTTTTCCTCCGTATTGACGGCTTTCATATCCTCGTTTGTCAAAATAATGTGCTCCAAAACCTTATAATCCGCAAACTGCCGCAAATCGCAGCTTACCTCCAAATCCTCTTCCAAATTCTTGTTCACCGCAAAAATAGTCAGCTCCTCTTCCTCCTCATTCCACACGCAAACGCTGTCAAGAAATGAAATTTCTCCAAAATTTTTGCTCTCATAAAAAGGCGCTTTTACCAGCGTATTTAACACCGTGCCCCTTCCGTACACACTGGCGTGCATATATGGGTAAAAAATAGTCTGCCGCCATGCCCCGGTATCGGAGGTCATAATAGGCGCAATCACATTGACAAGCTGCGCTAGGCAGGCCACCTTCACCCTGTCCGCATGGCGCAGCATAGTAATCAGCATACTCCCTACCAAAAGCGCGTCCTCAAAATTGTAAATATCCTCTAACTGATGTGGGGCCTGAATCCATTTTTCCAGCCGGGCGTCCGCCTCGTTGCTGTGATACCACACGTTCCACTCGTCAAAGGAAAGATTAATCTGCTTTTTGCTCCGCTTCTTCGCCTTCACGCAATCCGCAATGGAAAGCACGGAAGAAATAAACTCGTCCATGCCCTTGGAATTTGCCAAAAATTCCGGCGTATTGTTGTTCCTGTTCCCGTAATATTGGTGGAGCGAAAGGTAATCCACATGGTCGTAGCACTCCTCAAGAACCTCCTCCTCCCAATATCCAAAGGTATCCATGGAAAGGGAAGAGCTGCCGCAGGCCACCGTTTCAATCTCAGGGTCCATAAATTTCATCAATCGCCCCGTCTCCGCCGCAACGCGCCCGTACTCCTTCGCCGTCTTATGGCCCATCTGCCAAGGGCCGTCCATCTCGTTGCCAAGGCACCAAAGCTTGATATTATGGGGCTCCTCATAGCCGTGCTTTCTCCGCAAATTACTGTAGTAAGTGCCCTTCTTAAAATTGCAGTATTCCAGTAAATTTTTGGCGTCCTCCGGCCCTCTGGTGCCCAGATTTACCGCCATCATCACTTTAGAGCCCGCTTTCTTTGCCCAATCCGCAAACTCGTTCAGGCCGAATTGATTGCTCTCAATCACCTGCCACGCCAAATCCACCTTTGCGGGACGCTCCTCTTTCGGCCCTACGCCGTCCTCCCAATGATAGCCGGACACAAAATTTCCGCCGGGATAGCGCACAATGGGAACGCGAAGCTCCTTTACCAGTGCAAGCACGTCCTTCCTAAAGCCCTGCTCGTCCGCAAAAGGGCTGTTCTCCTGATAAATGCCCTCATACACCGCGCGCCCTAAATGCTCGATAAAGGAACCGAAAATTCTCTCGTCCACCTTTCCCGTTAAGTAATATTTGTCAATAATTATTTCTGCTTTCATCATTTTTCTCCTTTCTGCGCCGCTTTTGCACAAGCATAAATGCTTGGGGAGTTTGTGGATTCAGCGCGGACACAAACTCTTTACCTTCAGTTTCACTTTACAATTTTTTAGTCCCATAGGCGGCCAAACAAAAATCAAATCCACCTGCCGCTGACAACTGTCACGAGATTTTGGATTTCACACCTTTACAAGCCCATTTTTGCCATAATTCCTTCCGCGCTCACCCCCGGATGGGTTAGGTACAAGCGGCATATCTGCTCCGCAAGCTCCTCGTCAATCTGATTCCTTGCGGCAATTTTTTCCACCGGCAGCCCTCGGTCCGTATCCCGCATCACTTGTAAAATCACCCTTCCCATATCCTTTGGCTTTTTTTCCGCGCAAGGCTCCCGCGCTTTTAAGGCTTTAGCCGCATCAATCCCTTGCTCTTTTAACACTTTGGAGGCGGCGTGCGCTATCTCCACTTTTTCTACATGGATAGAGCCCGCGCCGTCCGTTTCCAGTATTGCCAGAGTAATCGGCTGCGTAAATCTTCTGGGGCCGCAGCTTCCCGGATTCAAAAAAAGCTTTCCTTCCTCATATTTTTCCTCATATTTATGCGAATGTCCGTAAATAAACACGTCCGCCTGGTCCGTATCCTTTGGAAGCAGTTTTTTATTGTGTACCATCAAAAAACGAATTCCACACAAATTTATGGAAAGCTTTTCGGGAAGATATCCCGCCCATTCCCCGTCGTTGTTGCCCCTAACCGCATAGGTTTTTGCTATTTCCCGCAGTTTATTTAATATGTTTTCATTATCGACGTCGCCTCCGTGAAGGATAAATTCACAGTCCTCAAGGGCCTCGCAAACCTCCGGGCGCAGCAATCCGTGAGTATCGGAAATAATTCCTATTTTGTGCATTTTCCAAACCTCGTTTTTAACTTTACAGCTTTTCCTGCCTACTCCTTCGCATTGCGGAATTTCCTCGGCGTCGTTCCGTACCGCTTTTGGAAAATCCGGTGAAAATAGCTGATATTATCATACCCTACGCTCATTCCAATGTCTATCACCGACATTGTTGTGTTTTGCAGAAGATACACCGCTTGATTCAGCCGCTTCTCCTGAACCAACTCCGTGTAGGTTTTCCCTGTGATTTTTTTTATTTCTCTGGAAAGCCAATAAAAATCACGGTGAAGCAGACCGGCCAGCTCCGAAAGCTCCCCGTCCCGGTAGTGCTCCTCCACATAACTCAGCACGTCAATCATAATTCTTTGCTGTCCATTCCCGGAACCGGTTTCCAATCTGTCCGTATAATTCATCAATTGCAGAAACAAAAGCCCCATAGTCACCTGATTGATGCTTCTCTTGTTCGGCTGCCTGTTCCAGATAGACCAGATAAGATTTTCCAAAAGATTTTGAACCGGTAAAATGTCCGCTACTTTAAAATGCATATACCCCGAAGCTTCGGTTTTGCCCTTTAAACTGTCTATCACAAAATCCCGGAGAAGGTTTTTTTCCTCCCCCATCATTTTTAAGCTGTGGTCAAAAAATTCCGGCAGGATAATAAAATTAACGGCCACATCTTCCTCCCCGGCAGGATAAATTTCCTGCACGGCCGTCTGATTTAAAAAAAGCAGCTCACCCTCTTTCAAAATCACGTCGTCCCCGTCCACCACGTGATGGGTGCTCCCCGAACACATGTAAATCACCTCTATGTAATTGTGAGTATGCTTGGGAAAATGCACAAATCTAGTGTTCGGCCGTACTTGAATCAGTTTGCCGGCGTCAAGGAGCTTTTTCGCCTCAATCATATTCTGGCCCGCAGACATGTAAATTTCCTTTTCAATTTCCGTCCTTCCCGCTAGAATACTTTCCTCCTCCGGCGTGATTTTCCGTAGCTCCGCCAGCAATTCTTCCGTCATGTTTTTCCTCATTTCTGCGCTGCTTTTTGCATAAGCATAAAATACTTGCAGAGTTTGTGGCGGCAGTGCAGACACAAACTCCCCCGTGAAAGATTTATCTTTCACTCTTCCTGTCTCCCGTGTATACTTTGCGTTCTGGCCTCTGCTACTTTCACTCCACCTTAACAGCCAAAACCGCCATTCCTTCCCTTGCCGGAAGGGAAATTTCCGTTTTCCCGCAGGCCTTTTCCACAAGCGTCTCTCTCGTCATTTCCCATGTGTCAATCAATTCAACGCGGTAGGCGTGTTCCTTTGGCAAATCAAGTACACTTTTGGCGCAGGTACGCAAGTCGTAAAAGGTCAAATAGGCGTCCTCCCCGCAATGGCCCTGATACTCGTATTCGCTTCCCATAAACCACGGCCCGTCCTGCCCCATGCGCCGCATAGCCTTCGCGAATACCATCGCGGGTTCAGGGATTTCTTTTTGCACTTCCTCCCATTCCGCCTCCCCGGCCCCTACCACCTTGGCAATCAGCATGTCCACCGGCTCTATGGGCCCCGGAAGCTCTTCCACTATCTTCCGCAAAAAAGCAATTCGCTTTGGGCTTTCTCCCTTAAGGCTCCCGCCTCTCGACCACCACAAAATATCATTTCCATCCTCAAGATAAGTCTCCCCGTGAGTGCAGTATCCCCCGGAAGTCACCACGCGCCAAAAACGGTTTGTCATTTCCTTTCCTGAAATGCTTCCCCAATAATGCTGAATATTTCCTTCGTAACAGCACTCGTCCACCACCACGGGCTTTTGATATTTCTTCCGCCACTCCGACACCCTTGTCAGCATTTTCGTCTGCACGGACACATGGGTCACCGCCGGTCTTGAAAAATCCCAAAAAGCAAAGCAATTATGGTTGGACAAAAGATGATGAAAAGCGTCGCGCTCCGCCACAAAGCTTTCAATCTCCTCCCACTGTTCTAGGGTCTTTGCCGCGCATAAATCGTATTCATTGGCAAGGCTCCACCACACATTAGGCATTGCCGACAGCCGCCGAAGCAGATAATCCAGATAAATCAAATTATCTTCCTGCGGCAGACTGGAAAAACCCCAGCGGTCATAGGGGTGAAACAATATCAAATCCGCCTGAATTTTCATCTTATCAAGCCCAAGAATGATTTTGTCAAGCCTATCCCAAAATTCCGGGCAAGGGCGGTTTACATTCCAGCCGCCATCCTCTTTTTTCTCAAAAGCATAGCAGGGAGGCTCATTATGATTAAAGTCGTAATGCTTTGGAAAAACGCAAAAGCGCACTTTATTGAACGGCCCGTTTTTCAGACTTTTCATAGTTTCTTCAACCAATGAATCCTCCTGATGCATCAAAGCATACACCGTTGTTCCAAAAGGATAAAAATACGTTCCGTCCTGATATTCAAAATGGCACTTATGCGCCTTCATGATTCCATGGCTTTCCCCTGCGGGCGCAATCTCCACCGCTCCTTCTTCCTCAATGCAGCCCGAAATTTTGTAATTCCAGCGTCCGGGCTTTTCCGGCAGAAAACGCACTTTATATACGCCGTTCCCCGCATAAAAACCTGGAACCGTCAGCCTGATATCCCCACATTCCAGAGCCGCCTGCATGGGAATCTGCGCCCACGCGTCCTGCAAAACTTTCCCCTGAAAGCTTAACTCGCACATACGATATTGTTCCATTGTAAACCTCCAAATCATGTCCCATTTTTATCTTTTTTTGTTCGTTGCTTCCATATCCTGAAATATTTAATACGCTCAAATCATTCCATATTCAATATTTTTACATTTTCAAATCGGTAATCCCTGCATCTTCCTAAATAAGTTTTCCGCTGGCGAAACAGATTCCTCCTCCGTCTTTTTAACTGCGCTCTTTTTCTGAGTTTCTCCCCGCCTTTCCTTTTCTTCCTCCAAAGCTTCTTTTACGTCCTCCTGCGTTTCGTCAAACCTATCAAGAAGTCTCTTCCACTCCTTCACCGTGTAGGCTTCCGCGCCGATTTGAAATTTCTGCTCGGTTTCGCCTTTTACAATCTTGCGATATAATTCTTCCCTCTTGCCTCTTATTTCCTGCATCATCTGTGCCGTGTCAAGTCCGCCAACTGCCATAAGTATTGCTCCTCCTATTATAAAAATCGATTTTCTCTTTTATTATATCGGACACTACCGTATTTTTCCATAGTCGCTCTGTTCTTCACCAACTTTTTGTTAATCCGTCTATAATATATTTCATAATAAACACTGATAGCAAAAGAAACATGTGTTTTGCGCTTGCGCTCTGTTGCCGGATATGTTATATTATAAGCAGAAAAGGGAAAGTCATAGAAGCGGCTCTACCTCTTTAATAACAGACTAAACCCTCCGAAAAGGGTCAGCCGTCACTATTGCAGTAGTGGCGGCT
>JAMPGS010000105.1 GCA_023663815.1 Clostridium sp.
AGAGGTTTTGGCTTCTTCCCTTTATTTTTTTGCCAACTATAATTTTACACTAACAACTTCCCCTCTGCGGTGAATCTCTCCTTGCGACATATGGTATAATGATTCAGTGGATATATAAACTTACCAATCGAGAAAAAATATCCCAAAAGGTTTATATTTACCAGACAAACTGTTATAATGAAAAAAGATTTGTTAAGATTTATATTATAAATACGAGGAGGATTGCAATGAGTACGCTGGAAAAGACAATCTCTATGATAGAAACATTGCCGGAAGCTGATTTACTTAAGATACAGGATTTAATCCAGAATTTCTTCCTGCAACGGGAAAAAGAATCGGTTGACGATACAGTTGGCAGACTGCTTAGGCCTATGTCGAAAAAGGATTTTCTGCATGATACCGAAACAGCAGAAAAAGAAATTTCTGGCGGTAAGTTCAAAAAAGCAGACGAGGTGTTTAATGGACTGGAACAAAGATACGGTTTTTGAAGTCGTACTGACGGACAAAGCGGAAGCGGAAATCCAGAAAATTCTGGATTACATTTTTTATGAGCTGAAAAATGCGCAAGCCGCTTATAGCGTCGAACAGGATATGCGGGAAACCATCAGCAGGCTTTCTTATGTGGCTGGCAGCCTAAAACTGTGCGATGACCCGGACCTTCGGGCGCAAGGATACAGGGTTATTCACCTAAAACGGCATAGGTATTTTATGCTGTACAAGATTCTTGATACTTGCGCATACGTTATTGGCGTTTACCATGATTTACAAGATTATGAGAATACTATAAAATAATTTCTCGCAGGCTCCTCTACTCCTCTTTCTTCCAAATCCCCACTACCACCACCGTCATGTCGTCCCTTATCTTTCCTCTGGACTGGTGGATACAAAAATTCAGTATCGCGTTCGCCATTTCCCCCGGATTCTCCAAATTGGTGCTGCCAATCAGCTCCGACAGCATGTCCTCCCCGATTCCCTGAGATAAAGCGTCCAGTATCCCGTCGGAAATCATGACGATGTAGTCGCCGTCCAAAAGGCTCCTGCCCACAATCTCCATCTCCGTCTTTTGGAAAATTCCAAGCGGAAGATTCCCTGCGGATATCCTGTCCACTAAATGCTGCCTTTTAATATAGGATGCCGCGCTTCCCACCTTCACAAACCGACATTCCCCGCTGTAAAGGTCTATGCTGCACAAATCCAGCGTTGACATGTTGGAGGTCTCGCCCCCTGCAAGCAGCGCGCTGTTTATCATTTGAATTGCAACCTCCATCTGAAAGCCCGCTTCCAAAAATTTCTGCATCAATTCCACTACCATGGTGCTGTCGCTGCAGGCCTTTTCCCCGGAACCCATTCCGTCGGATAAAACCGCCGTGAGATTCCCCGTGTCCGTCTCAAAAATGGCATAGTTGTCCCCGGAAATTTTTTCCGTCTCTTTCACCGCCTTCGCCACGCCGGTCAGCACGTGAAACCTTGCTTCCTCCACGTAATAAAAGGTTTTCCATGAATCGCCTATAAAAAAGGCGTTATCCTGCGCGCTCACAAGGCGGATATTTATAAGCACCGACAATAAATCCCCTATCTCCTCCGCCGTGAGGCTTGTCTTTCCCGTATTCCGCATGGTGAGGGAAACCTCCATGCGCCCTGCTTCATTTTCAATCAAATACAGATTTTTTAACTGAATATCCACTTCCCGAAGAGCGTGGGAAATCTGCTTAAAACGCCGTTCCCCCATAGGGACGCAGCGTCTGGCCTCCTGCGCAAGCTGGGTCATAATCTGGGCCATCTCCTGCAAGTGCTCCACCATCAAATCTTTATTTTCATTCAGGCGTTTCTGCCATATATAATCCCTTCTGTCCGCGCTTACCTCCTCCGGCATACGCTCCCTGGCGCTTTCCGTATCCCGAAAGCTCTCCGCCAGTTCCCTTATGGAATCCGCGTAAGTAAGCAGCTTTCTCCTTCCATACTCCGGAAGTATACTGTTGAATTCTTCTCTCTCTCCCAATATCTGCTTTTTCATATGCCGCTTCCTCCTGCAAGGTTTTATTATACACAAAAGCTATGGAATAATTTGTCAAAACGGCGTCCGTGAAAAAGAAAATTTTTTGACAAAAAAAACGGGCCAGACCCGTTTAATTTTCATCCCTAAACAGTATCTCGCCCTCGTACACAAGCCCCAGCCTGTCCCGCGCTACTTCCTCTTTATATTTCATGGTATGAGTGTACTTCTCATACTCCTCTATCTCCTTGGCCCTGTCCTCCTCCGCCAGAATCTGCTCCTCAAGCTCACGCTCCCTCTGCCGGTAATCGTCCCTCTTGGCCGTAAGCTCCACGCTGTCAACCGCCACTACCACCAGCAGCATCACCACAACGGTACATGCCAGAAACATGCCGAAACGATTTTGTCTTTTTCTTCTATACGCCGCTCTTCTTGCCATGCTCTTCCCCGTTTCCGCCTATGGCTGGCTTACATATGGCTCCGCTGCTTTCTCGAAGCCATCCCCCGTTAGTGCTTGCATAAGGTAATTTTAAGTAATTTCAATTTCCCCGTCAACTTATTTTTTACGCATTTTCCGACTTTCTTCCCTTTTTTTGAAAAAAATCTCAAAACACGCTTTATTTTCCGCGCCAAAAAACGAATAGGCTTAAGCAGAAGCCGCATAAGACACAAGAACCCGTGAAAAATATGCTTTGCCGCCGCAGAGACGATTCCCACCACAAAAGGGCTGATACTGGCTTTATACGCAATCATTCCCAGCGTCGCCCCAAATACCGCAAACCACCTGAGAATCCCGTTGTTTTCCTCGTAAAGCATATAAAATACGCCGATGGCGCAGGCAATCCAGAAAATCATATCTTCTAAAGATATCAAAAGCATACTATGTTTTATGAGCCTGCGCAGTATCACAAACCCGTCATACGCAAAGGTGATAACCGCACCCAGCACAAAGGAATGAAAAAGAAAGGTTACTTCGCTGACAATATTCTGCCCCATACCCACCTACTTAAACAATCTGGCAAGCAGGGATTCTCCCTTGCCCCCCATATTCGACTGCTCGGAATAGGTAAAGCTGTCCACTCTCCCGTCAACGTCAACCTCGCCTTTGTCCAGCATGAGCCTGTTGACGTGAAGCTCGCTTCCCTTAATCATCAGCATCCCCTGCTCCGTCTCCAATATAATTTCATTTTCATCAAAAGACAAAACGTCATTGACGCCCGTCAGATTACATGTCCTCCTGTTATTCAGTATCAGCTTGTGCGCCCGCTTATTTACACCCGTCAATTCCTCCATAAAAAATCTCCTGATACAATCTTCTTAAAAGATTATATTAGGAGATTCCGCATTTTAGAAGCACTATTTCCTACAGATAGCGGAACAGCTCCTTCGCCTCCTCTTTCCTGACTGTTTCCTGCACATTCAAAACCTCGACTTTTACCTCCTTATTCCCGAAAGCAATGGTGATAATATCCCCTTCCTTCACGTTGGCGGAGGCCTTGGCCGGCCTGTCGTTAATCAACACCCTGCCCGCGTCGCAGGCTTCGTTGGCGACCGTCCTTCTCTTAATCAGCCGGGAAACCTTTAAATACTTGTCTAATCTCATTATTATTTCCTTTCTCTATATGGGTCTGCGCATAAAAAAAGAACCTGAATTTCACAGGTTCTTTGAGCCTTGCTTAAGCGTTTACCATGTCCTTTAAAGCCTTGCCAGCCTTAAACTTGGGAGCCTTGGAAGCCGCAATCTGCATTACCTCGTTGGTCTGAGGATTTCTTCCCTCTCTCGCCGCTCTCTCGGAAACCTCAAAAGTACCAAAGCCTACTAACTGAACCTTGCCGCCCTTCTTTAATTCCTCTGATACAACATTTGTAAAAGCCTTTAACGCGGCTTCCGCATCCTTTCTGGATAAACCGGACTCTTCTGCCATAGCCGCAACTAATTCTGTTTTGTTCATGTTGAACTCCTCCTCTTAACTTATATGGGTTTGCGTAGATGTCTCGTCTGAAACGCCTGCAATATACTATATATATCGCCTTTGCCTTTGTTTGTCAAGGTAAATTTAGCTTGTTTTTAGCTTGATTTTCAATACTGTGTCCGTTTTGTCAGGCAGGGGATAGGTAAAAGAAGGCTCCTCCCCCAAGGCCGCAAAAGCCGTCTCCGTAAACATGGTAGTGTTCCACGCCTCCCCCCTTCTCATCTCGCTCCCGTCCGCCAGATAAAAAATTTTATCCAGCCGGGCGGGCTCAATTCCATAGAGAGGCAGCGCGCCAAGGGGCGCTTCGTACACATGGGCGTACAAGGTATCTCCCTTTTGGGTGTACCTCCCCCACTCCGGCTTAGGGATACCGCTGATGCCGCAGCCGTAAATGCTCTCCCCGTTTTTGTCCATCCACCTGCCGATTTCCTCCAGCGTTTTTACGCTTTGCTCCGGTATCCTGCCTCTGGCGTCGGGCCCCACGTTTAAAAGCATATTTCCGCCCTTGCTGACGCACTCCACCAGCTTGCGGATAAGCATCTCGGCCGATTTGAATTCATGGTCGTAATTGCAGTATCCCCAATGATTGTTCATGGTGGCGCAGAGCTCCCACGGAATCATCTCCCCCTTTTCATCCCGCACCCCGCCGGGCGGTATAATCTGCTCCGGGCTGGCAAAATCCCCGCTGTAAATCAGCGGGTTGTCCGTGGCGATGCTTCCGTGCTTTTCCCCCGAACCTTCCAACCGGTTGTCGATAATCACGTCCGGCTGATAACCGCGCACCATCTTTATCAGTTCGGAGGCCTTCCACTTTTCCCCGCACATATCGTCGTAAGAAAAATCAAACCAAAGAATGTCCAGCTTTCCGTAGCTCGTCACCAGTTCCTTCACCTGCCCGTGCATATATTCCAAATATCTGTCAAAATTAATCTTTTCTCCCTTGTATTTCTCACAGTTCCGCATAGGGTGATGGCGGTCTCCGTACTTGGGAAAATCCGGGTGATGCCAGTCGATGACGGAATAGTAAAGCCCAACCTTAATCCCCTCCGCCCGGAACGCCTCCAAAAACTCCCGCACTAAATCCTTGCCCGCCTTTGTGTTGGTTGCCTTGTAATCCGTCAAGGCGGAATCAAACAGGCAAAAGCCGTCGTGATGCTTTGCCGTCAATACCGCATACTTCATTCCCGCTTTTTTCGCCAGCTTTGCCCATTCCTTAGGGTTGTAATCCACCGGGTCAAACATATTAAAATACTGTTCGTATTCCTCCGCCGGTATCTGCTTCTGGGACATCACCCACTCCCCGCAGGCCGGTATAGCGTACACTCCCCAATGGATAAACATTCCAAATCTGGCCTCCATAAACCATTTTGTTCGCTCTCTGATTTCCTGATTCATATTTTTCCTTTCTCTTTTCTGTATACTGTCTATATTGCTCCGCTTTCACGCCATCCGCCTGCTTCTCTTCAGCCAATTGCCCCGCAAGTAATAAATAATAAACATGATAGAAGTCACGCACCATGTCAAGGGATAGCTAAACGCCACCGTGGATATTTCCGGCCGCAGGGGAACCGCTATCAGCACCCATGCCACACGCAGGATACAGACCCCGGCGGCTGTCATCACCGTTGGGATAACGGCGTCGCCGCACCCCCGCGCCGTGCCGCCCAATATTTCAATGCACACATAAGTAACATAGCAGGGCGAAATGACGCGAACCATGCCCATCCCTATGGATACCACGTTGGGGTCGGTGGTAAACAGCCGGAAAAACAAATTCCCGCCAAACAAAACGATAACGCTCATGACGATGCTGGTAGCCGCCGCCATGCTCAGACAAATCCGCGTGCTTTTCTTGATTCTGTCATATTTCCCCGCGCCAAAATTCTGTCCCGCAAAGGTGGTAATGGAGATGCCGTAGGCCCCCGTAATCATCCAAAAAATGCCGTCCACCTTTCCGTAGGCCGTCCACGCCGCAACCGTATCGGTGCCAAAGGAATTTACGCTGGACTGGACAATTAAATTGGAAATAGAATACATGGAGGACTGCAGCCCCGCAGGCAGGCCAATCCGCACAATATTCCTGAGAATATAGGGGTGGAAGCGTATTTCCTTTAAATAAAGCTTGTAGGAATCCTCCGACTTCATAAGGGCCGCCGCAACCAAAAGCGCGCTGAACACCTGAGAGAGAATCGTCGCAATCGCCACCCCGGCAACGCCCAGCTTCAGCGTCACCACAAAAAAGATATCCAAAAAAATGTTGGCAATACAGGACAATATCAAAAAGTACAACGGCCGCTTGGAATCCCCCACCGCCCGCAAAATGCTGGAGCCCATGTTGTAAATCAGGGAGGGAATCACTCCCAGAAAATAAATCCGCATATACCGGACGGACAACGCCATAATTTCCTCCGGGGTATTCATGGCCCGAAGGGCAGCCCTTGAAAACACAAGGCCAAGGACCATAATCACCGCGCCCCCCGCAATGGAAAGGGCGATGGCCGTGTGAACCGCCTTTTTCACATCCTCCTTGTGGTCCGCCCCGTAAAATTGGGAAATAATCACGGAAGCCCCCGAAGAAAGCCCCATAAAAAATCCCACCAGCAGGTTAATCAGCGTGGCCGCCGGACCCCCTACCGCCGCTAGGGCCTCCTTGCCCACAAAATTCCCCACAATCACCGCGTCCGTGGTGTTGTAAAGCTGTTGAAAAAAAGTCCCGAATAAAATCGGGAAAAAGAAAAACAGAAGCTGTTTCCAGATAACACCTTCTGTAATCTGATTTGCGGACCGCCTGTCCGCCGTTTTTACCGCCGCTTTCATGCCGCTTTGTCTCCTGTGCTCCTAAAAAATATCATAGCAATTGCCACATATTATATCTGCTTTATATTGGAAATACAAGAGGGGAAAAGGGGAATTTTCAACAAAAAAGAAAAAATGCAAACGGCTGCTTCTTTGAATACAGGATTTGAAAAATCATAACTCTTGACTGATGGCATTACAAATTTCAAGCTTCAATTCCTCATCCTGCTCATAGGTATCGTTTATAATCGCCGTCATAATTTTATGCAGTAAATCTTTATTTATTTTTCCAGCAGCAACATTAAGACTGATATTTTCAGTTTTTGCTAAAAACGTCTGCGCTATTCCAAGATACCCATTCTGCAGTAAAAACAGCGCAGACAATGTGATAGCAAGACGTTTATTCCCATCGGCAAAACAATGAAACTGACAAGTGCAAAAGAAGAGATGCGTCAGCTTATCGACAAATGTAGGATACCAATCATCGTTTTGTATGTTGTAAAGAACGCTTTCAAGCCGCCCGAAATCTATTTCTTCTAAAGTACCGCCGCCGCTATATTCTATCGTCTTTGCGTGTGTTATCTTGGCCTGTTTGGGCGTGATATAAACTATTTCGCGCATTATTCACTCTCCTTAAGGCGTTTTAACACATCCTGATTTTCAGCCATCAAACGCTCAAGCTCTTCTCCGGCAGTTCCTAAAAATCTTTCATATTCAAAATCCTCAAGGGGTTTAATATATTCTTTCAACTGATAATGAAAGGCATCTCTTAACGCCATATCCCTGCTTGCCATTTTGGTACGGGCAGATATAATTAACGGTTTCCACATTGGCAATTTTTCAAAGGCGTCGAAAAGGTCTGATAATTCCCAGTTATTTAGCTTTCTGCCTAATTGCTCGGATTGTTCTTTAATCATGTTTGCCAATCCACATTCATATGAAGATATTAACGTTAATATTTCTGAATAAAAAGTATCGCGAATCCTTTCTTTTTCGGATAACTTTAATATTTGCCGATATTCTTTTGCCTTTTCCTTAAAAATGCTTTGATATATTTTATCTGTATAAAGGCCATATTTTGCATTTCCCATATCCACATAATCACGAAGGGCGTCCGTAAATTCTCTTCTATAATTTTCTTCTTGAAGAAAAGCGCCAATAAAATCTTGATCCCGCTGATTAATATACTTTGTGCCGCCGCCAGCTTTTTGATTGATGGTATCAATCACAATATCAAGAATAATACGCCGAAGTTCCGATGCCGTTTCACTCTCGACAAGCAGCATTGCTATATTGAGAAACGCCTTAAAATCAAAGATACTTAAGGCCCTAATTTTGCGGCCGACATTAATGTCGGTCGCAAAAGTACTTTCATATACATTCAAAAATTCTTGCAGATTTTTCCCTTTGAGAACGGTATATCCATTGCTTTTAAGTTCCTCGCTATATTTATTGATGTATCGCTCAACCGTTCTGATATCTACACCAAAAAACGCGGCAACCATATCTTTTGTAAGATACAATGTATCGTTCCATACAATGCATTTAATATTGACGGCCTTCTGTATTTCCGGCATTGAAATATTATTATTTAAAATATTTTGCCTGTCTATTTTTGATGTTGTCAAATCTTTTGGCATCAAAAACTCCTTTCTGCCTTGTGAAATACAATTTTTCTCCTTAATACTCGCCCTGTTCCGACGTATCCTCCAGCGAGTTGCCGCTGACAGAGTTCCCGCTGACAGTACTGTCAGTTCCATTCTCCGTGCTCTGCCCATTGCTCCGATTTCCGTTCAGCGAATTGCCGCTGACGCTGTTTCCGCTGACAGAGCCATTCTTCTTATCGGAATTACTATTGCTTTCGTCTTCAGGCTCAAGCTCAGGGAAGGCGTACATAACGTCCTTATTGTCGTCGGCAATGACAATATCATGGCTTCTGGTGATATACCCTTCCCTCCGAAGGGTAATCGTGTGATTTCCGACAGTCTTGTCATAAGTAACCGGCGCGATTCCCATGTACAGATTATCCTGATAAACGGCGGCGTCCTTCGGCGCTTCAATGGTGATTCTGCCCTTATAGCTGTTTTCCAAGACTGTGGAGGAAAGGCTGTTTCCAGACACCGTCTCCGATTTTTCCAAATCCATCTTTACCGTGAGGGTTTCCGGCTCTACCCGAATATATTCCGAAAGACTGTCATACCCGGAAGCCTCCGCCGTTATCCGGTGAAGTCCAAGAGGCAGCCGCAAAGGGTACTCCGTCTTGACGCTCTCATCGTCCACATAAACCTGCGCGGTATTCGGGGTAATCTCAAAAATAACAATCCCGTCCTCCGGCTCAGGTATCTCAATATCCCCAAGGTCAAGAACCGTTTCCCGGTTCCGCCTAATCGTCACTTCCCTAGTCTCCTCCACGCCCTCCGCGCTGAGCCTTACGGTGTAATCGCCCTCCGGCACGGTAATCAGCATGTCCGGCGCAATCTGGGAAATAACGGTTTGTCCCACCTCTATCCAGCCTCCAAACACCGCATCGGCATTTTTCAGCTCCAAATAACCGTGGCCCATATCCACGGTGATGCTCATGACGTTGCTGCCCTTTCCCTTAAAAGAAAGGACGTCCTGATGGATAATCTGATCCGTATCGATGGGCCGCCCATTCGAAAATACCAGAACATTGCTCCCAATGCTGTAGCTCTCGTCCCCGATGGTCGCGCTGTCGTTTCCCGCGTTTAGGTTGTATCTGGCTACTCCCTCATAGCTCCACGCGTCCCCTGAAAGGGCAATCGAGCCCAGCTTTTCCAACTCGCTGTTGTAAGTAATCTCCGCGATATCCCCCGGCTCAAGCTGCGCCATCGTCATGGGGCTCCCATATTTATCCTGAACCACCGTGGCCCCGTCGTAGCTAAAAGTCCTGTTCTCGTTCCTGTCTATCATATAGAGGGAAAGCGACTGAGTTCCCTCGTTCACAGTCTCCACCACCACCGACGCCGCGGAGGTGTAAATGTTTACCGGCTCCTCCTCTTCCACATTTTCATAGGCGCTCTCAAAGGTCGCCTCCTGCGCCAGACTGGCGGCCCCGCACCCCGTCACTACCAGACATAACCCGCACAGCGCGGGTTTTATCAACTGCTGTATCTTCCCTTGTTTTTTCATTTCTCCTCACTCCCGCATTTTTACTGCGAATCAGGAGATATGCATCTTCCTGCTTCTGTGTTTAAGTATAACACGCTCCGCAAAATTTTTAAAGGACTAAGATAAATCATATCTAACTCTAAATTTTCCCAAAAATTTCTGTTTCTCCTTTTCCTGCTGGGTCACCCTGTTTAACTTTTCAAGATTTTTCCCCGGAATCCACGCTTTACCGGAATTATAATAAAAATTAACGATTTTCCAGAACTTCTCCGGGTAGGCCAGCCTATAGTAAAGCTGCCGGTATTCCTCCTCCGCCATCGGCCTTATTTTATCATAGGAATTTATCAGCTCAAAACCAATCCCCTCCGCCCAGTTGTTTTTTTCCATTAATTTCCGCATAAACAAATACAAATCCCTGACAGGACTGTCGCAAACGCACTTTTCAAAATTAATTAAATAAATGCCGTCCCTGCAGAACATAATATTATGGTGCTGGTAATCCCCGTGGCATATGAAACGGCTTTCTTCCCCGCCCTGAAAAAAGCGCAGCTCCTCCGTCATCTGCAGCGCCAAATTTAAAAAATAGTCGTAGTTTTTCAGCAGGCAAAGCTCAAAATCCGTTTTTGTGCTTCTATCCCGCAAATATTTCCTGACCCGCCGAAGCTCCTTATTGTGCTTCTCAAACTCCGCGCAGGGCTGCTTTGACACGTTAGTTCCGGGTAAAGGCTCCCGCGCGTAGGAGGCCTTGTGGAACCGCGCAAGGGTCTCCACCGCCTGAACACATTCCCCTGCATCCTTTACATTGCACTCACGGCCCTCAAAGCAGGTCTTAAGAATGTAGGAAGTCCCGTCCTGCCCTTTCGTCAAAAGCTCCTGAGCCTTATTCTTAACGATGCTCTCCACCTTTTCAAAGCCGTTTTCCTTTACCATGGTAAGCAGGGCGTCCTGAAAAACCGCCTTCTCCGTGCGCCCTGCGTATTCCTTCCATATATATGTGCCCTGTGTCGTCTCACATAGAATAGCGCCCCGTCCTTTCCAAGTCCGAAGCACCTCCATATCATAATTTTCCAGCAGACTAACGCTTCTGTCATTCACGGCGATTACCCCCAAGTTGTGTCATATCCTATCATATGAATAACCGCCATAAAGTATTACTGAAAATATTTTCCCGCCGCAGCGCTATTTTTTCTCCTACAGCGTCTTTCGCAGCCTCAAAATATTCTGCCCGTCTTTATATTCATAAAAAACTTCGTCCATGCTCTTTTTCACCATATAAACGCCCAGCCCCCCGATTGGCCTTTCCTCTATGGAAAGCGTGACGTCAGGATCCGGCCTCGCCAGCGGATCATAAGGTATGCCGCTGTCTTTAAAAAAAATTGTGACCTCCTCCGGCTCCTTTTTGGAAAAAATTTCTATGGTCACGTCGCCGCCTAACGGCCCATAAGCATATTGCGCAATATTGACAAATATCTCTTCCACCGCAACGGCAATCTGTACCGCCGCTTTCCTCCCACCGGCAAGCTGCTCCAGTTCTTCCTCCACAAACGCCAGCACCCGGTCCAAATTCTCTGTTTTTGCAGCAATCGTTATTACACTCATAGAAACTCCTCTTTCTTTTCCGCATCCGTCCGATCATTGTCCGTTTACTGTGCCGGGCCGTAATAATAAAAGCCCAGCATCGTGATATCGTCAAATTGCGGCGCATCCTGCACAAAATTGTCAATGTCCTCCTGCACCCCGGCAAGCAGTTCTTTAGCAGGCCGCTCTTTTCTCCGGTTTAAGGCGGCAATCATCCTGTCCGTTCCAAACAGCTCCTCTTCCGCATTGGTTGCCTCTGCCACGCCGTCCGTATACACATACAGGATATCCCCCTCATGCAGTTCAAATTCATGTTCTCTAAAACGAATCCCCTCCATAGCGGCCACTGCCGGGGAATGTTTATAAACGACTAGTTCAAAGTCGCCCCCCTTACGTTTTACCGCCGGATGCTCATGTCCCGCATTT
>JAMPGS010000106.1 GCA_023663815.1 Clostridium sp.
TGTACCGGGGGGATATAAGCCTTGCATACGATATCAATGCTTTTGAGAGCAATGCGGTTTCTACCGGGGAATATCTTTACGAGGATTCATGGGGACCGGCAACGGAAACGCTGCAGATGCCTGTAGGAGTTGGGGCCGAGATTGAAAGTTTTGAGAAAAGGTATAATACGGTCACGCTTTCCTGCAAAGCAGTGGAAGAGGAAGCGGCTTTGCTGATGCCGCTGTATTATTATCCCGGATATGAGGCGGCGGACTTGAACACCGGCGAGAAGTTTGCGGTGGAGAGAAGCGACGACAATAACCGGATATGCGTTCATCTGCCGGATAATTATCAGGGAACCTTGCAGGTGCGGTTTAGGGAGCCGGTAAGCTGGAGAATGGCGGAGGCGGTTTCCGCGGGGACATTGGCGGTATGTTTAATTATTATATTTGGATTTAATAAAAAGATGGCGGAGGTTTTGGAGAGGAAGAGGAGAGAAATATAATTTGCGAGTTGGCAGGTTATTTCCTTTCTATGGCAAAAACTATTGCACACCCCCGTTAAAACGTGTATAATTTTCAATTGGTAAAGGCTTTTTTGCACACGTATTTATGAAATTTACGAAGTAGAATAGATGAAAACAAAAAGGAGAGAAATGGAATGAAAAAACCTACGGTATTAATGATTTTGGATGGGTATGGTCTGAATGACCGCAAGGATGGAAACGCGGTAGCGGAGGCTAAAACTCCTGTGATGGACAAATTGATGGCGGAGTGCCCTTTTGTGAAAGGAAACGCCAGCGGCATGGCGGTTGGGCTTCCTGAAGGACAGATGGGTAATTCTGAGGTTGGGCACCTGAATATGGGCGCGGGCCGCATCGTATATCAGGAATTGACGAGAATTACGAAGGAAATTCAGGACGGTACTTTTTTTGAGAATCCCGCGCTTTTAGATGCGGTGGAAAACTGCAAAAAGAATGATTCTTCGCTTCATATGTTCGGGCTGCTTTCGGACGGCGGCGTTCACAGCCACAACACCCACTTATATGGGCTTTTGGAGCTGGCGAAGAGAAACGGCCTTTCCAAAGTGTATGTGCATTGCTTCCTTGACGGGCGCGACACGCCCCCTGCAAGCGGAAAAGGTTATGCGGAGGATTTGGAAGCCGAGATGCAGAAAATCGGCGTAGGCGAAATTGCTTCCGTTATGGGGCGCTACTATGCCATGGACAGAGATAACAATTACGACAGGGTAAAGCTGGCCTATGATGCGCTCACAAAGGGCGAGGGTTTAAAGGCCGCAGGCGGGCCGGAGGGAATTCAGGCTTCCTATGACAGAGAGGAAACCGACGAATTTGTAAAGCCTACCGTGGTGGTAAAGGACGGCGAACCGGTGGCGACCATCAAGGACGGGGATTCCGTAATTTTCTTCAATTTCAGGCCTGACAGGGCAAGGGAAATTACCAGAAGCTTTTGCGACGACGATTTTAAGGGCTTTGACAGAGGGCCGCGATTAAATCTTACTTATGTGTGCTTCTCCGATTACGACCCCACAATTCCCAACAAGGAAGTTGCTTTCCACAAGATTACAGTGACAAATACCTTTGGGGAATGGCTTGCCGCAAACAATATGAAGCAGGCGAGAATTGCGGAGACGGAAAAATACGCCCACGTGACTTTCTTCTTTAACGGCGGCGTGGAAAAGCCCAACGAGGGCGAGGATAGAATCCTTGTAAATTCCCCCAAGGACGTGGCAACTTATGACTTAAAGCCTCAAATGAGCGCTTACGAGGTTTGCGACAGATTGGTAGAAGCGATTAAATCCGGCAAATACGACGTGGTGATTATCAACTTTGCCAATCCTGATATGGTAGGGCATACCGGTGTGGAAGCCGCCGCCGTCAAGGCGGTAGAAGCGGTTGATGAGTGCGTGGGAAGAGCGGTAGAGGCAATCAAGGAGGTAGGGGGCCAGCTCTTTATCTGCGCCGACCATGGAAACGCCGAGCAGCTCATCGATTACGAGACGGGCGCGCCTTTCACCGCCCACACAACGAACCCGGTTCCTTTTATTCTGGTAAACGCCGACCCGGTCTATACTTTAAGAGAGGGCGGCTGTTTGGCAGACATCATTCCCACGTTGATTGAGCTGATGGGAATGGAGCAGCCAGTAGAGATGACCGGAAAGTCGCTTCTTGTTAAGAAGGCATGACACTGAAAGACTATAACTTTAAAGACTATAACT
The DNA here is from genome assembly GCA_023663815.1 of Clostridium sp. Taxonomy (GTDB): domain Bacteria; phylum Bacillota; class Clostridia; order Lachnospirales; family Lachnospiraceae; genus Suilimivivens. The sequence continues at coordinate 2,219 of JAMPGS010000106.1, forward strand.
TTAAAGGCTATAACTTTAAAAGCTATAACCTTAAAGGCCATAATTTTAAAAAGTCATACCTTTTTGGCATTATGAGTTTAAATGACTATAAATTTAATCCGCAACTCAAGAAAATATAAATTTTTTATAAAGAAATATGGCAATAAAATGCCCATAGATTAAGGATTTCCTAATCTGTGGGTATTTTTATTGACAGGAGAAGAACCCCACGATATTATCATGAGTGTATTAGTTATGTTAGTACACCTGATAATGAAACTGTTAAGCAGCAAATATATGCAGTGTATGAAATGATTTACGAACGCAAAGCAGTTGGAAATTATTCAGAAGCAGGTATACTGACATACATTTATAGCGCTATCAAATAAGAAAGGAGCAATACCATGATATTCATAGATTATCGAGATACAAGCCCCATCTATGAACAGGTAACGGAGCGGTTTAAGATGCTGATACTGCGCGGCGTGCTGCGCCCTGATGAGAAAATCCCGTCGGTGCGCAATCTGGCGGTAGAGCTTTCCATCAATCCGAACACAATCCAGCGGGCCTATTCGGAGCTGGAGCGCGAGGGATACATTTATACCGTGAAGGGAAAAGGAAATTTTGTCTCGGACGATGGGCGGCTGCTCTTTAAATATAAGGAGGAGCTGATTGAACAATTGCGGTCTCTGTGCAAAACCGCTTTTGAGGTGGGAATCACGGAGGAGGAAATTATTCAAAATATCAAAGGGGGAAAGTCGGATGATTGAGATAAAAGATGTGACAAAATCCTACGACAAAATAAAAGCCGTGGACAACGTTAGCGTGAGTATCAAGGAAAACACGGTGTTTGGATTGATTGGGACGAACGGCGCGGGAAAAAGTACGGTGCTTCGGATGGTAGCGGGAGTGCTTAAGCCGGATAATGGAGAGATTACCGTCGAGGGGCTTTCCGTGTTCGATAATATGGAGGCCAAGAAAAATATTTATTTCATTGCCGACGAACCCTACTTTTTTGCCAACAGCAACGCGGCGGATATGCAAAAGTACCTAAGCGTCGTTTACAAGGATTTTGCGGCGGAGGATTTTTACAGCTATCTGGTGAACTTTGGGCTGGATAAAAAAAGAAAAATCAACACCTATTCTAAGGGCATGAAAAAGCAGTTGGCGCTTGTCTGCGGCGTGTGCAGCGGTGCGAAATATCTTCTCTGCGACGAAACTTTCGACGGGCTGGATCCGGTGATGCGTCAGGGAATCAAAAGTATTTTTGCCAGCGAGATGGAGCGCAGAGGGCTGACACCGGTAATAGCCTCCCACAATTTAAGGGAGCTTGAGGATATCTGCGACCACGTGGGACTTCTGCACAGAGGAGGCGTACTGCTCTCCAAGGACTTGGAGGATATGAAGTGCAATATTCAAAAGGTGCAGTGCGTATTTAAGACCACAGAGGACGAAGCCAAGGCGATTTCCTCTTTGGATATTATGAAAAATGAAAAGCGGGGTTCCTTAAACGTCCTGACGGTGCGGGGGAATAAGGCCGAGATACTTGCGGTGTTTGCCACGGTGAACACGGTGTTTTTCGAGGCGCTGCCGCTTTCCCTTGAGGAAATATTCATCAGCGAAACGGAGGTAGTCGGTTATGACGTCAAAAAACTCATTCTTGGTTAGTATGAAGGAAAACAGTAAAAGGCGGTTGTGGGTGTGGATGCTGTCGGCACTTTTCTTTGTGCTGGCGCTCCCAGTAACTGTTTCCATCACTTTAAGCCAAAAGGAAAATACCTTAAAATATTTGATTGATGTATACGGCGAGGCCTTGGCGCAGGAAGCGCTTCATGAGAGATTGGTAAACAATATGTGCGGCCAGTTAGGCTTCGCGGGAGGAATTTTTATTTTTGTGATTATCGTTGCAATTGCAAGCGGTATTCAGGGATTTTCTTATCTTTATAACAGGAAAAAAATAGATTTTTACATGGGGATGCCGGTGAAGAGAAAGAAACGGTTTCTCATTATATGGCTGAATGGAATTATTTTATATGTGATTCCGTATCTGCTGGGGCTTATCATCAGCCTATTGATTGCGGCGGGAAACGGCGCGGTGGACGGAAGAGTGCTCTTGTCGGCGGCGGCCGCCTTTGGGGTCAATTTGCTATTTTATCTGTGCATTTACCATATGGCAATTTTGGCGTTGATGCTCACCGGAAATATGGTAATTACCGGTTTGGGTTTTCTGGTATTTTGCTTGTATGAGTATGTGGTGCGGGAAACGCTAAACAGCTACAAGGCGATGTTTTTTAGGTATTTTAATTATTACGGCGCGGACGCCGCCCCGGTATTGTCCCCGTTTATATGGTATGAAAAAATTCAATCTACATTTAATTATAAAAACACAATGGAAGCAGGGTATATCATGGCTTTGGCGGCCTTTGCCCTCGTTATAGGAGTACTCGCTTACGTGTGCTATTTAAAGCGTCCGGCGGAAGCTGCCGGAAAAGCCATGACCTTTAACGTCACAAAACCGGTGATTAAAGTCCTTTTGACGGTTCCTATGGCGCTGCTTGCCGGGCTTCTTATTGCCGACTCCGTAAATTATACGCCGAGGGTGTCTCAGGAGGGGATTGGATATATGGTCTTTACCATTGCGGTGGTGCTTGTTCTTGGAAACGGTTTGATTCAGGCGATTTATGAATTTGACGTCAAGGGCTTCCTCCACGCGAAATCCCATATCCTGATAAGCGGTGTGTTTACCGCACTGATTTTTCTTATTTTCCGTTATGATTTGACGGGCTATGATTCCTATATTCCAAAGCCGGAACAGATAGAAAGCTTTGTCTTTTTACCTTCCTATTATGAGGAGGCATTTGGAAGCGGCGCACGCTTTGACGAAAATGGGGAGTACCTGTCCGATGAGGCCTATGGGGAAAAATATATGTTCCTTGGACAAAAGGAGGAGATTTGCCAGCTTGCGGATATTTCCATAAAAGCCTACAATCAGCTATTCGACAAGTATCATGATTCCAGCGAGTGGAATGTGGAGGAAACCGGAAGATGGGCCGACGCCCTGCTGGTGTACCGACTGAAAAACGGGCGAGAGGTGCGTCGGCAGATTTGGGTGAATGTGGAGGACGAGGCGACCGCATTGCTTCTCGATAAGATTATCGGCTCGGAGAAGTTTAAGACCGGCTATTTCCCCGGAGCGTCGGAGAATTTGATGGCGCTTCTTGAAAATAACGGTAGTTATAAAATAAACGCAAGCTATGGAAACATGGTTTACTGGGAGGATATGAGCAAAAAGGAAATGATGGAATTCCTTAAAATTTATCAGGAGGATTTAAAGCGCGCGAATTTCAGCAACGTAAAAGCAAGCCTTCCGGTAGGTGTGGGGAGAATTTCTATCATGGAGGAGCTGCCGGATAATGCTTCCTATTATTCAAGGAGCACAAGAAGCTGGTATGTGGGAATGAATATTTATCCTTTCTATGAGGACTGCATTGCATGGCTGAAGGAGCACGGCTACTATATGGATTCTCAACTGAAAATAGAGGATGTGGAGCATATTCAAGTCATAAACAACAATACGGAAATATACAATAAGCTGGCGGAAGAGCAGAAAATGACGGCGGGCTCCGCCCCATTAGGGGAAAACTATACGGCGGCTAAAGCCGTTGACTACGCTTACTACGGTGGGATGGATTATGGCGAGGATACCATAGACACGCGGGTTTACGTTGATTATTCGGAGGGCCCGGAGCTTGAGAAAATCGGGGAATGTATTTATCCTCAGGATATGCTGCAGAGCAATTGGGACTGCGGAATTTCCCGCGAGGAGGATTACACGGTTTACGTGTACTTTAAGGCGGACAGTCCCATGACGAAAAAATACGGTTCAGCCGTGGGATATGCGTTCCCGGAGGGGCAGGTTCCAGAGTTTGTGGAAAAGGATACGCTTTACCCATAAAACGGCTGTAAAATCTTGTAATTTGTATGGAAGTTTGTTTAGGATAATGGTAAAATAAAAACGGAGTTTGCGCCAAGTAGGAGCCGCGAACTCCGTTTATGCGCGCGATTTTGCGGACAGTGAAGGCAGATTATGAAAGCGGATATTGGAAACGGGCAATAAACGGACATTGAATAGCAGGCCGTCAAGGGAAGAATTGCTGCGGTATTTAGAAAATACCGTGTACAGATGGATTCAGGAATTGCGCAGAAATGGAGAAAGTATGAAAGAGCGTGCCATCGACAAATTTATGTTTCAAAAAATAAAGCTTGGGAAAATAGAATTCCGGGCGGTGGATTTGTTGTTTATCTTCTGTCTTTTTGAGCTTTCCTACATGGTGAGATGGAAGCTTATGCCCATTGAATCGGCGGATTATTGGGGCTTTTTGGAGGAATGGATGCAGACGATTCGCAAAAACGGGGGCTTTGCATCCTTAAGCCTGCCTATTTCCAATTACACTTCGCCTTATATGTACTTGATGTGCCTTGTTTCCTATTTGACGGACAATGATTTGTACGGGTTGAAGCTGGTGTCCATTGTCTTTGACTACGCGGCGGCATTTGCGGTGTTTCTTATCATTTACAAACTGACCGCCAATACGGGAAAATCTATTTTGGGAATGGCCGCGCTGCTTCTATCGCCCACCGTTATCTTGGACAGCGCCTACTGGTGCCAGTGCGATATTATTTACACCTCCTTTCTTTTATATGCCCTGTACTTTTTTTTAAAGGATAACAGCCGGCTCTGCATGATTTTTGTGGGAATTTCCTTTTCTTTTAAGCTGCAGGCGGTTTTTCTGCTTCCCTTTTTTATTATTATGTGGCTGAAGGGGAAGACTATAAAACTTCGGGATTTTTTGTGGATACCGGCGGTTTATGTAATCAGCGCGCTGCCTGCGTGGCTTATGGGGCGGGATTTTAAGGAATTGATGCTGATTTATTTAGACCAGACGGGCACATACCCGTGGGGAACGCTGGAATATCCCAATATTTACGCGCTGCTTGGGGAGGCCATGCCGGATATGCGCCACGCCGGGGAGGTCAGCGGCGCGGGAACATTTATGACCATCATGCTGCTTGGGTGCATTGCCTATTATCTTTACATAAAAAATGTGCGGCTGAGCCATGAGCTGATGATAACGCTGGCGCTTTTTACGGTGGCGTTAGCGGTGTATTCCCTGCCGCATATGCACGACAGGTACGGCTTTCTGGTGGATTTGCTTGCCATTCTCTATGGTTTTATGCGGGGAAAAAGGCTGCCGGTGACCTGCGGCTTTATGCTGATATCCGTGCTTACCTTTATGCCGTATCTTATAGCGGTGCATATTGTGCCGATTGCCTATCTTGCAATTGCGCTTTTGGGACTGATTGTCTGTGTGGGGCTTGATTTATATGAACAAATACAAAGGGCTTCTGATTAAAAAAATATTGCCGCTGCTTGTTTTTTCGCTGGCCTTGGAGGTTTTTGCGTTCAATTACCGGCATTGGGAATCCCTTGTAAATGGAGAAAAACCGCAGAAGCCTTTGCAGGAGCAGATAGCGGCGGAGAGCGGCTTTAGGGAAAACGGGGACGGTACGCTGACCCTTGTGGAACCCGAAGCGGGCATTGTGATAACGGATATCAACCGCAGGCTCAAGACGGCGTATATTGAAATTCAAGTCTTAAACAAGGCGGAGGAGGAGCCAAGGCCGGTAGTGATACGTCAGTGGGTAACGGACGAATCTCATAGATTTTATTATGAGATTCCCCAGCGGGAGATATGGGAGACGGAAAAAAGAAGCAGTTATATGACTTATCATTTATACGGAGAATGTAAGTCGCTGCGGATTGTTCCCGACTTGGAGGCGGGGCAGGTTATTTCCTTTCAGATTGTGTTAAACCCCCGGATTCCGCTGTTTTTTTCATGGGGAAGATTTTTTGTTTTGTTTTTCATTTCCGGTTTGATTTGCGCGCTTAAGCCTTCTTCTGTGCTGCATAGCATTTCTTATTTGGGGCTGAGCGTTCCTAAAAGGAAAACATTACTAGTGTTATTTTTCTTTGCCCACCTACTGCTTTTTTGGCAGCTGACACATGTAAATCCCTATTTTCAGGAGGAGACGGCGGAGAATCAAAAACAGTATCAGGAGCTTACAGAGAGCCTTAAGGCGGGAAGCTTTGCGGTTTTGGAGGAACCGGCAAAATCCCTTGTGGAGATGGAAAACCCCTATGACAAGGACTACCGGGATTATGTGACGGCGCAGGCGGGGGAGGACTACAAGTGGGATCACGCTTATTATCAGGGAAAATATTATGTGTATTTCGGCGTTGTTCCTGTAATCCTGTTTTATCTGCCCTATTACGCGGTTACCGGGACGCATCTGCACAACTGCACGGCAATTTTTGCGCTGTCGCTGCTGTTTTTGCTGGGGATAATGGGGACGCTTCATGAGATAATACGGAAATGGTTTCCTAGGACCTCCGTGGCGATATGGTTTATGCTGAGCGAGCTATTGATTTTGGGAAGCGGCCTTGTCTATATGGCAAAGCGGCCCGATTTATATGCGGTTCCAATTCTTTCTGGGCTGGCCTTTGGAATGTTGGGCCTATGGTGTTTTTTCCTAGCTGGGAAAAAGGAAGGGGGCGCCTTGGGGTATTTAGGGCTTGGCTCGCTATTGATTTCCTTGATTGCCGGATGCAGGCCCCAGTTATTTTTGTTTGCTCTTCCGGCGGTGTTATTATTGTGGGATATGCGAAAGAGGGCGGCGGCTTCTTATACTGTGGGGACAGTTCGAGGAGTGGAAATTAGGAAAAGCGGAAGGGAAGAGAAAAGGAAAAAGAGCGGAGAAGGAGAAGACGGAGAGAGGAAGAAGAGTGGAGGAGGAGAAAAAGGCGGGAGGAAGAAAAACGGAAAGAAATGGGCAGGCTCTTTGGAAATTGCAGGGCAGGAACGAAGAAAAGAAGCTTTGCTGGCGTTGCTGTTGCCTGTTATTTTGGTTGCCGCGGCCATTATGTATTACAATAACGCCCGTTTTGGTTCGCCTTTTGACTTTGGAGCCAACTATAACTTAACGTTCAATGATATGCGGAATCGGGGATTTAATCTTGACCGGATTCCGCTGGGAATTTTGGCCTACTTGTTCCAGCCGGTAAAGCTGATTCAAAGCTTTCCTTTTTTGGAAGCCGTTTACTTTGACAGTCAGTACATGGGCGTTACCATACAGGAGGCCACCTATGGCGGGATTTTTATGACAAATTTGTTCGCGTGGTTTTCTCTTGTGCCTCTAGCGTTTCACAGGCGGATGCGGAGCCGTGATAAAACGCTTTGGCTTATATGTATTGCTTTTCTTGCCTCGGCGGGAATAATTATCGTTGCGGACACAAATATGTCGGGAATTCTTCAGCGGTATTTTGGCGATTTTTCTCTTTTGATTATGCTGGCCGCGGCCTTTTCGACGCTCTGGCTGCTTTCCCAGGGGCAGTTTTCGGGCGGCATATTGCGGAGGATGCTGCTGTGGGCGCTGTTGCTTTGTCTCCTGCATCACTTATGCTGGCAGGGCATGACCTTCTTTTTGGATACGGGGGAAGCCCTGCGGGAATATCGGCCTGATTTGTATTCCCATGTAAAGTATCTGACGGCCTTCTGGCTGTAGGAGGACAAAAATGGCTTGGGATAAAGGAAGCATCCGCAAAAAAAGGCGGAGTAAAAAAGAAATAGTATTGTTTTGCATTATCTGCTTTTTGGTACTTATCCGGCTGGCGGCTTTTCCCCAAATTCCCGGCGGCGTCAATCAGGACGGGGCCATGGGGGCGGTGGACGCCAAGGCCCTTGGGGATTATGGGACGGACAGGTTTGGCACTTTTATGCCCGTCCATTTCCGGGCATGGGGCTACGGGCAGATGAGCGTGCTGCTTTCCTATTTGACGGTTCCCTTCATCAAGCTGTTTGGTTTGTCGAAGCTTGCCATGCGGCTGCCCATTCTCATTGCAAGTCTTTTGGGAATCGCCGTGGTTTACGGCGCGGTGAAGAAAATTTTTGATAAGGAAACGGGCCTTGCCGTGCTCCTGCTCTTAGCCGTCAATCCGTGGCATTTTATGCAGAGCAGGTGGGCCCTCGACTGCAATCTCTTTCCCCATATGTTTGCGCTGGGGCTTTTTTTCCTAATCAGCAACTTTTTAAATGGCAAAAAAGTAGTTTCTATCCGCAGGAGGAACGGGCGGCTTTACGGCTCCATGGTTTTCTTTGGGCTATGCATGTACTGTTACGGCGTTTCCTTTTATATGGTTCCTGTGTTTTTGCTGATAAGCTGTATTTTGCTTTTATGTCAAAAGAAGGTGACGTGGAGGCAGGCATTTGTCTGCCTGTGCGTTTATTTTGGCGTGGCGTGGCCGATTTATGGGACGATGCTGATTAATTTTATGAAGTGGGAGACGGCGTCGCTTCCCTTCGTCACCATGGAGTTTTTTGAGGGCAGTATCCGCGCATCGGACATTCTTTTCTTTTCCGAAAATATTGGGGAGCAATTGCTTCATAATATAAAGAGCCTTGCAAACGTGGTTTTTTGGCAGAAAGAAGATTTGCTGTGGAACTCCATAAAAGAGTTCGGCCCCATGTACCGGGGAACGCTGCCTTTTATCCTTCTGGGGGCGGGCTTGACGATACGGGGAGCGTTTAAGGAAAAGAACGCCGGGAAAAAAATCGGCTGCCAACTGCTGGCGGTATTTTGGCTTTGCGCCCTGATGACGGGAATTGTGATTAATTCCGTCAATATCAACCGAATCAATATTATTTTTTATATCCACATTATATTTTTGGCGGTGGGCGGGATATTTGTGGTGAGAAAATGGCGGCCCGTCCTTTATTTGCTTGGGACGGTACTGGGTATTCAAAGCCTTTTATTTTTTTATCAGTACTTTACCGATTGGGCAAAGGAAATAGAGAAGGCCTTTTACGGGGATTTCGTGGAGGCGTTGGAGTTTGTAAAGGAATATGACTGCGATAGGTATTACATTACCCCGGACACGCAGTACCAGGGGGCGCAGGACGTGACGGAAATACTGACGCTCTTTGTGTTCGACGTGGACGCAAGGTACTATCAGGGCAAAACGGATTTTTGGCAGGAAAAGGAAATTCCCTACAGGGAGCGATTTGTGTACAGCAACCCGCCGGAGGCATGGAAGGACGGAAGCCCGCCGGAGGGAGACGTTTACGTGTTCAGGACAGGGGACTTGTATAAATTTGCCGGGGATAGGTTTTATGTGGCGTTGTTTGGGGAGTATGCGGTAGCGGTGGATACAGGAGAATTTCCATAGGAATTATATGCAGCAGACAATCCCTATTCTTTTCCTTAGTACAATTTTCTTCAAAAAATGTTGAAATTCAAAAGATAAAAGTACTATAATAAAAGCGTATTTGTATTCACTATTCATTTTGTATACGCATTGCAAAGGAGCGAATTTCTATGTTCAAGAAAATTTTAAGA
>JAMPGS010000107.1 GCA_023663815.1 Clostridium sp.
CGGAAATCCTGTCCCCACTGGGAAACGCAGTGCGCCTCGTCAACGGCCACCATTGCAATGGAAGAGCTCCGCGCAAAATAAAGGAATTCCGGCGTCGTAAGCCGCTCCGGGGCCACATAAATAATTGGATAACGCCCCTCCTTCGCGTAGGAAAGGGCTTTTCTGTACTGCCCTGGCGTCAAGGAGCTATTTAAATAAGCCGCATGAATTCCCGCCTGATTTAAGCCCTCCACTTGGTCTTTCATAAGAGAAATTAACGGGGAAATCACCAGCGTAATCCCTCCCGTCTTTTCATGCATCAAAAGGGCCGGAATCTGATAGCAAAGGGATTTTCCCGCCCCCGTGGGCATAATCCCCAGCACATCCTGACCGGCCAAAATGCTGTCAATTAAATATTCCTGTCCCTCCCGAAAGGAATCGTAGCCAAAGTATTGCTTCAGCAGCTTTTGTTTCTCCATTATCTTATGCTCTCCCATCATGGCCATCTTAGAGCCTCGCTATTAATGTACCATGAATGGAAATAGATGTCACGTGAATGTTTATAAGAATATCACGCTAATGTTCATAGGAGCATCACGCTAATATTCATATAGGCATCACGTGAATATTCATATAAGCATCACTCTATATTCAGCAATATTTTGCGCGCTTTCCCACGCAAAACACAAAATTTACTGCCCCCACCCAATCACCACCTTAAACAAATCCCCGTCAATCTCCACCGCAAGCCTTCCTCCCTGCAGCTCTACAAAGCTTCTTGCAATCGCCAGCCCAAGTCCGCTTCCCTCTGTGTTCCGCGCGCTGTCCCCCCGCACAAACCGCTCGGTCAGCTCTTCCGGCAGGATATTTAACTCGCTGGCCGACATGTTTTTCATTTCAATGACAACGCCCTTTTCCCCTTTTTCCACATTCACGTAAACTCTGGTGTGGGGCATGGCGTACTTAATGATATTCACATAAAGATTCTCAAACACCCGGTAGGTTTTTTGGCTGTCAAGCTGTAGGATTACTTTTTCCTCCGGCATATGGAACCGGAAAATCAAATTGGCTTCCTCTACCCTGTCCTCGTACTCCAAATATACCTGACGCAGCAGATTACAGATATCCACCTCCACAAGATTCAAGGTGACGTTTCCGCTGCTTGCCTTGCTGACCTCAAATAAATCCTCTATCAAAAATTTCAGCCTCTCGGACTTCTTTTTGAGCACCGCAAGATATTCCCGCCGCGTCTCCGGCGTCAAATTTTCGTCCTCCAAAAGCTCCACGTATGTGGTGATAGCCGTAAGAGGCGTTTTTAAGTCGTGGGAAACGTTGGTTATCAGCTCCGTTTTCATTCTCTGGCTTTTTACCTCCTTATCCACCGCCGTCTTAAATCCGTTTTGTATCTTGGCAAGCTCCGCCTTGTAGGACTTGAAAACGCCCCAGTCCTCCGAAAGCTCCGTCTGCAGATTCCCCTTGGCAATGGACTGCGTGGCGTCGAACACTCTCCGATACTGCTCTTGAATCTTACCCAAATATTTTTTTATCCCAAAATAAAGCGCTAAAGTGTAGACAAGTAACACAGCATAGCCGCCCACCCACAGGGTACACATGAAAAATAAAATCACCCCGTTGACGGCGAGGAGCTTCAATATAGTTTTTTCCGCTTTTCCTCCCAAATCCACATGAAGCATCTCCTCCTTAAGCTGTTCCGTCTGCTTTTTGCAGCCTCTTGCCAGCCAGCGCGCAAAAATCACAAGCAAGCTTCTTTGACAGATGAATTCCTTGATTCCTATGTCAAACAGCTCCCCGAAAGAGGTAATCGTGTAATACCACAGGCCAAAGCACAAAAACAATGCCAGCGCGTTAATTGCTCCAGTCATAAAAGGATATAAAATTTCCGGCACAAATCCCAAATATTTTCCGTAAGCCGCCGGAAAATAGCCGCTGTTTGTAAAATACACAAGCTGGATAACAATATAAACAAAACCCCCAAACACCGCAAAGACAGCGGTTAAGCTAATCTCCAAGTGTACCCGGCAAAGGGGAAGCCTGTGCAGGCAATACCGCTTGCTTCTGGTACATACAAGGGCCACTATCCCCAGCGCAATTAAGATTACCCAGTAAATCTCCGGCGTTCCCGCCTCATAATACGCATTTTGCACGTCCCACCTATAGGAAAGAGTAGTACTTTCGGCGAGAGCAAAGCTTTGCCCCGCGCTGAGGATACGCTCCTTCTGCTCGGCGGTGAGCCCATAAATAAAGGTCATGTCCTTCGGCCTGTCGTCTACATGCCATGTCAGCTTTTGGGGTATTCCCAGCTCGTCGTAACAATAAAGGGCGTCCTCGTGCTGAAGAATTTCCGAAGCCGCGTTTTCAAAAGCCCCCGCCAACTGTTTTTGCGCCATAGCGCTCTGGGCTTTTTTCAAAAGCTCGTCGGATTTTTCATCCCTTACCGATAGATTTGCCATGCCGCCCACGCCGTCGTAGGTCATCATCACATAATAAACATAATCCTCAAAAGAACTCTCCTCCCCCGTTCCGTTTTCTTTCCCGTTTCTGTAAAGGGCCTCAATTCCCCTGCCGGTGTTTTTGATAACCTTTCCTGTCTTGTGGTCGATGACACAGTAATCCATATTTTGGGCAAGGCTGTTTAAAACGCTGTCCTTCCAGTTTTCTAAAACCTCGTCCATCCTTTTATTCAGCTCGATTTTAGCAAACTCAGGGCTCAGCCCTTCTTCCGGATAAATCCCTTCCCTGTCCAGCATTTCCTCCGAAGTCTCCTCCTCGTCCATCGTCAAATAAAGGTCGGAGTAGGAGACTTCCGCCGTCCCGGTTTTATCCAGCATTTGCTTATAGAGCACAAGATTCCCCTGATACATGCTAAACAAAAACTGGCCGCTTTTTAAATATTCCGAATAATGCCTATCCGCCTGCTTCCCTATGGCGGGATAAAACGCAAGAAATACTACAGTTGCCGCCGCCACAAGCATTGCCGCCGCAAGCACGCTGAATTTTTTACTGCTTTTCAATTTTGTATCCAACGCCCCACACCACCTTCAAATATTTTGGCTCTCTCGGATTCACTTCAATTTTTTCCCGAATTTTTCTGATATGCACCATAATCGTATCCGTGTTGATTGCCTGCTCGTTCCAAACCCTCTCGTAAATTTCCTCCGCGGAAAACACTCTTCCCGGATTTTTCATAAGCAGCAATAATATTTTAAATTCCAGCGGCGTAAGCTTTACCGGCTTTCCGTCCACAGAAACCTCCACGGCCTCCTCGTTCAGCTCAAGTCCGCCGATTACATAAACCTTTTCGTCCTGCTTTTTCTCCCCCAAGGCTTCCAAAAATTTCCCGTACCGGCGCAGATGGGAATTCACGCGGGCCAAAAGCTCCATGGTGGTAAAGGGCTTCGTCACATAATCGTCGGCCCCCATGTTAAGCCCCATGATTTTATCCACCTCCTCCGACTTGGCGGAAAGCATGATAACCGGAATTTCACAGTGCATCTCCCGGAGCTTCATTATCATAGTAATTCCGTCCATCCTCGGCATCATCACATCCACAATCGCCAAATGAATTTCCTCCCGCCGGATTTTTTCCAGCCCCTCCAGGCCGTCGGCCGCCTGCGAAACAATATAGCCCTGATTTTTCAGGTAAATCTCAATTCCCTCCCTGATTTCTTTGTCGTCCTCCACGATCAATATGTGATATGCCCTCACGTCCATGTCTCTTGTCCTTTCGCTTAAATTTTTCCGCCGTATTGTCTTTTCCACCATATTGTCATGAGTATACCATATTTTCTCTCCTGTTTCCGCTCCCCCGCTTCTGGCTTTCCTTTATCCGTCTTGCTATAAGAGCTTCCTCGTAAGCTGATAAGGCCTTGTCCGCAATTACTCCGCTTTTGTACTCCTCCGCCGTTTTCTTAGCTCCCTGCCGCAAAAATTCCAGCTCCTTTTTTTCAAACATATCCATCACTTTTCCTGCAAACTCTATTTCTGACGCTTCTGTCATATATCCGTTTTCCCCGTTGACAATTACGTCGCTAACTCCGGTAGCCCGCAGCGCAATGACAGGCGTGCCAGCCGCCATTGACTCAAGCAGTACGATTCCCTGCGTCTCCGAAAGGGAAGTAAATAAGAAGGCGTCCGCCGCATGGCAGTAATTTTTAATCTCCCGGTTGGATACCGTCCCCACAAATATAAGCTCCTCCTTAAGCCCCAGCCGTCCCGCCAGCTTTTCCAGCTCTTTCCGCCTAGGGCCCTCCCCTATCAGCGCAAGCCGAAAATCACCGCCGTAATTTTCCTTAAAAATTTTCATGCTCTTTAGCAGAAATTCCAAATTTTTTTCCTTTGCCAGCCTTGCAATGCTGCAGAACAAACGCTTCTTTCCCCCCGCAAGCTCCCTGCGCAGCCTCGCCGCCTTTTCCCTATCGGGGCAAAAGCTGTCGTCCAAAAGGCCCGTAGGCAGTACCCGCACTTTGCTTTTAACCCCGGCTTTTTCCAAATACTCCCTCATCAGCGGCGTAGGCGCAAGCACCACATCGCAGCTTTTTGTACAGCTTTTAAGGTAAAAAGGCATCATTCCCTTTAAGGCGGACAGTCCGATATAGTGAAGATATTGCTCATATCTGGTGTGATAGGTAAAAACCAGCGGCACATGATATTTCCACGACAAATATCTTGCGGTATCCCCTATCATCATGGGGTGATGAACATGTATCAAATCAAAATCCTCCTGCCGGAACCGCCTTTCAATTTCCGGGTCCAAACTGTTGGGCACGGAAAATCCGTCCGTTTTCCTGCGGAAAATCACTCCGTATCTCACCACGTCCTCTTCCCGCTCCTGTTCCTCATAATAGGGCGCAAAAATCACCACTTTATGGCCTTTTTCCCTAAGCCCCTCCGCCAGCCGCTCCACGGAAATCGGCACGCCCCCGATAAAGGGTTTATAATTATTTGTCATCATTGCAATCTTCATGTCTCGTCCTTTCTTATGTGAATCTCAAACTTATGTGTAAGCGCAACGGAAAAATATTGCCTTTCTTTAAAGAGCAATAAACCTTGCGGAAATTTTTCAAAAAACCGCCTCCCCCAGAAAATACCCCGCGCCCACAAAAAACAAATTCCACACAAAAATCCCCAGCGTGGAGCTGACGGTATACTTTACCAAGTTCATTTTCGACACGCCGGCCGGTATAGAAATCAACGTCCGTATCATGGGAATCAGCTTTCCCACAAAAATGCCCACGCTGCCTTTTTCCCGCATCCACAAAAGCTTCCTTTCTATGGCGGGCCTTTGCTTTGGAAATCGATTTAGATACTTCTGCAAAAAAAGCTCTCCGCCCTTGTAGCCCAGCCAGTACAAAATAAGGCTTCCCGTAAGGCCCGCCGCCACCGTGATAATCAGCGCGGGAATAAAATGAATCTGCCCCTTTGCCGCCCATATCCCCGCCAAGGGCATAATCACTCCCGCTGGGAACCCCGGCAGGTTTAAATACTCAAGCAGCACGATAACAAAAATCCCAATTCCCCCATATTTTGCAAAGTACTGCATAATTACTTCCATTGTCATGTCCATCACGCTCCTTTTGAATCCTATAACGAATCCCAATCATGATAGTACTTCAAAAAACTAAACAAAATATTGGGGAAAACCTTAAAAACTTCTAAAGATTCTGATAATTAATTCCTTAGATTTGCTTTGGAAGAAATGGAAATTCTTTGCAATAATTCCTTGAGGCTGCTTTGAAGAAAATGAAAATCCTTTGCAATAATTCCTTGAGGCTGCTTTGAAGGGAGTATCTTGCCATACCCCGCAATCTATTGTAAAATAAGGAAAAATCCACGGGTATCTGGGAAAAATATGAAAAAACACAAGCTTACCACCACCATAATTATCATGCTGGGCTTTCTTGTAGGGGCCTTTATCGGCGCCGCCTGCCTTATGCTGCCAATCAGCACGCGGCCGGGGCGGGAAATTGATTTTTTTGACGCCCTGTTTGTGGCTGTCTCCAGCGTCTGCGTGACGGGCCTGTCCACGGTCAACATTGGACAAACCTTTTCCGCTTTCGGTCAAGCGGTTATCCTGTTTTTAATTCAGTTAGGCGGCCTTGGAATCGTAACCTTCACCACGCTGATTTTATGTCTCTTCCGCCGCAAAATTACCCTGTCTGACAGAATGTTGATTCAAAGCGCCTATAATCTGGACACCTTATCCGGCCTTGTGCGGCTTACCATGCGCGTCCTAACGATTACCTTATGTCTGGAGGGCGTCGGCGCGCTGGGCTATTTTCTGGTCTTTATCCCGCAATTTGGGATGAAGGGAATTTGGTATGGCATTTTTCACGCGGTGTCCGCTTTCTGCAACGCGGGGATTGACATTCTGGGGGAAAATAGCTTTTGCAGCTACAGGGACAACGTTATCCTCAATCTCACCACCGTTTTTTTGATTATCGTAAGCGGCCTTGGCTTTCCGGTATACTGGGAAATTGCGCGGACGCTTCTGCCCCGCAAAAAGCAGGCTTCCGGCGCTTATGTCCGCAAAATGAACCTTCACACAAGACTTGTGCTTGCCGCCACCCTATCGCTGATTTTGATAGGTATGGTTTTAACCCTCATTTTTGAGTTCGACAATCCTAACACGCTGGGAAAAATGAGCTGGCCGGAAAAGCTGATGGCGTCGCTGTTTCAGTCCGTCACCCTGCGCACCGCCGGTTTTGTCACCATCCCGCAGGAATATTTTAGGCCTGCCTCCTGTCTGGTTTACCTGATTCTCATGTTTATTGGGGGCTCCCCCGCCGGAACCGCGGGGGGCGTCAAGACGGTAACCATCGTCCTGCTCTTTGCCTCCATGTTCGCCAATATCAAGGGAAAAAAAGACGTGGTGGTGATGCACAGGAAAATCGCGAATGAGACTATCAGGAGATGCGTCGCCATCGTCACCTTTAGCTTTTCCGCTTTAATGATATTAACAACCGCGCTTTTAGCCGTCCAGCAAAGCGGCTTTTTAGATACGCTGTATGAAATGACCTCCGCAATCGCAACGGTGGGCCTCTCAAGAGGACTTACCGGCTCCCTGCTGCCTGTGGGAAAGCTGATAGTCTCCCTCACCATGTATCTGGGACGAATCGGCCCCATCACGCTGGCGCTGGCTTTTAATGTCCGTAGCCTGTCGGAAAGCGCGGCCTGCGCGGAGAGTAAGGTCATCATTGGATAATTAGAAATAAGTAGGCGGAATAAAAAATAAAGGAGAATTATGAAAAAAAGAGTACAAAAAGAATACATTGTTATAGGGCTTGGCCGGTTTGGCAGCAGCATGGCAAAGCAGCTGGAAGCCAACGGCTGCAAGGTGCTGGCCATTGATTACAATGAAAAGAAAATCCGGCAGATTGCCGATTACGTCACCCTTGCTATGTGCTTGGATATCACAAACGAGGAGGCGTTGATGGAGCTGGGAGGCAGAAATTTTGACGGGGCCATTATCTCCATCGGCCACAGTCTGGAGGCGTCGGTGCTGGCGGCTATTTGGGCCAAGGAGCAGGGCATAGGGCAGATTATCGCCAAAGCCTACGACGACACGCAGGGGAAAATATTGACGAAGGTTGGAGTGGACGAGATTGTTTACCCTGAAAAAGAAATGGGCGTCCATCTGGCCAACAACTTGGCTTTCAACAACCTGTTTGACGCTATCGAGCTGACCTCAGAATATTCCATCACGGACATTGGCATCCTGCGGAGCTGGGTAGGCAAAAACCTAAAAGAGCTAAAGCTCCGCGAAAAATACGGCGTGAGCGTAATCGCCATCAAACGGGGCAGCACCTTAATCATCAATCCCCCGGCGGACGGCCCCGCCCAAAAAGGCGACGCTTTCGTCCTTTTGGGCACAAACAATACCCTGAAAAAAATGGCGGCCGCCTACAACGACGAAGCAGACAGGGAAAATTAATTCCTGCCTGCTTTTTACATTCCGTATACTTCATAATTGCATTTTATATATTTGAAAATACGCCTAAAATCCTTCCGCCAGCTACCCTCTCATCATGGCAAGCACCATCTGGGCTGTCTCCACCATATTAGTCCCGCTGTCCATACTGCACTTTTGTAAATACCTGTGCGCTTCCTCCTCCGATATATGATTCCGCTCCATCAAAAGGGCCTTGGCTTCCTTCAAAAGCTCCGTGTCCTGCCTGCTCCGCTCCCTTGGCTTTTCCCGCCGCTTCCTCCGGCGTCCTTCCATGCTTTTTACCATCATATCCACGGTATTAATCAATTCGTGGGCCTTTATCGGCATGGCAAGGCTTAAAACACCGTCCCGCAAAAGCCCGCTGCCTATCACATGCTGGGAGGCCAAAAGCAGCAGCTCAAAATTCTGCGGAAGATACTCCCATAGCTGGGAATACATCATATCCGCCAGCCGGTAGCCGCAGATAACCACGCCGTCGTCAAGATTATCCGCCATCGCCATGGCCTGCGCTCCTGTGGTACACGCCCCGTACACGGAAATTCCATTTCTCACAAGGAGATTTTTTATGTTTCTGGCGTCATCCTGCTTTGGGAGGACTACAATAATCCCCGTCATGCACCCACCTCCTTGTACCTTTAAGCTTCTTCATATTCCTGCTCAAAACCGATTTAAATACTGGTGAAGCTCCCAATCCGTAACCTGAGCGCGGTATTCCGCCCACTCGCTTTTCTTGGCCCTGATGTATTTCTCCGCCGCCTTTTCCCCCAGCACTTCCCGGATAAACCCATCCTTTTCCAGCTCGTTCACCGCTTCAATCAACGTTCCCGGAATGGCCTCGATTCCCAGAGCTTTCTTTTCCTCGTCGGAAAGCGCGAAAATATTGCAGTCAACGCTTGCAGGAGGCTCCGTCTTATTTGCAATACCGTCCAGCCCTGCCCTCAGGCACACCGCCAACGCCAGATAAGGGTTTGCCGACGGGTCGGGACAGCGCAGCTCAATCCTTGTTCCCTCTCCCCTTGAAGCCGGAATCCGAATTAAGGGGCTCCTGTTGGTCGCGCTCCACGCGATATAAACCGGCGCTTCATAGCCGGGCACCAGCCTTTTGTAAGAATTCACCAGCGGATTGGTGACCGCCGCCATGCCTTTCATATGTTTGATAATCCCGCCGATAAAATAGTAAGCCTCCCGGCTGAGCCCCAGCTCTCCCGCCGGGTCGTCAAAAACATTTTTTCCATCCTTCGACAAGGACATATTAATGTGCATCCCCGAACCGTTCACCCCAAACTTGGGCTTTGGCATAAAGGTGGCGTGCAGCCCATGCCTCTTGGCAATGGTCTTTACCGCCAGCTTAAAGGTCATAATATTGTCCGCCGTCGCCAACGCCTCGTCATATTTAAAGTCAATCTCGTGCTGCGCCGGAGCCACCTCATGGTGGGACGCCTCAATCACAAATCCCATGTCCTCCAGCGTGAGAACCATATCCCGCCTTGCGTTTTCCCCCAAGTCCAAAGGCCCCAAATCAAAATAGCCCGCCTGCTCATGGGTCAGCGTCGTAGGAAGCCCGTTTTCATCCGTGTGAAAAAGGAAAAATTCACACTCAGGCCCCACCTCAAATTTATAGCCCATCTTTTCCGCTTCCTTCTCCGCCCGCTTTAGGATATGTCTGGGGTCGCACTCGAAGGGCTCGCCGCTTGGACGGTACACGTCGCAGATAAGCCGCGCCACTTTTCCCTGCTGGGGCCGCCACGGTAAAATTTCCAGCGTGCTCAAATCGGGATACAAATACATATCCGACTCCTCAATCCGCACAAACCCCTCAATGGAGGAGCCGTCAAACATACACTTATTGTCCAACGCCTTTTCTAGCTGGCTGGCCGTAATCGCCATATTTTTTAAGCTTCCAAACATATCCGTAAACTGAAGCCTGATAAACTCCACATCTTCGTTGCCCACCAGCTCCATCACATCTTCCTTTGAATAATGCTTTCTCATAGCTCACCCGTTCCTTTCTGTTTTTACGAAATATTGAAAATTCAGCGAAAAAATTTCTCTTCTGCCGCGCGCCGCCTATCGCTCGCGTTTCCTTTGAATATCCTGCGCAAAAAAGGCGTTCACCCGCCGGCAGGCATATTCCCGCCGGTTTAGAACGTCTTTGTTCGTTTATAATGATAGCAATTGTTTTCCGCGTTTGTCAACAACTAAAATCATCGTGCGCGCCATGTGAACTTTTTTATTGTTTTTCATTTTATACCGTGTTATTCTATCTTCAAGAGTAAAATTTAAAAGGAGAAGCGCCTATGTCAACTTTAGAAAAAACTATCGATTTGCTTGAAACCTTACCGGACAATAAAATCGAAACCGTTTATGCGTTTGTCCAATTCATAAATTCAGACCACTATGAAGCGCCGTCGGAATCCGCGCCAAAAAAAGAAAATGTACAATCCATGCTTGGAATTGCCCACGAATACGCAAATCCGGCGTTAATGAAACAGGAAGAGGGAGCCTTTGAACGTGCCATTGCAGAAAAATATGCAGCTAATAGACGCTAATGTTATTTTAAGATTTGTTTTAAACGATAACGCCAAGATGGCTAAACATGCCGCGGAAGTCATCGCATCCGGAGCGTATACAAAACCGGAAGTTATTGCGGAAGTAATATATGTACTAAAAAGTGTCTATTCTGTTCCCAAAATCAAAATTAAGTCTATTCTCCATGGACTATCGGATATTATCCAAATTGAAAATAGGGACTGCGTAGTGTATGCAATAGACTTATTTTCTAATTCATCACTTGACTTTGTAGACTGCCTGCTGGCCGCCTACCATTCGTTAAATGGTGAAACAGTATTTACTTTCGATAAGAAACTAAATAAATATTTGAATAAGGATTCCTCCAACAAGAAAAATTTCCCATAATATAAAAAAGTCTGACTCCCCCGCGAATCAGACTTTTCTTATTTTTATACTCTAAAGACTTCCCTATGCGCTTAAGGCGTTGCGGACGGGCTTGCGCTTGCCGAGGGCGAAGGCACGGCCGCCTTTCCAAGAGAGGTTTTGATGGCGTTCAGCAAAACCATAGAGGTATACTTATTATCGTCGGAATAGGTAATATTATCCAGCGACTGGTTTTTCAAAATCTGGTTCGCCAAATCGTCAAAGGAAGGCTCCAACAGCGGAAACATGGTCGCCACGGCTTCGTCCAGATTCACAATGCGGATATCGTTGATATTGGCTTCATCCACCGTTACTTCCACGTCCACCGCATTGTCGTTTAAAACCAAAGAAGTGCTGTAAATACCCGGAACATATGTAGGCGCAGGCACATCCACCGCATTATTTTCTTTTTTATCCTTCGGCACAAACATGATAATGAGAAGGACGATAAACAATATTCCCAGCAGGGCAAAAATGCCGGTGTATATTAATTCTTTCAAATGGAGTACAACAATTTTAGTTTTGGAGCTCATAGGATATCCCCGTTACGTTCTTTTTACTATAGTATTAATCCATAACGGGAATTATTCCTTGGGAGATAGGGAAAGTTGAAAAATAACCCCGTTAGTCCAACCCCTCCAGCTCCTCCATCCAAATCCTCGCGCACGCATCCGACGGCATCCGCAAATCCCCCCGCGGCGACAGTGCGACGCTTCCCACCTTGGGCCCGTCGGGCAGGCAGGAACG
>JAMPGS010000108.1 GCA_023663815.1 Clostridium sp.
CCGATACCGGCCACCACTCTAGTGGTGCAGATGGAGCCGGGACCGATTCCCACCTTCACCGCGTCGGCTCCCGCTTCAATCAGGGCTTTCGTCCCCTCTCCGGTAGCCACATTCCCGGCAATCACCTGCAAATCGGGGTATTTTTCTTTAATCATTTTAAGGCAGCGGATAACGTTCTCGGAATGTCCGTGAGCGCTGTCAAGCACCACCACGTCCACCTTCGCATCCACCAAGGCGCCCACTCTGTCCAAAACGTTGGCGGTGATGCCCACGCCCGCGCCGCATAAAAGCCTTCCCTGACTGTCCTTGGCCGACAAGGGATATTTAATCGTTTTCTCAATATCTTTAATGGTAATCAGCCCTACTAAATTGTAATCGTCGTCTACAATAGGAAGCTTTTCCTTTCTCGCCTTGGCAAGAATTTTTTTCGCCTCCTCAAGCGTCGTGCCCGTCTTGGCCGTGATAAGCCCTTCCGCCGTCATGGACTCCTTGATTTTCTTGGTAAAGTCCGTCTCAAATTTCAAATCTCTGTTGGTGATAATTCCTACCAGCCTGCGCCCCTCCGTGACGGGCACGCCGGATATCCTAAACTTTGCCATAAGAGCGTCCGCGTCCGCCAAGGTATGCTCCGGCGTTAGGGAAAAAGGATCCGTGATGACGCCGTTCTCGGAGCGTTTTACCTTATCCACTTCCTCCGCTTGGGCTTCAATGGACATATTCTTGTGGATAATGCCGATTCCGCCCTGCCTCGCCATGGCGATTGCCATCCTATTCTCCGTGACCGTGTCCATTCCCGCGCTCATCATGGGAATATTCAGCTTGATTTTAGGGGTAAGCCATGTTGACAAGTCAACCTCGCTTGGAACCACCTTTGAATAAGACGGTACAAGCAGCACATCGTCAAAAGTAATGCCTTCACCAATTATCCGACCCATTTTTTCTCCTCCTGTATTCTAGTCCGTAAACACCTTTCTAGGCGCTGCAAACTGCATTGCTTTCAACATTTCGCTATTTGGTTCAAAAATCACCTTCTGCCTTCCGTCATAGAGGAATATATATCTTTTATCCGGCTGTTCGGCCTCGCCAGAGCTGTAATCCACCGTTTTGTCGTTTCTGTTCTTGTACTGGTCAAGATGCCACGACTTGATGGGGGCCACAATTTCCATTTTCCCCAAATCAAAGGTTGCGGCTTTCTTGCGCCTTGACTTTGCCATAATCTTATCTATCGAAAGCTCCCTGTCAACGTAAAGGTACTCGTACTCGATATCCGCGTTCAAATATACAAAATAAGCGGCAGCCGCAAATAGTCCGCCGATAATAAGAGCCACCAGATTCAGCATCCCTATAAAGATAAAGCAGACCGCCAGCATAATCGTAAGAATTTTAAGCAGCTTCATGTATACCGGCGTTTTTCTTTTAACCATCCATTCCACGTAAGTCTCGTTCATGTTCTCCTTTTTCCTCCAGTTATTCTCGTCATAAATGTGTAGTTATAGTTAATGATATTACATTTCGGGTAAACTTTCAAGTAATATGATGTGCCTTTTCCTTTTTTCTTGATGCACTCTTCTTTTTTCTTGGCGCGCCTTTCTTTTTTTCCTATATTTAATGAAAACTTTATCCTTTTTTTACAGATTAAACGATTCTGTTCATTGACACTGTTTTTTTTAGCCGCTATGATAGTTGTTATGGATAAAATACTTATGAAAAATTCACATGGGAGGAGTTATCATGCCCCGAAAAGAAAAGAAGCCCCGCGAGTACCGCGGCGTTATCGATGAAATTAGACAGC
Organism: Clostridium sp.; assembly: GCA_023663815.1. Taxonomy (GTDB): domain Bacteria; phylum Bacillota; class Clostridia; order Lachnospirales; family Lachnospiraceae; genus Suilimivivens. The sequence continues at coordinate 1,793 of JAMPGS010000108.1, forward strand.
AGCAAATGAAAACAAAGGATATGTCCGTCAAGGGAAAGCTGGCGTATTTCTGGGATTACTACAAGGTCCACACCATTGTAGTACTTCTCGTCATTTTTTTCCTTGTCATGTTTATCCGCGACGTTTCCGCCGCAAAGGATTACAATTTCTACTGCATTGCCTTCAACGCTTACCGGCTGTCCGGCGACAAGCTGGAGGAAGCTTTCTCGGAGTACGCCGACTTAGATACGGAAAATTATGAGTGCTACATCGACGCTTCCACCGAGCTTTCCTTAACCTCCTACACACAGTACGACATGGCTACCGTCCAAAAGCTCATGGCCCTGATTCAGCTAGGCGATTTGGACGCCGCCGTATTTAATTCGGAGCTTTTCAACAATTATTCTGAAAATGAAATGTTTCAGGATTTGCGCACAGTGATGAGCGAGGAAGAACTGAGCAGGTATCAGGATTACCTCTATTATATTGATTACGAGAAGGTACTGGCGAAGAAGGACGAAGATTTTGACGAGGAAATGCTCTCCGCCAATACAAAGGACGACGCCCAGCGGCAAAAAGAAATTGAGGAGGAGACGGAATACCACCGCCACCCCGAAAACATGGCGAACCCTATACCCGTGGGCATCTTTTTAGAGGAATCCCCTTTTGTAAAAAAGAGCGGCGCTTACCCGGAGCTTACCCCAATCTGCGGGCTGATTTCTTCCTCCCAGAGAACCGAAACAGGAAAACAGTATCTTAACTTTCTCTGGGACGAAAGCATCGACTTCTCGCAGATGATTGACACAAACCCCGTCTACTAATACCGATAATATGGAATCCCTCCGCAGCACAGGCCTCCGCCGCCGCAGCAAATATTGCAGATTAAGTTGGCAATGCAAAGCCGCAGGCAGAAGCTGTTGCCGCTCATATAAGGCTGGCTGTAGGCGTGCTGCCTCTGGCGGTACCACGCGCCCCCGTTTTCAAACTGGTATACCAAATTGCTGTAATCCCGGTTATCAGGCTCTAGGGCCGCCGCCCGTCTGGCGTGTTCTAGGGCGGACACCTGATTGCCAAGTCCCGCATGGGCTAACGCGCTGTAGTAATACCATCTTGCGTTTCTGCTTTTCTCCTCCATGCCGTCCAGCACGGTCCTTGCTTCCTTATAATAACCGTTCCTCACATAATTTCCCGCCGCCCGCAGATGCCCGTCCTCCTCGTAGCCGGTTCCTGTGCTGTTTCCGCCGTAAAAGCCCCTGCCAAAATTGCCAAAGCCGCCAAAATCCCAGCCGTCAAAACCGCCGAAGCCGCCGTATCCTCCATAGCTTCCGCCTCTGCTGTCGCTCTGATAGCTGTATCCTTCCGTTCTCTCCTTCATAACCTGCTGGTATGCCTGCTGTATTTCCTTAAATTTCTCCTCGGCCTCCTCCTTATGGGGGTTGTTGATGTTGGCGTCAGGGTGGTATTTTCTGCTGAGAGCCTTATATGATTTTTTAATTTCTTCTTCCGTGGCGTTTCTTGAAACGCCCAAAACTTCATACGGGTCGCGCATGTTTTACCCCCTGCCTGCTTCCGGCTCCGCTTAACTGCTTTTCTTCCCGGTTCTTCCGCACCATTTCATAGCGGTACCAGATTCCCGAATAGAGAATATTCCTTAAAATTTCCACGTTTTCTATGACGGGAAGCTTCTCAAATTCCTTGCAGCAATCCGCCATAATCATTGTGAGAATGGTCTTTATTTCCTCCTCAAAATCCGGGTTGTTATATTGCTTTATCAAGGGATTGTAACGCTTCTGCCTGATATCCTCCTCGATATCCTCGTAAGCGTCCATAAGATAAATGAACTTTCCAAGGTAGTTTCCCATGGCCTGCAGGTTTTCCCTCCACTCGTCCTTTTTGACCGCCATCATTTCTCCCATAATTTCCCCGAAAAGCCCCGCCATGTAATCAACGTCCTGATTTTGCTTCCTTTCCTCCTGAGCCATAACCCGCATCAAATTGTCAATCCGCCTTGCCTTCTCCCCGTACCGGGAGCAGATGCTTCGATACGCCTTTTTGAGCAGCTTTCCATAGGCAAGACGCGTCACCTTCCGCTCGTCCTCCCAATCGTCCCGGCATTTATAATAGGTAAAAAGCAGGTTCATGTCCGCCGCATAAAGGGAAAACTCATTGCTTCTCACCATGTGCTTTTCCAAAGGATGGGCGATGCATTTCCCCTCCTTTACCATAGTTTCCGGCTCGTACAAGCTTCCAAGCAGCATAACAAGAAAGGTCATATCATAGGACAGGCTCATCTGCCCCGCCTTTCCGTATCTTTTCTTCAACGCCTCGCACAGCCCGCAGTAGTAGGAATGGTAGACGTCAAACTCTTTAAATTTCATATCCCCCTTATTAATGATAATATATCCGAACATGACTTTCTCCTGTTGTGTTTATATCAGCTCTTTTTAATAAAGGTCTGACCGCATTTAGGGCACCTGATTTCTATTTTCCCCTTGCCCCTAGGAATCCTGATTTTCTGACGGCAGGAAGGACACCTGTAAATATGGTGGGTCTTTCTCTGAATCATGTCCCGCTTCCATGTGGCAAAAAACTGCTTTACCCTGTACTCATACTTCATGTATGCAGCGTTTTCCATTCTCCGCTTATAAATATTTTTGGAGAACATTCTAAAATAAGCGTACACAAGAACGATAATTCCCAACAGGTACGCAAATCTCAACCCAAATAACGACACGACAAAAAGCAGCAAAACCAAAAACATTAAAAACCGGTTCAACTGGTCGCTCCCATACCTTCCCTGCATAAATCGATAAAACTTTTCCTTCATCGCCGCCACGCCTTTCTTATGTGAATTCTCGTTGCTGTGAAATTTCTGCTTCTATGGAATTTCATTTCTGTTGAGGTTCTAATTTCTATGAAATTCTAGTTTCTATGAAATTCCATTTCTATCCTACTTCTTTCTTTACCATAAAGCAATAAACGCAATCTAAATGAATCTAAATAATTTCTAAAAAAAGAACCGGCCAAAAACCGGTTCTTTTCCTGATTTTTTGTTTTTAATCCTCCACATCTTGGTCCGCCGCCACGGCTGACACTACGGAGGATACCACCGATACTACTACAGCGAAAATAATAACCAAAAAGCCTCCGGCCAATAACATAAATCCCATCTTCGCATCTCCTTCAATTATTCCTTTTGCGCCGTTAAGCTTCCGGCGCCGCATATCCTTTAACTATATTTATTGTATAGGATATGGAAGGATTTTTCAAGTGAAAATGGAAATTCTTTGCAAGGATTTTGTGGAAATTTTTGCAAGGGGGTGTGAAGGTTCCTTGCAAGGAGTTGTGGAATTTCTTCGCAACGGTTTAAAAGAATTCTTCACAATGGTTTATGAGAATTCTTTGCAATGATTTCGCGAAATTTCTTCGCAGCGATTTGTGGAAAATTTATCTTAGGGATTTGCACTTACTGCGAACTCCGGTTTCATATACTCTCCATTCCTGCTCACGGCATAGTGCAGGTGGGCTCCCGTGCTTCTTCCCGTACTCCCCACGGTGGCAATCTGCTCTCCTTGAGCCACGCTCTGTCCTTCCTTTGCTAAAATCTCGTCGCAGTTTGCATAGTAGGTCATATCGCCGTTGCTGTGCTGAACAATCACATAATTTCCGCAAGCTATATCGTTTCCTGTCTCCAATACAAGGCCCGTCGCCGCTGCCCTTACCGGCGTTCCCTTATCCGCCGCAAAGTCGATTCCGCTGTGAATTCTTTTTACCTGCGTAACCGGATGAATCCGAACGCCGTAATCGTCGGAAATTCTGGTATATTCCAGAGGATATGCAAATTTAAGCTCGTTTTCCTCATGTATTCCTTCCGCCTGACGGAGCAAAACCTGATAATCGTCCGATACTTCCCCGGTTTCTGGCTGGCTCTCCGCCGTTTTGTTCTCTGTCTCTTTGCCGTCTGTTGTTTTATCCTCCGCTACTTTGCCCTGCTGCCCGTTTATTTCCGACGGATAATAGTAATGGTCCGTATTTGCCGATATCGATTCGCTGTGGGTGATTGTTTCTTCCGGCAGATAAATTTTTTCTTCCGGCAAAATTTGATTTTCAGAATCAGAATTTTCTTCATAATAAATATGATTGACTTCTGTATTGCCGTCCGTTTCCGGAACTTTCCGCGCGTCCGCCATGTTTTTTTCAGCTTTTGTATTTTCCGCCGTCTGCTCTTCCAGCGATATCACCAGATTCCATTTACTGTTTACAAAAAGCAAAACCGTCGCCGCCAAAACCACCGCAATGCCCGCCGCAACTATCCACCCTTTGGCGCGCTTACATTTCACTATATTTTTAATCCTGTCCTTCACGCCGTTTTCACCAAAGGCAATGGGACAGCCCGGCCGCCAGCCGTACTCCTGCGAGAGCGATAAAAGCGCTTTCGCATAAACTTTATTGTTTTCATAGCCCACTCTTTTCAGCACCGCCTCATCACAGGAAATTTCCATGTCCTTTTCCATATAATAGAAGGCAAGCCACACAAGGGGATTGAACCAGTAAATACATACCGCCAGATAAGCCGCAGGCTTTATGAGATAATCCCGGCGCGCAATATGGATTTTTTCATGCTCGCGCACCATGTCAAGCTGGGCCTCTTCCAGCCCCTTAGGCAGATAAATCGCCGGTTTGAAAAATCCGGCCACAAAGGGCGTTTTAATATTCTCCGAGATAATGACAGGGAATTGCTCCACATTGGTTTTACTTTTGCTTCGGTTTTTACATCTGACGAGACTTTTATGCCCGCCGAGATTGTTATGCTTGCCAAAATCTTTATGCTCGTCAAAGTTGCTGTGTTCGCTGAGATCTCTATGCCCGCCAAGTCCTTTATATCCGCCGAGGCCTTTCATAAACCGCCAGTAGCTGACAATGCTGTGCAAGAGCAAAGCGGCGCAGACTGTAAGCCAAATTCCCGCTGCCAACTGCCAGATAAGCTTTCCGGCGAGGAGGGCGGGACGTGTCTTTCCGGCGTTGTTTTCGGTTAGAAAGCTCTGGGTACTTCTGGCATCGTCCCCGGTCAGAAAGCTCCATATATTTCCGGTGTTTCCTCCGGCTAATATTTCGGACTTATCATTTTCTATGATAGAAGTATCGGACTTGTCTTTTTCCGCTCCATCTTTTTCACCCGCCGCGAAAGCTGGCTCGGATTTTTCCCACGCCCTAGAAAATTCCACGCCGGGAATAACGCCCCAATCCGCCTCCAAGGAAACAGGGCACAAAAGCCGCGCAAACGCCACAAGCCACAGGAGATAAGCAAAATACCCCGGCGCTTTTTTCAGCAAAAGCCGCAGGAGAAAAACCGCAGCAATCACAACCGACGTCGTGATGCTCCTATTTAAAACCGCTGCAAATAGTTCCGTCATGCCTGCCCGTCCTCCTGATACTCGTCAATAAACCTCTTCATTTCCTCCACTTCCTCTTTCGAGAGCTTTCTTCCCCCGCAGAACGCAGTTAAAAATCTTGGAAGCGAGCCCGCGAACACGTCCTGAACATATCGGCGGCTCTGGGCCCCATAAAATTCTTCCCGGCCCATCTGAGCCGTCACCATGGCGTTTTCGTTTTTAAAAATTCCCTTGTCACAGAGCTTTTTAAGCACCGTGTATGTAGTTGACTTTTTCCATTTCATCTCTTTCTCGCAGATTTTTACCAGCTCCGGTGAACTGATGGGCTCCCTGTCCCAAATTATTTTTGCAAATCTCTCCTCGGCATCCGCCAGCTTGTAATCTCCCATATTGTAGTTTCTCCTATTTGTATTTTCTTTTTAGAAAGCATTGAATTTATGAGCTGCTTCTTTGGTCTATTTCTTATAGACTGAATCATATTTTTAGTCTATATCATATAGACTATATTGTCAACAAGAAAATTTTGATTGTCTATTCTGCAAAATTTCAGCTTCTCTACAAAACTTTGGCTTCCTGCGAAAATTCTACTTTTCCATTCGCCCCGCGCAAAAACAAAACGCTCCTGCCCCAGTGTAGTCATCCGGAACAGAAACGTCGCTTTGCTTTTACTTATCACTTTTTTTATTCACTTTTTTATTCGCTGTTATTACCTCTTTTACTTTCTTCTATCTGTTTTCTCTCCGAAATTGAACCGGCGTCATTCCATAGGTCTTTTTAAAGAGCCTGTTGAAATGCTCCACCGTCTCGTATCCCACGCTGGCGGCAATACTTTCCACCGTTTGATTCGTCTCCTTTAAAAGCGCTCTGGCCTTTTTCATTCGGGCTTTTTTCACCGCCTCCTGAAAAGTCGCCCCGGTGCGCTCCTTGATATATTTGGAAAGATAAGGCGCCGAGAGATGGAACTGCCCCGCAAGCTCCTCCAGCGTCACGTCTTTGTAATGGTTCTGAACGTAACGCATAATGTCCATGATTCTCTCTTCCCGACCCTCCTTCACATTCTCGCTGTGGGCCATCTTATTCCCGGCGGACACCAGCGCGGCGATGGAGCTCTTGATAATATCCTCGTCGATGCCCACGCCCCAATACATTTTTCCGTTGCACAAAATCCCCACATAAGCTGCGGCTTTTGAGGAGGAACCTCTTGACACCGCGTGCTCCTCGTAAACAGAAAGCTCGTAGCTGACGCCGAAATATAGCTTCACCGCATTGCTCACCGCGTCAAGGCGGCCGTTGCCGGAAGTCTCAATCACCCTTCTTTCCTTATTCTGTTCAATGGTGACCGCCGCGGTAATTCCATCTTTCTGCTGTTTAAAATGACATTCGGGAATGTCAAATATTTCCCTCTGATTAATATAATTGTCCTCGAATATCCGGTAAACCTCCTCCGGTACAAGCTCCTGATGCTTATGGTCGGAAATTCCCTTCATCAGATAGCCTACTTCCTCTTTCATCTTATCCGGCAGAGAAATGCCGAAATTCTGCTTCAAAATAAAGGCTATGCCGCCCTTGCCCGACTGGCTGTTGATTCGTATTACATCGGATTCGTATTCCCTTCCCAAATCCTGCGGGTCAATGGGAAGATACGGCACATCCCAGCGGCCATGGCTCTTGCCCTCGTTCCACCACGCCATTCCCTTGGAGATGGCGTCCTGATGGGAGCCTGAAAAGGCGGTAAACACCAAATCGCCGGCGTAAGGCGCTCTCTCGTAAACCCGCATACCCGTAAGCAGCTCGTAAACCTCCCGAATCTGGATAATATTTCTAAAATCAAGGCCCGGCTCCACCCCATGGCAGGCCATGTTCATGGCAAGGGTCACAATATCCACGTTTCCGGTTCTCTCCCCGTTTCCAAAAAGCGTCCCTTCCACGCGGTCGGCCCCGGCCAGCACGCCAAACTCCGCGTCGCTGACGCCGCATCCCCTGTCGTTATGGGGATGTACGCTCAAAACCACCGCGTCCCTGTACTTTAAATTCTTGTGAAGATACTCCACCTGACAGGCAAACACATGGGGCATGGCTATTTGAACCGTGGTCGGAATATTGATAATTACTTTATGCTCCTTATCCGGCTGCCATACGTCCAGCACTGCGTTGCAGACCTCCAAAGCGTAGTCTACCTCCGTTCCGGGAAAGCTTTCCGGGCTGTACTCAAAGGTAAAATTCCCTTCCGTCTCCTGCGCAATCTCCTTTAAAAGCTTTGCGCCGTCCACCGCAAGCTGTTTCACTTCCTCCTTTGACTTTTTAAATACCTGCTCCCGCTGCGCTACCGAGGTAGAATTGTAAAGATGCACTACCGCCGCGGGCGCGCCCTTTATGGATTCAAAGGTTTTCCTGATAATATGGTCTCTGGCCTGCGTCAGCACCTGAATCGTCACGTCCTCCGGTATCATGTTTCTCTCAATCAGCGCGCGCACAAATTGATACTCCGTCTCCGAAGCCGCCGGGAAGCCCACTTCAATTTCCTTAAATCCAACCTTCACCAGCATTTTAAAAAACTCAAGCTTTTCCTCAAGCCCCATAGGCTCAATCAAGGCCTGATTGCCGTCCCTTAAATCCACGCTGCACCAAATGGGCGGCGTTGTAATCGTATCTTTTTTTACCCAGTCGTATGTAACCTCCGGCGGCATAAAATAAGATTTTCCATATTTTTCTGCTACATTCATGATTTTTCCTCCAAATATCTCCGTGCAATCAAAGTAGGGAAACTCCTGCGCGCTGAAAAAGCCTCTCTGGCAAATCCCTGCATTGCCGTCCGCGCGCATAATAAAATCCCCATGAAATATCCAAACGGAACACTTCATAGGGACATCATTTCTTTACAAGGCAGTACCCTACTTCCTGTTAATTTAACATAGTATTGAGGGCCTTGCAAGATATGTTTTTAATCAATGTTATTGATTTATTTTAATCTTCGAATGTTCTAACTGCTTTTTAACAGAACTTTTCCGTATATAGCCCTGTTATTCACAAGGCCTTGAAGCTTTTTTACCAGCCTCCGCTCCAGCCCCTCATCCTCGTACAAAAGAGTGAGCGCTTTCCCATCGTCCCACGCCTTTCGATAGCATCGGTTGCTGGTCAGCGCGTCGTAAATATCCGCTACAGCCACTATTTGAACCGGAAGATGCCTCTCCCAAATACCGTCGGGATAACCTGTTCCCCCGACTTTTTCATGGTGATGCCGCACGATATCCAGTACTGTCCGGTTGGTTTCCCCGGCTTTGTCCCGCAAAAGCTCCTCCCCGTATTCCGAATGTCTGCGCATCTCCTGCAGCTCTCCCTCGTTCAATTTCCCGTTTTTATTTAAAATTTCCGGCGCAATCTTCAGCTTTCCCACGTCGTGCAAAAGCCCTCCAATAGAAAGAGGCTCCAGTTCCTCCGACGGCAGTCCGCAGGAAATTCCCAGCGTCAACGCCAGCCTTGCCACCTTCACACAGTGCCAGTAGGTCTCCTCGCTTTTCCGCCGAAGGGCCTCCAAAATATCCGCCTCCGCCTTTGAGAGATATAAAATCCGCATTATTTCGTAAAATTCTGTCAACTCCGCGTCTGCTTTTCTGTTGAAAATCTGCATTTCTTTACTCCCTTTTTTATGGGATTAGTTTTTACAAAAAAACGGGGGTTTATTCAAACATGCTTCTCACAAAAACAAATTATACTTTTGAATTTTTAAACACTGATTCCCCGCAAAAGAAAATTGCACAATCCAAGGCATTAAACCCTTTATCTTTTCATACTCATCATAACCAAAAGAAGCATCAAAATAATTGATGATTGTGCTTAAAGCCGTTCCATGGCTGCCGACCGCCACATTTTTCCCTGAATAAGCCTCCAACGCCTGATTAAGCGCGCCGATATTGCGGCTCTGTACTTCCCGCAGGGATTCCCCCTCAGGCAGCTTAAAATCAAAATCCTCCCACTGCCTTTTGCTAAAGCCGTTAAAATCCTCTATCCATGCGTTTCCAATCTTCCGCTCCCGAAAATCATCGATACATTTTATTTCCATCCCTTTTGCATCGGCAAAATCTTTTACCGTGTCAACAGCTCTTTTATAGGGGCTTGATAAAACCACGTCAATTTTTTTCTCCCATAAAAAATGGGTTACTAATTTTCTGTCCTGCAGGCCCTGCGCGGTTAATTCGCGGGTTAAATCGTTATGATTATTATAATTGGGCTGCGCGTGGCGCACAAAATAAACCGTCGTCATTTTGCCTCCTGCATGTATTCCAATCTGTCAATACCTATTCGGATAAGCTCCACGGTTTTTGAATGAGTGAAAAATTTATGAACATATCCAATTATTCACTAT
>JAMPGS010000109.1 GCA_023663815.1 Clostridium sp.
CGGCAAGTATGGAACGCTGGATAAATATGTGCCGGACGGGGATTATGTGGTAATCAAGTTTGCCCGCTGGGCCTTTGAAAAGTTTAAGAAGGTGGAGGACAAGCTGGGAACCCAAATGCGGGCGGTAGGCGAGGTGATGAGCATTGGAAAGACTTACAAGGAAGCTTTCCAGAAAGCAATCCGCTCCTTGGAGACAGGCCGCTATGGATTGGGACATGCAAAGGATTTTGACGCTTTGTCAAAGGAGGAGCTGCTGCAGCGGCTGATTACTCCCTCCAGCGAACGTTATTTTTTGATGTATGAGGCTCTCCGCAAGGGGGCAAGCGTGGAGGAAATTTATGAAATCACCAAGGTTAAGGCTTATTTTATCGAGCAGATGAAGGAATTGGTGGAGGAAGAGGAGGCTCTTCTTAAGTTCAAGGGCGGGCTGCCCGGCGACGGGATGCTGATTGCCGCCAAGAAGGACGGATTTTCCGATAAATATTTAAGCCAGCTATTGGAAATTTCGGAGGATACCCTCCGGGAAAGACGCATTGCGCTTGGTGTGGAGGAAAATTGGGAGGGCGTTCATGTAAGCGGAACTGAAAACAGCGCTTATTATTATTCCACCTATAACGGTCAGGATAAAAATCCCGTGCGTACCGACAGGCCGAAAATTATGATTTTGGGCGGCGGCCCCAACCGCATCGGTCAGGGAATTGAGTTTGACTATTGCTGCGTACACGCGGCGATGGCCCTTAAAAATTTGGGATTTGAGACGATTATTGTAAACTGCAACCCTGAAACGGTATCGACGGATTACGACGTCTCGGATAAGCTGTACTTTGAGCCCTTGACGCTGGAAGATGTTTTGAGCATTTATAAAAAAGAAAAGCCTCTGGGCGTGATTGCGCAGTTTGGCGGACAAACGCCCTTAAATTTAGCTTCCGAGCTGGAAAAGAACGGGGTAAAGATACTTGGAACCTCGCCTTCCGTGATTGATTTAGCGGAGGATAGGGATCAGTTTAGGGAAATGATGGAAAAATTGGAAATTCCCATGCCGGAATCGGGAATGGCGGTGAATGTGGAGGAAGCCCTTGCCATCGCAAAAAAAATCGGTTATCCGTTGATGGTGCGCCCTTCCTATGTGTTAGGCGGCAGAGGCATGGAGGTGGTTTACGACGACGAGAGCATGGCGGAATATATGAACGCGGCCGTGGGCGTGACGCCGGACAGGCCTATATTAATCGACCGCTTTTTAAACCATGCCATGGAGTGCGAGGCGGACGCCATCAGCGACGGGGAGCATGTTTTTGTGCCGGCCGTCATGGAGCATATTGAGCTTGCGGGTATTCATTCCGGCGATTCGGCGTGTATCATCCCTTCCGTGCATATTCCTGAAAAATTGGTTGAGACCATCAAGGAATACACCAAAAGGATTGCGGAAAAAATGCACGTAAAGGGTCTTATGAACATGCAGTATGCTATTGAAAACGGGAGGGTGTTTGTGCTGGAAGCCAATCCCAGAGCCTCCCGGACGGTGCCCCTTGTGTCCAAGGTCTGCAATATTCGCATGATACACCTTGCAACGGACATTATTACCTCCGAGATTACAGGACGGCCATCTCCGATTTTGGAGTTAAAGGAACAGGTGATTCCCAATTATGGGGTAAAAGAAGCGGTGTTCCCCTTCAATATGTTCCCGGAGGTTGACCCGGTGCTGGGGCCGGAGATGCGCTCCACCGGGGAGGTCCTTGGAATGTCCCGCTCTTACGGGGAAGCCTATTTCAAGGCGCAGGAGGCGGTTCAGTCAAAGCTGCCTGTTGAGGGAACGGTGCTGATTTCCGTAAATAAAAAGGATAAGGACGAGGTGGTGGAGGTTGCCAGAAGCCTTGCAGGCGACGGATTTAAAATTGTGGCTACCGACGGCACCTGCAAGCTTTTGAACGCGGCGGGGATTCAGGCGGTAAAGGCAAAAAAGCTTTTTGAGGGCCGTCCCAACGTGGGGGACATGATTACCAACGGGGATTTTGCTTTGGTTATCAATTCCCCCGCGGGAAAAGACAGCATTTACGACGACAGCTACTTAAGAAAAGCGGCAATCAAGGCCAAGGCCCCCTATATTACCACGGTTGCGGCGGCGAGAGTGGCGGCGGAGGGGATTCACTATGTAAAGACCCATGCGAGCAGCGAGGTTAAGTCTCTGCAGGAGCTGCACGGGGAGATTTATAGTCGATAGAATTGAAGGATTTTATTTTCGAGAGCAATAGGTAAAGTGACTGCTTAAAAGTCAACTTAAGTTGGCTTTGACATTATGGCGGTTGCTGTACAGGAAAGAACATTTGGTATTGTGAAAAGGGAGAGCAATTCTCCCTTTTTTTCGTGCGCGGGAGCGCGCAGAGGAATAAGCTTCTGGCGCGATGTGCGCCCCGCGCGGCGAACAGGGAGAAAAACCTTTCCTACTCGATTGCAGAGGAATAAGCTTCTGGCGCGATGTGCGCCCTGTGCAGCGAACAGGAAAAAAGTGTTCTTGCTTGATTGTGGAAATGAAAGATTGACGATTGCGCTAAATATTTGGCTGAGATATAAAAAAGAGTATTATATTTGCAAGGTTTTCAAGAAGAAATGCTAAGAAATTGCATATATTTTCTGCTAAGATAAAACGTATCTGAAACAATTGTAAATCATGCAATCGAAAAGGAGGGTTCAAAATGGAAGAAAAAAGGACGGTACATTCCAATCAGGAGTGGCTGGATGAGGTGTACGGCAAGCTGCTGGTAAAGATGAAAGCGGAATGTGAGCGAATCGGGACGAAGATTCCTTACACCACCGACAAGGACGGAAAGTACTACGACGTGCCCACGACGCCCGGTATGGGCATCGGCTACTGGACAAACGGCTTTTGGCCGGGAATGTTGTGGCAGATGTACGAGGCTACCGGCGACGAGGAGTACCGCAAGGCGGCTGTAGGCGCGGAAGAGCGGCTGGAGGAAGGGCTTAAGGACAGCGAGCTGACGGGCCACGACGTGGGATTTTTGTACCTGCAGTCCTCAGTAGCCAACTACCGCAAGACAGGGGATGCGGAGGCGCGCCGCCGTGCGCTGCTGGCAACCAGTATTTTGGCATCCCGTTACAATTTAGACGGAAAATTTATCCGCGCATGGCCTGACATGATGGCTGGGATGGCGAAGCATTTTGGCGGCGGCGATATTCGGGGCTGGATGATTATCGACTGTATGATGAATCTCCCGCTTCTGTATTGGGCTTCCGAGGAGACCGGCGACCCGCGCTTTAAAAAGATTGCCGTTAATCATGCAAAAACAGCTCAGCAATATATAGTCCGCCCTGACGGGAGTTGCAACCATATTGTGGCTTTTGACCCGGAAAGCGGCGAATGTTTAAATAATCCCGGCGGACAGGGCTATGGGTCAGGCTCTTCATGGAGCCGCGGCCAGTCGTGGGCGGTGTACGGCTTTGCCTTGAGCTATCGTCACACCGGCGACGTGAGCTTTTTGGACACGGCTAAGCGGTGCGCTCATTACTGTATTGCCAATCTGGCGGTGAGCGACTGGCTGCCGTTGGTGGATTTCCGTGCGCCTGCCGAGCCGGTAAAGTACGATTCCACCGCCGCTATGTGCATTGCCTGCGGTTTGCTGGAGATTGCAGAGCATGTGAGCGAGCACGAAAAGAGGTTTTACATCGAATCAGCTTATCGGATGCTCCGGGCCTGCGAGGCGAAATTTGCCAATTGGGATCCTGAGGCGGATTCCATTATGACCGGCGGCACTTATTTTTATCATGACCCCTCTGGGGAAAATACCGAGGTGCCCATTATTTATGCGGATTACTTTCTTATCGAGGCCATTCTGCGCCTGAAAGGGAAGGATTTGTTTGAGTGGTAATTAGAAAATCAAAAATCCCGCCGTAATGGGATAGAGTTTGGAGGTGAATGAAATATGACGGATTTTAGTTTAAAAGGGAAAGTGGCGTTAGTTACCGGCGCGTCTTACGGTATTGGTTTTGCCGTCGCATCGGCTATGGGAGGCGCGGGAGCTACCATCGTATTTAACGGCCGGAACCAGAAAACCCTTGAGCGGGGACTGGCAGCTTATAAGGAGGCGGGCATCGAGGCCTATGGCTACATCTGCGACGTTACGGACGAGGAAGCCGTTCATGCCATGCTGGAGCAGATTGAGGCCGAGGTGGGCACAGTTGATATTTTGGTAAATAATGCCGGTGTTATCAAGCGGATTCCCATGTTGGAAATGAGCGCCGAGGATTTTCGTCAGGTGGTGGATATTGATTTAACGGGGCCATTTATCATGGCAAAGGCCGTGATTCCCGCTATGATTAAGAAGGGCGGCGGCAAAATTATCAATATCTGCTCCATGATGAGCGAGCTGGGACGGGAGACGGTCAGCGCGTATGCTTCCGCTAAAGGCGGATTGAAGATGCTGACAAAGAACATTGCCAGCGAGTACGGACAGTACAATATTCAGTGCAACGGCATCGGTCCGGGCTACATTGCAACTCCCCAGACTGCACCCTTGCGGGAAATTCAGCCTGACGGCGCAAGACATCCTTTCGACCAGTTTATTTTGGACAAAACCCCGGCGGGCCGCTGGGGCGAGGCGGAGGATTTAGGCGGCCCCGCCGTGTTCTTGGCCTCCCCGGCCTCCGACTTTGTGAACGGCCACATTTTGTACGTGGACGGCGGCATTTTAGCCAGCCTTGGCAAGCAGCCGAAGGGGGAGTGATTTAGCAGCGGTTTTTTAGGAATGGTTTAGTTTAGGACTTTGCGCTTAGTTTCGGGCTTTGCGCTTAGTTTCGGGCTTTACGCTTAGTTTCGGGCTTTGCGTTTGGTTTAGGACATTGCGTTTTGGACTTGTTGCAAAGTCTGTGGGAACATATGAATTTAATTTTAGACGAAATTTTGTGGGATACCCGCGGCTTGGGTGGTAGAGCTGCGGGTGTTTTGTATGCGGGAAAGTGATTTACAATCCCATTTAAGCCGTGCTATGATAATGAAAACCATAGTTCCTGTCAGTGAAGCGTGTGAAAGCGGTAGCGGCGAGTATTTTTGAATTGACGAGGAAAACATATGAGGCGGACTTCTTTTAACAGCAAATACGGAGAAAATGATATGCAAAGAGAAGAAATAATGGGAGGACAATAAATGCCAGCATTTAATGAAGATACCAGAGTAAAAATCCCGGCAACCGTTCAGTTTTTAAGGCTGGAATACGATTATCAATCACTGAAAGCGGATGATATTGATATAGATTTTAGTACAAAGATTTTTGTAAACAGGTTCAAACCTGCCATTGAAGCCATTAACGGCAGAAGATTTACTTATGATGAAATCAAAGCAATTATCACGGATATTCATAATGTGTTAAAAAATAATGATTTGGGGAAGGAGTTTTATAGCTGGCTTGTTAATCCTCAGGATAAAGTGAAATTGATTGACTTTGATAATATTGCTAAAAATGATTTTGCGGTGGTGGACGAGCTTCCCTTTAGCGTGACGCCGGGAACGGAGGAGGGGTCTTTCAGGCCTGATATTAATATTTTAATAAACGGTATGCCGATTGCGTTTTTGGAAGTGAAAAAGCCCAATAATGACGGCGGTATACAAAAAGAATTTGACAGGATGATAAACAAGAGGTTGCGGAATCCAGACTATAGGAAATTCTTTAATTTGATACAGTTTGTTTCTTTTTCCAACAATATGGAATATGAGGAGGACGACGACGCGGAGGATGTGAAGGCGGGCTCATTTTATACCACGCCGAACGGGAATAACACCAGCTTTTCCTTTTTCAGAGAAGATAATGAGCAATATCATATGAATTATCCATACAAAGATATTGATATGGATACAATCAAATTTGTGATGAAGGACTGCGGTTATAATCCGGCGGAGGCAGATACGCCGGAATTTGCCAAGAATTTAAGGACGGCAGCTCCATGCAACAGTTTTGTGACGTCGGTATTTGATAAGGAAAGGTTTTTGTATTTTTTGCGGTATGGCATTATGTTTATCGACGGGCAGATTCCGCAAAAGCATATTATGCGTTATCCGCAGTTTTTTGCGGTTAGGAAGATTATCGAAAGGTTGGATTCGGGCGGAAAAGGCGGGATTATTTGGCATACGCAGGGCTCAGGGAAAACGGCGATAGCGGCTTTTTCAAACCGCGTTATCAGAGAGTATTATGCGAAGAAAAACGTCAGCGCAAGATTTTTCTTTGTGGTGGATAGGCTTGATTTGCTCACGCAGGCTAGTATTGAATTTACCAGCAGAGGGTTGAAAACGGTAAATTGCGAGGATAAAGCGGGGTTTACCAGAGAGCTAAACAAAACGCTTTCAACGGATGCCGGAAGCAAATCTATCGGTGAAATTTGCGTGGTAAATATTCAAAAATTTGAAGGAAAAATGCCGGAAGCCAAAAACGATTATAAAGCGAAGGTACAGCGTATTTTTTTCATTGACGAGGCTCATAGAAGTTATTCGTCCACGGGAGAATTTTTTAAAAATCTCATGACATGCGATATGGGGGCGGTCTACATTGCGCTTACGGGCACGCCTTTACTCTCCAAAAAAGAACGCTCTAATTTGAAGTTTGGCGATTATATTCATAAATATTTTTATGATAAATCGATAGCCGATGGGTATACGCTCAGAATCAAAAAGGAAAATATTGATACGGTGGCGAAATCGGAAATTAAAAAGAATTTGGAAATAGAGGATAACCAGCTTGAAAATAAAGATGTTTATGAGTCGGAGGCTTACATAAATGCGCTTGGAGCGTTTATTGAAAAAGATTTTATTAATTTCAGATTGCAGAATTCAGATGCATCTATTGGAGGGATGATTGTATGTAGGACGAATCCGCAGGCAAAAAAAGTGCATATGTGGTTTAAAGAAAATTCTAAGCTGAACGCGGGGCTTGTCATAACGGATACGGACGACCCAAAGCAAAAGCGGATAAACAAAAACAATCAGTTAGACTTTAGGGAGACGCTTACTCCTGATATTTTGATTGTGAATTTTATGCTTACTACAGGCTATGATGTGAAGCGGCTTAAAAAGATGTATCTCCTGAGAGGACCTCACGCGCAGTCGCTTTTGCAGACAATTTCCAGAGTAAACAGGCCCTATAAATCGCCAAACGGAAGGGTTTATAAATATGGATATATCGTTGACTTTGTAGATATAGAGCAGGAATATGACAAAACGATTGAAGCCTACATAAAGGAATTGGAAGCGGATTTAAATGAAAACGGAGAAAATGAAGGTTCCCTCGCCGGGCTGGTGATTGATAAGGAGGATATTAACAGAAAATACCATAAATATGCGGACGAGCTGGAAGATATTGTTTCCACAGATAATATAGAACGGTTTTCAAAGCAGCTCACCTACTACAATAAGGAAACGCTGCTAAAAATCAGAAGGATTTTAAACGGTATCAGGGAATGTCAGACGGAATTCATTCTTTCACAGGCAATGGATTACGCGGCTCAGATAGATGCTGACAGAAATAGGAGGCTTTTGAGGGCGACGCAGGAAAGAATTGATTTTATAAATCTTTCCCAGAATACCGTTGACATGATGGATGTTATTTCTAATGAGGAAGTCGTGGAAATTCTGTATGAATTTATAAAAGTGAAAGTAATTATTATGGAGCTTGGACAGATTACACAGGATAATCCCGAATTTCAAAGATTTTCAAAAGTGGTTGGAGACATTCAAAATGAGATAAAGAAAAATAAAAATAAAGGCGATATTAAAATTAGAAAGCTGGATGAACTTCTGCAGAAGATTTTTAACGATTTATCTATTTCGGATTTGAACGATTTGGCGTCGATTACCGACGAGCTTTTGGATGCGCTTGCGAGAGCAAGAAATATAAATTACGAGAATGAGAGATTGTCGGGAATTTATGGCGGCAATTACGCTTTTGTGAAAACCTATCAGGACGTTATAGAGATATATCCGGCGGATAAGTCTGAAATTGAGCGGGTTTTGGTGATTATTTATCATGAAATAGAGGATATCTTGGATAAAGAGGTTTTAGTGGTTCAGGGTAGAAAGAATTTTGCCGATTTGGTAAAGTCAAAAGCAACTAAAATTCTTTTGAAGGAAAAGCTGTATGGAAAAATCAAAGGATTTTACACCCAGCTTTTAAATGAGCTTTATACAAATATACAGTTGTTTAAATAAAGAAAGAAGGTACGTATGCCGGATATTTTTACATTAGAGAATAAAATAAAGCAAATGATTGATGAAATGAAGGGGCTTTGCCAGACAAACGGTTTATCAAATCAGGCAAGCGAGGAGGTTGTAATTACCTCTGTGTTTCTTTATAAATTTTTAAATGATAAATTTATGGCAAATATGAAAGATTTTGCCGGCGATATGGGTATGAGTACCGAGGAGGTTTTGCAGGATGCGGACATGGTTGCCGGGTTTTATGATTCGTACTCGCAGGACGTAGCGTTTAAATATGAAGATACGATAGAATGTCTTATCAATAAGGTTGGGACGAATGATTTTTACAAGCTTTTTGACGATGCGTTAGAGAGAATTTCCAATTATCCGGAAAATGAAGAATTCAGCATTGATGCAGCGGACGGCGGAAGAAAACCGTTGTTTACCAGAATTACGGAAAATGTGGAGACGGCAAAAAGAAATAATTTTGCAAGAAATATTTTTGGAATCATAAGCCAAGATAAATTTGATTTTGGGGAAGCGTTTAAAAATAATTTTGATTTTTACAGTACGGTTTTTGAATATTTGATTAAAGATTACAATGTTGCCAGCGGAGTGTATGCGGAATATTTTACCCCGCAGGCAATCTCAGCGATTATTGCGAAGATTTTGGCGGAAATGTCGCCGGTGGAGGATAAGATTTATGATGTGTACGACCCTTCTGCCGGTTCCGGTTCGCTGGTGCTTCATCTTGCCAACGCGCTGGGAAAAGGGAGTTTTGGGAACAGGGCGCAGGTTTATACGCAGGATATTTCCGGGAAGTCCTCCAGATTCCTCAGAATAAATATGCTGCTTAACGGTTTGACAAACAGTTTGGATAATATTATCGAGGGCGATACTTTGGAGACGCCCGCCCACTATAAAGTAGCGCATGAGCCCGGTTCTGGGGTAAAGCAGTTCGACTACATCACTTCAAATCCTCCTTTTAAAATGGATTTTTCTTCTACCAGAAATACGATTGAGCAGAAATGGGAGGACTGCGAGGTAAGAGACGGAATCAAAAGATTTTTTGCGGGAGTGCCCAAGATACCAAACAAGAAAAAGGAATCAATGGGCGTGTATTTGTGCTTTATACAGCATATTTTGTGGAGCTTGAAGGAGGACGGAAAAGCGGCTATCGTTGTGCCTACAGGCTTTATAACGGCGCAGTCGGGTATTGAAAAGGCGGTGCGTCAGACAATTGTTGACAAACGCTGGCTTAAGGGCGTGATTTCTATGCCGTCCAATATTTTTGCAAACACGGGGACAAACGTGTCTGTTTTGTTTATAGACAAGTCCAATAAAGCGGGAAATATTACGCTTATCGATGCGTCCAAATTAGGGGAAAAGAGGAAAGAAGGGAAAACCCAAAAAACGGTGTTGCGCCCTGAGGAAGTGAAGAAGATAGAGGATACCTTTATCAATCAGGAGGCGATAGAGGATTTTAGCGTATCCGTGACCTATGAGCAGATTGCGGAGAAAAATTATTCGCTGTCGGCGGGACAATATTTTGAGGTGAAGATTGAGCTTACCCAATTGTCGCCGGAGGCGTTTAAGGAGAGAATGGCAGGGTATGCGGACCGGCTTGGCAAGCTGTTTGCCGAGGGGAAGGCACTGGAGGGGGAGATTGAAAAGAGGATGGGGGAGTTGAAGTATGGGTGAATATTACAGAATTGAGGAGATTTGCAGGGTAAAAGGAGGAAAAAGAATTCCACAAGGCTGTACCTTACAGGATACTCCGAACAGCCATCCCTATATTAGAATTCTGGATATGTATCAAGGAAGAATTTTAAATATTTCAGAAGAAATGCAATATGCAAAAGATGAATATTGGGATAGTATTAAAAACTATACTGTAAAAAACGGGGACGTTATTCTTGCTATAGTTGGAAACACGCTTGGAATGGCAAGTATTGTAGGAGATACCCTTGATAGTGCTAATTTGACGGAAAATTGTTGCAAATTTGACAATTTAGACACCGATAAGGTTAGAAGTTTATTTTTGTATTACGCGCTAATTGCGCCGATAAATCAAAAGAATATTGAAAAATTTAAAGTTGGTTCCTCCCAGCCTAAGCTGCCGATATATAATATAAATCAATTATTAATTCCTAAGATAAGTTTGAAATTACAAGATAAAATCATCGGCGTGCTATCAGCCATCGATACAAAAATTGAGAACAACAGCAAAATTAATGCTGAACTTGAATCAATGGCAAAAACTATCTATGATTATTGGTTTTTGCAGTTTGAGTTTCCTAATGAAGAGGGAAAGCCTTATAAATCTTCCGGCGGAAAAATGGTTTGGAATGAGGAATTGAAAAGAGAAATTCCGGCAGGGTGGGAAATAGATTCTCTTGGAGAATTATTTGTATCTAATAGAGGAATATCGTATAGTTCAAAAACTATTAAAGGTAAGGGTGTACCAATGATAAATTTAGCTTCTTTTAATATGGACGGGAGTTATAAAAAAGAGGGGATAAAGACATATTCTGGACAATATGCAAAAGATAAAGTTGTAAAACCATTTGACTTATTAATGTGTAATACTCAACAAACTGCGATAGATTATAAAAAGGATATTATAGGCAAAGCATTTTTAGTACCGGATATATTTGAAGGGGATGTTGTAACTTCACATCATGTCACAACCATACAGGTAAAAAGAAATAATATGAAATATTTTCTTCATAGACTTTTTAATACGGATTATTTTCATAAATATGCTGCTGGTTTTACCAATGGTACAAATATTTTAGGATTGATTTTTAGTGGTATTGAAAAATATAGAGTAGAAATACCTACTGATTCAATATTAGATAAGTTTGCGAAATTGATGTCGGACATTGAAATGAAAAAAAGTAAAATTATTAAAGAAAATCAAGAACTCACATCACTTAAAGATTTTCTCCTGCCGTTGCTAATGAATGGACAGATTGAATTTCAGGATTAAAAAAGCGCATGGAATCCTATGTATTATTCCATGCGCAATAAGCGCGTTATTTCCGCGAGCAACGAATCAAAGTTATGCTCACATGACCTTGACGACTGCCGCGAGTGTTCTTTGAAGAAGAACTGGAACTATCCCAGCGAGGGGCTAATACCCCGCTGTCCTGTTGTATTTTTATAAAATTCGTATTTACAATCCTATTTAAACTATGTTATGATAATAAAAAGCATATTTTCTTTTAAGACAAATCATGTAATTTCTATCTTCTAAGTTTCA
>JAMPGS010000010.1 GCA_023663815.1 Clostridium sp.
ATACAGTCCTTGGAGAGGGACTATAAACATTACTACTTTATAATACGAGGAATGATGACAAATATGAAAAAGGGACAAGTATTGACCGGAATTGTGAGAAGGGTGGATTTTCCCAATAAAGGCCTTGTGGAGACGGAGGAGGGAAACTGCATTGTAAAAAACGTCCTCCCCGGACAGAAGGTGACTTTTGCGGTGCAAAAAAAGAGAAACGGCCGGGCGGAAGGGCGGCTTTTGCAGGTGGAAGAAAGCTCGGAGCTGGAAATTCAAAGTCCTTGTCAGCATTTTGGAGAGTGCGGCGGCTGTATTTATCTTTCCCTTCCTTATAAAGAGCAGCTTACCATCAAAGAGAGACAGGTAAAAAGGCTTTTGGACAGCGTATTGGACAGGCAGGCCGAGAGCTGGGAATTTGAGGGGATTAAGGAAAGCCCCGTGCAGTTTGGCTATCGGAACAAGATGGAATTTTCCTTTGGCGACGAGTTTAAGGGCGGGCCGCTTTCCCTTGGGATGCACAAGAGAGGCAGCTTTTATGATATTGTCACCGTGGATAACTGCCGGATTGTGGGGGAGGATTACCGCAGAATATTGAATTTTACGCGGAATTATTTTGA
The DNA here is from genome assembly GCA_023663815.1 of Clostridium sp. GTDB lineage: Bacteria > Bacillota > Clostridia > Lachnospirales > Lachnospiraceae > Suilimivivens. The sequence goes on from JAMPGS010000010.1 coordinate 609, forward strand.
GGGGTGCAGCTTTTACCATAAGCTTCGGCATGAGGGGTATCTGCGGCACCTCCTAATTCGCAAGGCCGCCAAAACGGGGGAGATTTTGATTGCCTTAGTGACGACCTCCCAGCAGGATGCAGGCGCGGCGAAAATAGAGGGCTGGAAGGAAGAATTGCTGAAAATGAAGCTGGAAGGGAAAATCGCGGGGATTCTTCACATTACCAATGATTCCTTGGCGGACGTGGTTCAAAGCGACAGTACCAAGATTTTATATGGGCAGGACTTTTTTTATGAGGAACTGTTTGGATTAAAATTTAAAATTTCCGTTTTTTCCTTTTTCCAGACAAACACGCTGGGGGCCGAGGTTTTGTATGAGACCGCAAGGGAATATATAGGAGATTTGGGAAAGGATGCGGCAGGCGGAAAAACCGGGAAAACGGTGTTTGATTTATACAGCGGAACGGGAACCATCGCGCAGCTTATGGCCCCGGCGGCGGAGAAGGTAATCGGGGTGGAAATTGTGGAGGAGGCCGTGGAGGCGGCTAGAAAGAACGCGGAGCTAAACGGCCTGCATAACTGCGAGTTCATTGCGGGGGATGTATTGAAGGTTTTGGATGAGATTGAGGAAAAGCCGGATTTTATCATTTTGGACCCGCCAAGAGATGGTATTCACCCAAAGGCTTTGAAAAAGATAATCGGCTATGGGATTGACAAGCTGGTGTATATTTCTTGTAAGCCCACTAGTTTGGCGCGGGATTTGGAGGTTTTTCTGGATAACGGGTATGTGGTGGAGAGAGGGGCGGCGGTAGATATGTTTCCTTGGACGGGGAATGTGGAGACTATCGTGTCGCTACACTATGATTACCAAAACAAGTAAAATGATAAAAAACTATAAATAAACAATATTCCAACCACTTCAAAGGAGAACGAAAGAATGGGAAAAGAATTATTCGACAATATACCCAGCAGGGTTGCGGATTTATTGTCTGATGTAAAGAACGGACGTATCGGTTTACCGGATCTTCAGCGGCCTTTTGTATGGCAGGATAATAAAGTGCGCGAGCTGCTGGATTCGATGATGAAGGGATATCCTATCGGGTATGTTATGCTTTGGGCTTCGCCGGATGACTATGAGAATACCGGTTATATTGGTAAAAATGATAAGCTGTACAGGCGTCCAGATGATTTAGTAATCGACGGTCAGCAGCGTTTAACGGCGCTGCTGGCTGCAATGTATGGCGTAGCGATTAAGGATAAGAACTACAAGGAAAGAAAAATTCGTATTTCTTTTAATCCCCTCACCCGTGAATTTGCCGTGTGGACGCAGGCCTTTGAGCGTAACCCGGAATGGATTAGCGAGATTAGCAGCGTGTTTGCGGCAGACCAAGAGCACAATATTTCAAAGTACAGAAAAGCGTTTATTAAAACCGCAAATGAAGGCCGCGCAAAGAACAGTCAGCCGGAGCTTACGGAGGATGAAGAAGATTTGATTGAAGAGAATATCAAAGATTTGCTGAATCTTGGTATTTATTCGCTGCCAACCTTGAAAATTAATTCCAAAGCGGACGAAGAGGATGTCGCGGATATTTTTGTTCGGGTTAATTCCGGCGGACAGAATCTAACGGAGAAAAATTTTATTGAGACTTTGATTGCGGTTTACGATAATGAAGTGCATGATAAAATCAATAAATTCTGCGCTGAATCAAGGATACCTGCCAACGGAACTTCTTACAACCCAATTTTACAGGTTGACCCGTCTCATCTTATTAGAATGTCGGTTGGCGTAGGTTTTAGAAGGGCGCGTCTGCGTTATGCGTACATGCTGCTGCGCGGTAAAAATCTTAAAACCGGTGAAATTACTCAAAATGTCCGCGAAGAAAATTTAGCAATTTTTAAGAATTCTCTTGCCGTGGTAACGAATCTCAATAATTGGCACGCTTTTATGAATCTTTTTGCATCAGCCGGTTATTTGAAGGGCAGTCTTGTGGCTTCATCGAACGCTGTGGTATTTAGCTATGTGTTGTACTTGATTGGCAAGAATCACTTTAAGGTTCCGTCGGTGGAGCTTCAAAAGATTATCCGTAAATGGATATTCATGTCTACTATTACAGGTTTTTATACCAGTTCCACGGAATCGGAAGTTGAAAAGCAGTTTGCCGATTTGAGAGACGTTCACAATGCGGGGGAGTTTGTCGCTTATCTTGATTCTGCTATTTCAAACAGATTTACAGACGACTATTTTACATACTCCTTACCGAGCGAGCTGAACAGCTCTTCCGCCACATCGCCGGCGTGGTATGGTTATGTAGCGGCAGTCAATGTTTTAGGTACTCCCATGTTGTTTAGCACGGCGCCTTTGTCACAGTATTTTGTTTTGGGTACGAGCGGAGATAAAAACTCCGTGGACAAGCACCATATTTTCCCCAAACATTATCTTGAGGAAATTGGATATGACAGCGACCGTGACAGAAACCAGATTGCAAACTTTACCTATTTGGATTATGCAACAAACATTGACATTTCCGATGCGCCTCCCGCCGAGTATGTAGGGCGCTATCGGGAAAAGCTTGGAGAGGAAGGATACAAATTGACCTGCGCGCAAAATGCGTTGCCGGAAAATTTTGAGCGGTTATCCTACCCGGAATTTCTAAGCAAGCGTAGATTGCTGATGGCGCAGATTGTAAAGAAGGCATACATTGAGCTTGGCAAATAAAGTTGGACCATGTTTTAGTTGATAAAACTTGTTGCAAGAAAAGGTGGGTGTGAAGCTTATAATACTGTAAAGTAGCAGGGCATTAGGTCCCTTGTCGGGGCAGTATCAACGCTTCTTCAAAGAACAGATAGGTTTCATAGCAGTTGTCATGATTCACTTATCATGGGAATAAAAATAATGAAAGTCCCGGCCCTTCTTAAAATAATCAACAAAACCGCGCACAAAAGGATAGGAAATATAAATCAAATTAAGATATCCTTAAGCAGCGGGAGGATAAAACAATGTATCATTTAAGATTAAAGGGCAGCCACTATGAAATGGGGATAAAGCGGGGGAAGATTTTGGGGAGAAGCCGCATATCTTTTCCGCTTCGGCTGGATGCCTTTCAGCTTGAGCATGGAAGGCGGAGCGAGGAGGTATTGCGGGGTTTTTTCCCGGAGGTGTGCGAGGAGATAAGGGGCGTCAGCGACGCCATAGGAGCGGACTATCTGCGGTTTGTTTCATGGATGCTGTGTATGGGTTGCTGCATGTACAATCTGGAGGACAATATTCCCGTGGAAATTCGGGGATGCACAGCCTTTGCCTATTCAAAGGGCGGCAGGGTGATGTATGGAAGAAATAACGATTTGCCGCCTTATCTGCGAAAGGGCAGTAAAAGCGAGCTTTACGCCCCGGAAAAGGGAAATAAATTTAATATCACAACTTCCTCTTTTATTAACGGGGAGGAGGGGCTGAACGAGCACGGCCTTGCCGTTGCGATGACCTTTGTAATGACCGGCCTTGACAAGATACGGGAGGGCTTTAATTCATGCTTTATTGTGCGGTATCTGCTTGAAAAAGCGGAAAATACAGAGCAGGCAATCACGCGGCTTTTTGATTTGCCTGTCGCTTCTAACTGCAACATTTTGCTTGCGGACAAGAGCGGAAAGATGGCGGTGGTTGAATGTACGCCGTCCATGAAAAGAATCCGGGAGGCGGAAGCTTTTGCGGAGGACCGCATAGTCTGTGCGGTCAATAGTTTTACCTCCGATGAAATGAAAGCATACGACGCTGCCCACGGAAAGGATTACGATTCCTACAAGCGGTATCAGACAGTTATGGACAGTTTTTTCAAGGGGAAAATAAGGGAGGATTATGTTGAGACGACGGAGCGGCTCTTAAAAGGCGAGTATGGATTTATGTGTCAATATGATGAGGAGCCGGATTTCGAGACGGTTTGGAGCTCTGTCTTTGATTTAAAAAGTTTGATGATTTATCGGGCGGAGGGCGACCCAAGGAAAAAGAAATTTGCTGCAGACGGGAGGCTGAAAGATTTGGTAACGGGAGACTGAAAGATTTAGTAACGGGAGACTGAAAGATTTGGCAACGGGCAACTGAAAGATTTAGCAATAGGAGGCTGAGAGATTTGCCCGCGCCCCTATCCCAAAAGAAAAAACTGTGGTACAATAAGAAACAGCAGAGCGCGCCATAATCAAAGGTGGGCTTACGAGTAGTCACAGTGCGCTGCATGAAAATAGGCAGCAAAAAGAAAGAGGGCAGTAAATGAAATTAAATTACAGGAGAACATTTTTTATCGGGCTGGCGTTTTTATCTATCTCTGCTTTTTGGCAGATGTACGATAATATTATACCGCTTATTTTGCAGGGAACCTTCGGCGTTGGGGAAACGGTTACAGGCATGATTATGGCGGCGGACAATGTGCTGGCCCTGTTTCTTTTGCCGCTGTTTGGCAGTTTGTCGGACAGGGCGGATACGAAGGCCGGGAAGAGGATGCCTTTTATTGTGGGGGGAACCCTGCTTGCGGTGGCGTTTTTGCTGTTGCTTCCCGTGGCGGATAAAAACGAGAATTTGATACTTTTTGTGGCGGGGCTGTTTGCCCTTTTAGTTTCCATGGGACTGTACCGTTCCCCGGCGGTTGCGTTGATGCCGGATTTGACGCCCAACAAGCTGCGGAGTAAGGGAAACGCCGTCATTAACCTGATGGGGGCCGTGGGCGGCGTTTACACGCTGATTATGATAAAACTGCTTGTCGGCGGCGGGCAGCGGCCCGATTATATGCCGTTATTTATAAGCGTGGCGGCGTTGATGATTCTTTCGGTGGGGATTCTTGTTATTACCATCAATGAAAAAAAGGTCAAGGCGCAGGTGGAAGCGGAAATGAAAGCCTGCGGGGAGATGGAAGCAGAAACGAAAGCTTGCGGGGAGATAGAAGCGGAAACGAAAGCCTGCGGGGAGGTGGAAGCGGAAATGAAAGCTTGCGGCGAGATGGAAGCGGAAACGAAAGCCTGCGAGGAGACAGAAATAGAAGCGGAGGCGGTCATAGAAGAAAAAACCGCTATGCCAAGGGAGGTAAAGCGAAGCATGATATTTCTTTTGGCGTCAATTTTCCTTTGGTTTACGGCCTACAATGCGGTCACAACCGCTTTTTCCCGCTATACGAAGGTGGTTTGGAAGCTGGAGGGCGGCGGCTTTGCGGATTGCCTGATGGTTGCCACCGTGGCGGCAATTATCAGCTATATTCCTATTGGAAATATTGCAAGCAGAATCGGCAGGAAAAAGACGATTATGGGCGGGATTGTGCTTATGAGCGCATGCTATTTGGCCGCCATTTTTGCAAACGCCTATCACCCGGCGATTAACATTGCCTTTGCGGCAATCGGCGTCGGCTGGGCGGCAATCAATGTGAATTCTTATCCGATGATTGTGGAGATGGGCAGAGGCCGCGATATTGGGAAATTCACGGGAACCTACTACACCTTTTCCATGGCGGCGCAGATTTTTACTCCGGTGTTGTCCGGCTTTCTTCTGGAAAATATTTCCTACAGGACGCTGTTTCCCTATGCCTTTGTATTCTCCACGCTGGCCTTTTTCACTATGTGGCAGGTGCGTCACGGGGACGTGAAGCCGGAAAAGAAAAAGAGTGTGCTGGAAAATTTTGATGTGGACGACTAAAGTGATGATAGGATACATTGTGATAATTGGAGCGGCGGCTTTGGCGGTGCTTTATTTGCTGGCGATTATGCCGCGGCTGGGAAACAGAAAAAAGCGGCGGGATTTTTTAAAGGTTTATTACGCCCATCGGGGGTTGCATGACAACGCATCGCAGGCGCCGGAAAATTCCATGGCGGCCTTTCAGAAAGCGGTTGACGCGGGATATGGAATTGAGATGGACGTGCAGATGTCCTCCGACGGCGTTCCTGTGGTGTTTCATGATTTTACCCTTGAGAGAATCTGCGGGAGAGAGGGAAAAGTGTGCGACTACACATGGCGGGAACTGAAAACCTTCCGGCTCTGCGGCAGCAGGGAGACGATTCCCAAATTTGAAGAGGCGCTGGACAGGATAGGGGGAAGGGTTCCCCTGATTGTGGAATTGAAGGTAGAGCGGCTTGACTTGTCCGTCTGTTCGGCGGCGGACGCGCTGCTTGCAAAATATCCGGGGCTTTACTGTATTGAATCCTTTAACCCGCTGGTTCTTCGGTGGTATAAGAAAAACCGCGGCGGCGTGGTGAGGGGACAGCTCTCCGATGGTTTTCTCAAGTCTGGGGAGTTTGAAGGCCTGCTGTATTTTCTCCTGCAAAATTTATTGATGAACTGGCTGACAAAGCCTGATTTTGTCGCTTATAATCACAGGTACGAGGGGATTTTGTCAAGAAAAATCTGCCGGAGCTTTTACAGAAATATGGCGGCGGCATGGACCATTAAGAGCCAAGGCGAGCTTGACAGGGTTAAAGATAAATTTGATATTTTCATTTTTGATTCTTTTATACCTGATGAAAAGAGAACGGGAGATTCACATGGAATCGGAAATTAACGGATTCATACTTTATTTGCGCGGCAGCAAAAAAATCTCTGAAAATACGGAAATGTCTTACCGCGGGGACTTGATGAAGGTAAAACGCTATTTGGAACAGCAGAATATCAGCGATGTGCGGAAGGTTACATTGACTAACTTAAATTCGTATATTCTGTATCTGGAAAAAAATAAATTTTCAACCGCAACCATTTCAAGGAACATTGCGTCGCTGAAGGCTTTTTATCATTATCTGTATAAAGAGGGCATTGTAAAGGAGAACGCGGCGGAAATGCTTCACGCGCCTAGAATTGAAAAGAAATTGCCCGAAATTCTTTCTATGAACGAGGTGGTAAGGCTTTTGGAGCAGCCTTCCGGGGACAATCCAAAGGAAATCCGGGACAAGGCCATGCTGGAGCTCTTGTACGCCACGGGAATCAGGGTGACGGAGCTTATTACCCTGCAGACGGGCGACGTGAATCTGCAGATGGGCTATGTGGTCTGCAGGGACGGGGAGAGGGAGCGGATTATTCCCTTTGGCAGCGCGGCGCGGCAGGCGCTTTCCCGGTATCTCGACGGGATTCGGGGAAAAATGGTCTCCAATACGGGGGCGGAGCATTTATTTGTGAATTGTTCAGGGCGGGCCATGAGCCGTCAGGGCTTTTGGAAGCTGGTGAAATTTTATGCGGCGAAGGCGGACATTACCATGGATATCACGCCCCATACCCTGCGCCACTCCTTTGCGGCCCACCTTGTGGAAAACGGGGCGGATTTGCGGAGCGTTCAGGAGATGATGGGGCACTCGGATATTGCAACCACGCAGGTTTACGCCAACTTAAACCAGCATAAAATCAGGGAGGTTTATGCTAAAACCCATCCAAGGTATTAGCGCGGAGAGCGGAAAGGGAAAAAATGTACAATCCTCAACTAGAAACCTTTATACGGGCGGCGGATGCAGGGAGCTTTAACAAGGCGGCGGAGGAAGCTTACATCACGCCCACGGCGGTCATTAAGCAGATTAACCTGCTGGAAGAGGCTTTGGAGGTAAAATTATTTGAGCGGACCCATAGGGGCCTGCGCCTCACGAAAGCGGGAAAATCCTTATATCAGGACGCGAAGTATATTATTCAATATTGCAGGGATTCCGTTATCAGGGCAAAAAACGCTATGCAGGAGGACACAAATATTATCCGAATTGGAGCTTCGCCCATGACGCCCGCGCAGCTTTTGGTGCAGCTATGGCCGAAAATTCAGCTTTATTGCCCCGACATCAAATTTCAAATTGTCCCATTTGAGAATACGCCGGAAAACGCCAGAGAAATTTTGGGGAATCTTGGAAGGAATATCGACGTGGTAGGAGGCATTTTTGACGATACCATGCTGGATTTGCGCAGTTGCGCGGGGCTGGAGCTTTCGCGGGAGCCTTTTTGCTGCGCAGTTTCCATTCATCACAGGCTGGCGGTAAAGGATAAGCTATGTGTGGAGGATTTGTACGGGGAAAATCTGCTGCTCATGCGCCGGGACTGGAGCCACTATGTGGATAGGCTGCGGGACGATATCTGGCAGAATCACCGTGAAATTCACATTATAGATTTTGATTTTTACAGCATGAATGTTTTTAACCGCTGTGAGAACGGCAACGACGTGCTGCTGGCAATTCCGGGGTGGGCCAATGTCCATCCGCTTTTAAAGGTGATTCCGGTGGAGTGGGAGCACAGTATTCCTTACGGGCTGCTCCATGCCCCGCAGCCCTCCGAGACGGTAAAGCGTTTCTTGGAGGCCGCGAAAGCGGCGGTAATTGCGGAAACGGCGGAGGCTGAAGCGGAAACATAGGGTTTTCGGTTTTAAAAATTTAACCTTTGGATTTGACGTTATTTTAAATAGGAAGAAATAAAGGAAATAAGTGATGCGTTTTTTGGGGAAATCCGTCTGCAGGGGAATTGCCGAAGGGCCGGTTGCAGCGCTGAAAAAGCGGGATATTTTTGTGGAGCGGAGAAGAATAAGTGATGCGGAGGCCGAAATTGAGAAAGTCAAGGCGGCTGGGATAAGGGCGAAAGAACAATTGCAGGAATTGTATGTTAAGGCCGCGAAGGAAGCAGGAAAAGCCGACGCGGCTATTTTTGAAGCGCACAAGATGCTGCTCTCGGACGAGAAGTATCTGGATTTTATTTACAGTACAATCCGCACGGAAATGGTAAACGCGTCCTATGCGGTTGCCGCGGCAGGGGAGAGGTTTTCAAAACTGTTTGCGGACATGGAGGACGATTATCTGCAGGCGCGAGCGGCGGACATTCAGGATATTTCCAGACGGCTAATCCGCATATTGGAGGGAAAGGAAGAGAGAAAATATTTTCTTACGGAACCCTCCATTATTGTAGCGGAGGATTTAAGCCCCAGCGAGGCGGCGGGGCTTGACAGGGAAAAAGTCCTTGGCATTGTGACCCTGCGTGGGTCGGTCAATTCCCATACCGCCATTTTGGCGCGCACGATGAATATTCCGGCCCTTGTTGAGGTGTCTTTAAATCTTGAAGAAATCCATACGGGAATGACCGCTATCGTGGACGGTTTTAGCGGGGAGGTGATTTTTGAGCCGGACGGGGAGGAGCGCGCTCTGGCGGAAAAGAAAATGGACAGGGAGCGGGAGAGACTGCGCCTGTTAAAGAGCCTGAAAGGAAAAGAAAGCGTGACGAAGGCCGGAAGAAAGCTTCCCGTCTATGCAAACGTTGGAAGCTTGGACGATATTAAGTACGCATTGGAGAATGGCGCGGAGGGAGTGGGGCTGTTTCGGAGCGAGTTTTTGTATCTGGGCAGGGACAGTGAGCCCACGGAGGAAGAGCAGTTTAAGGTCTATAAGCAGGCGGCGCAGATGATGGACGGAAAAAAAATCATTATCCGAACGCTGGATATCGGCGCGGACAAGCAGGTTAATTATTTAAATTTGGAAAAAGAGGATAATCCGGCCATGGGATACCGGGCTATCCGCATCTGTTTAAAGCAGCCGGAGATTTTTAAGACGCAGCTTCGCGCGCTTTTGCGGGCGGCTGTGTTTGGGAATCTTTCCATTCTATATCCAATGATTACGGCGGAGGAGGAAGTACGGCGGATTTTTGAAATGGTGGAGGAAGCGCGGAGCGAGCTGGAAAAAGAGGGAATCCCCTATAGACGCCCGGCTCAGGGGATTATGATTGAGACCCCCGCGGCGGTTATGATAAGCGGCGAGCTGGCTGGGCTTGCGGATTTTTTCAGCATTGGAACCAACGATTTAACGCAGTATACGCTGGCTCTTGACAGACAGAACGGAAGGCTTGCGGATTTTTATAATCCACGTCATAAAGCAGTTTTACGGATGATTAAAATGGTAGTGGAAAACGCGCACAGGTATCGGAAGCGGGTGGGAATTTGCGGCGAGCTAGGAGCAAATTTAAGCCTCACGGAAGCGTTCGCGCGGATGGGAATCGACGAGCTTTCGGTTGCACCGGGGATGGTGCTGGAGGTCAGGAGGGTGATTCGAGAGCTGGAGGTTGTTTAATTTCCCCTTGTTTGCCCTCGCAAGCCAAAACAAGGGGAATTTTTTCCATTTTTGTCTTTTGAGCATCAATAGAGCGTTACTTTGCCTTGGTCACATGTTTATTTCCTGCGGCTGCCTAACACCCGCCGAATTTCCTGACAAAGCTTGTCCATATCCACAGGTTTGGCGGCATGGCCGTCCATGCCGGCGGCAAGGCAGGCGGTGATGTCCTCGGCAAAAGCGTCCGCCGTCATTGCAATAATAGGAATATTTTTTACATAATCGCGCGATGATTTGCGTATTTCCATCGTTGCATCCCTGCCGTTCATAATGGGCATCTGCACGTCCATCAGTATAACGTCGTATGTACCCTTCGGCGCATTTTCCATCATTTCCACGGCGTACTTTCCGTTTTCGGCATGATCGGTCTTCATCCCATACATAGCAAGCAGCTCGCTGATAACCTCCCAATTGAGATCGTTATCCTCAGCCACAAGTACATGCAGTCCCTTGAGGTCGTCGTTTTTAGCCTCCGCGGTAATTTTTTCTCCTTTTTCAATTTTAAGCGCGCTTCCAATCCTTTCGGACAAATAGGACTTAAACAAAGGCTTGCATATGAATCCGTCTGCGCCGCTGCTATTTGCTTCCTCCTCAATATCCGACCAATCATAGGCGGTTACAAGTATGATAGCTGTATTTTCGCCCACAATATCGCGCATGGCGCGTACAGTCTGCGCGCCGCTCATTTCCGGCATTTTCCAATCGACCATGGCGACGGCGTAATCGCTGCCTGCTTCGTGCCGTTTTTTGACGAGCTCAAGAGCTTTTTCGCCGCTGCAGGCTGTTTCCGCTTTTGCGCCCATCTCTTTTATAACGTGATCCGTAATGGTAAGGAATATTTCATCATCATCCACAAGCAGGATATCTATAGGCGGAAGCGTGTAGACAAGACCGTCGTCCTCGCCTATGGGCAGTTCAAGCTTTACCGTAAACGTCGTCCCTTCATCCGGTTTGCTTTCGCAGTCAATCGTGCCGTTCATAAGCGTGACCATTTGTTTTACGATTGCCAGTCCAAGCCCCGTGCCCTGTATTTTGTTGGTACGGCTGTCGTCGGCGCGGGTAAACGCATCAAACATATGCTCCATATATTCATGGCTCATGCCGATTCCGTTGTCCTTGACAATATAGGTAAGCCGTATCGTTTGATGGTCCGTGTGCTCCTCGTACAAGTCAAGTATGATTTTGCCGCCCTCCGGCGTATATTTGACCGCATTGCTCAAAATATTGATAAACACCTGACTGATGCGCAGCTCGTCGCCGTACAGTATCTCGCAGTCTATGCTGTGAATATGCACATCGAATTCCTGAGCCTTGGACTTTATCATAGGGCGCACAATATTGACAAGATTTTCCACTATTTTGCGCAGTGAAAAGTTAATCGGGGCAAGGGTGAATTTGCCGCTTTCTATTTTGGAAATGTCAAGGACGTCGTTTATGAGCGTTAAAAGATGCTGGCTTGACAGCGTTATTTTATCAAGGCAGTCGTCTAATTTTTCCTTGTCGTCCGTGTGTTTTTTGGCAATATCCGTCATTCCCACAATGGCGTTCATGGGGGTGCGGATATCATGGCTCATGCTCGACAAAAAGTTTGTCTTTGCTTTATTTGCAGAATCCGCCATATCAAGGGCATTTTTAAGCGAAACCTGCATTTGGGCCTGCTGCCGGTTGTATGCGCGGGATTTTTTTATGTAAAAAGCAAAGGTCAGCGCAAGCACGGCAAAAAATACAACAAGCACGATTACAAAAAGATAGGCGTACCGCTTAAAAAAATCCATAAATGTAAGCGCGTGTCTGTCAATGCTTGCGTATTGCAGCAGCGTACCCGTTATCACTTCATTGTTCATCTGTTCTATCATTTTGTCCAGTATGACGGCTAAAATGCTGTTATCCTGATTGACTAACAGACAAAGCTCCTCGGTTTTATCGAGATAGCTTATATTAAGTTCATTGGTATCGTCATAACCGCTGAGGATACGCTGTAATATACTTGAATATCCTATGATACACTTTTCTCTGCCGGAGCGCACGGCATCTATCGCCGCATCAAAAGTCTCGTATTCCGTTATAACGGAAGAGGGATAGTTATTTGCTAAATATTCCTGCAGTCCAAGGGATGTTTTGGAAACGGACATACGGGAGGTGAGATTGTTTGTATATTCGCCATGATAAATAATCATCATCCGATCCGCAACAATGGGCTCGGTCTGGCGCAAGCCCTTATTTTCGACAAGCCATAAATCGGCGTACATTGGAAAACCGATATCCACGGTCTTATTTTTCAAAGCCTCCTCTAAATCCGCGGTATAATCGAAACAAACAGGAACAACTTCTATATCTGTAAATTCCTCAATGGAGCGTACAAGCTCGCCTGCAAGCCCGATGGGATTGCCGTCCCCGTCTTGGCCTGAAAACGGCAGGTGGTGGCGCGTATACCCGAATATCAGCGTGTTTTTTCCAATTAACCACTGTTCCTCGCGCTCAGATAAAGATAGGAGGGACGATTTAGTGTAATATTTTTGATATAATTCAAGGGTAAATGTCGGAAACAACGTGTCAATTTGCTCCATTGCATAATTTAATTCGTTGAGCAGCGAGGTATTGGACTTCGCGACGGCAAAGTACCTGTTGTCGTCAAGCCCCATGTCCGCTGCTGAGAAATTAACTTTATCGGCAAGGACGCCGGAGGTTTTATACGCGCCTGCCATGATATCCACGTCGCCGTCCATAAGCATTTGGCATATTTCCTCTTTACTTCCGTACACATACTCGTATTTCCATCCCGCAAAGGAAGCCAGCATTTGATAGTAATCGTATGCGTATCCCGATTTACGCACGTCGTCGGAAAAACCGTTTTGAAATGCGGGTTCGTTGCCGTCATAGTATCCGACGCGCACCGTTCTTGCCGTTGTGTCGAGAATCGCGTCAAAATCGTTGTAGGCGTCCGTGTTGTCTTGGGTTACAAGGGTTACGCCCGTATCGTCCTGCCTCAGTTCCTCTTTGGCTTTTGCTGCATAAGACGCGTTGACTGCGCCGGTGGTAAACAAAGCCGTGGTATTTGGATTGCTTTCGAGCATTGCTTTATCGGCGGCAACAGCGGGCATTTTAAAAAAGGTAATACCCGTTATGAAGCAAAGGATAAAAGCAATGCTTTGTATTATAAATTTTTTCATAAACTTACCCCCCTAATACGTTATACTTTATTTTCAGGCAGCCGTTTCCCGGATAAATTTGCCGTCTCTGTATTGGGAATTATTTTTATAAAGTATATGCCTGTATTATGCCATAGACGGAGGTTTTTCGCAAGAAGCATGAAGGATTTTTGAATTCATTGCTGATAGTGCAGAGCTGCCTTTGGCTTGGCAATGGAGAATTGTTTTGGCTTGAAAGGGCAAAAGGATTATGGTACGATAAAGATACCAAAATAAAGAGGAAAGCAGGTAGGGAAATTGGCGGCAACACAGCGGTTAGACCAAAAGCATCAGGAAGATTTACAGCGGTTGCAGGGCTTCCGCCTGCTTGACGACGATTTTCTCACAAAATGCTTTGAGGAAGATACGGCAAGCATAGAGCTGGTATTGCAGATTGTGCTGGAAAAGGCGGATTTAAAAGTATTAAATGTGCGCACGCAGGTATTTGTGGAGAACCTTTTGAACCGTTCCGTGCGGTTTGATATTCTGGCCACGGACAGTACCGGGGCAAAGCTGAATGTGGAAATACAGCGTTCCGATAAGGGAGCCGGAAGAAAAAGAGCGAGATATAACAGCAGCATGATGGATATAAACCTTTTGAGAAAAGGGGAAGATTTTGATAAGCTGCCAGAAACATGGGTGATTTTTATTACGGAAAATGATATCATGGGAAAAGGCCTGCCGCTTTACCCGATTGAGCGCTGCTTTTTAGGAACCGGTGAAAAATTTGAGGATGGTTCGCATATACTGTATGTCAACGGCGCTTACCGCGGGGATACGCCAATCGGAAAGCTAATGCATGACTTTTCCTGCACAAACGCGGACGATATGTATTACGGAACCTTGGCGGATAGGGTGAGATTTTTCAAAGAGAGTAAGGAGGGAATTGAAATTATGTGCCGGGCTATGGAAGATATGAGGAATCAGACGTTGAAAGAAGGAGCAATAATTTCCGCAAAAAGGATGCTGACGGACGGTATATTGACGCTTGAAAAAATTGCTGAATATGCCGGGCTTCCTCTCGAAGAGGTCAAACAACTGAAAATGGACAAAAACGCATAAATGCATAAACACAAAAACGAATCAGCTTAATCAGCCGGGCGTCCCAAGCGGTCACCTGGCTCTATTTTTGCTTTTAACAATTCATTCCCACATAACGAGAGTTCATTCCATTTCCCTGATTTATAAAATATTTCTGCCGATATAAAAAACAGCCAGGTGATGTTTTGTAATATATTGATGCGCGTTGGCTCAGCAAAGCAGAGCCATAAAAGCGGCGCGGAAACGAGGGAAGGAAATGGATTTAAATATGCTGGGACTATGGAACGGACTAGGCCTTTACAACGGGTTAGGCTCGTACAACGGGTTAGGCTCGTATAACGGGCTGGGCTCCTATAGCGGGTTGGGCATGTATAGCGGTTTAAGCCCATATGGCACGGGGACTTTAGGAATGACCGGGAGCACGGGCAGCCTGCCTTTTTCCAATATTTTTTCGCAGGTGAGCGGAGTTGGAGGAATGGCCGCGAGCAACGCGCTGGCCTCCGCCTTTTACAAAAAGTACGCGGGAACCGGAACTAAAAGTTTGTCGGGAACCAGTGCGGCGGCGGGTAATACGGCAGCCGGAAACTTGACGGGCAGGTGGAGCGCATGGCGGAAGAGCGGAAGTCTGTCAAACGCGGCGGCGCAGGCAGGCGGCACAACGCGCGAAAATAGCGTGACAGCGGGCAAAAACGGTATAGCGGACGAGAGCAGCGCATCGCAAAGTAGTGCAGCGGCAAGCGAAAGCCAGTTTGGCGGCATGGTGGTAGTTATTCCCGAAAAGCTGCAGCAGAAAATGGACGCCGACCCGGAGTATAAAAAAGAAATCATGGATAAGGTTCAGTCATGGAAAAGTAATTACGACAAGGTAAACAATATCCTTGCGGCTTCCTACGGATACAATCCTATGCTGTACCAAATGACGAGAAGCTGCTGCGTCCAATTGGACGAAAACGGGAATATTGGAACTATAAAGGGTTAAATAAGAGCCCCACGGAAATTTTTTAAAGAAGTTAAAAAAATAAAAGTTTAAAAGAAATAATTCAGTAGCTTTTATTTGAGAAAAGGAGTATATTGGGTTAAGCAAGGAAAAGCCTTAAAAAATCTTTTCAGAGGAAAGAAGGACATCCCAATATGCATACGTCAAAAAATATCGATATGACGAAGGGCCCCATTATGAAGCTGGTGGCGCTGTTTGCCCTGCCAATCTGCATTGGAAACATCTTGCAGCAGCTTTATAATACGGTTGATACGCTTGTCATCGGCAATTTCTGTAATTCAGTATCGCTGGCGGCCGTGGGCACAAGCGCGCAGCCCGTGGAGGTGTTTCTGTGCATTTTTCTTGGAATCGGAACCGGCGTGTCCATTCTGGTGTCCCAGTACACCGGAAGCGGCGATGCAAAGAGCCTGAAAAGGCTGGTGGATACGTCCTCCGCGTTCCTTTTTTTGTGCGCAGTTCCGCTGACAATAGCGGGCTTTGTTCTTGGGCCTTTTCTTTTGCGGTTCATGCAGGCGCCGGAGGACGCCTTTGGGCTTTCGGTGTCCTATCTGCGCATTATCTTTTTCGGTACGCTGGGAAATATGGGTTATAATATGAATGCGGGGATTTTGCGGGGAGTGGGAGACAGCCGCGCTTCCCTGCTGTTTTTGATGATATCCTGCGTGATAAATATTATATTGGATATTGTCTTTGTGGCGGGGCTTGGCATGGACGTGGCCGGGGCGGCGCTGGCGACAATTCTGGCGATGTACTGTTCATGGGTTTTCAGTATTTTTTATATCAAAAAAAAGTATCCTGAGCTGGAATACAATCCGCTGCCGAAACGGCTTGACAGGGACATGCTGCACTCCATTATCCGAGTGGGTCTGCCCCTTGGGCTTAACAATTCCATTTATTCCGTGGGTCATGTGCTGATGCAGTCCATGATAAACGCTCAGGGCTCCACCTTTATGGCGGCCTGCTCCGTGGCAACCAAGGTTACGGGAATTGGAAACGTTGCAATCAGCTCCTTCTCCTCGGCGGCAACCACTTTTTCCGGGCAGAATCTTGGAAGCAGGAACTATGAGAGGCTGAAAAGGGGAGCAAAAATAATTCCTTTTTATTCCGGCCTCTGTACCCTGATTTTGGGGCTGGTTGTGACGTTTTTCTGCCGCCCGATTTTGGGATTTTTCACAAAGGACGCGGCGGTGCTGGATTTGGCGGCCCTCTATATTCAGGTGGTATTGCCTTCCATTTGGGCTTTTGCAGTGTTTAACGGCATTATCAGCTTTGTAAACGGCATGGGGGAGGTAAAGTATCCCACTATCGTCAACATTATGATGCTGTGGGTGGTGCGTATACCCAGCGCCTATTTGATTGGGCGGTTTATCAACGGAACTTATATTATGGCCTGCTTCCCCATCAGCTTTACCTTTGGGATGGTTTGTATGCTGGCTTACTTTTTCACGAAAAAATGGAAAAGGATTATGCGGGCGGCGGACACGGCTGGGGAGGCTTTGGGGTCAGCTTCTTAAGAAAATCGTAAGAAAATCCGTGGAAAAACAGAGGAATACTTTAAGAACAAATGAATAAACGGCGGTTCTGCTTCCGGTAAAATAGAAATGATAGCAAGGAGCGGAAAATGAACGAACGTATCTTAATTGTGGACGATGAAAAAGAGATAGCCGATTTGGTGGAGCTTTATCTAAAAAATGACGGATATGCAGTGTACAAGTATTATAATGGAAGGGACGCCTTGAAATGTATCGAGGAGACGGAGCTGGACTTGGTGATACTGGACGTGATGCTTCCTGATATGGACGGTTTTTATATCTGTCGGAAAATCAGGGAAAAATTTTATTATCCGGTGATTATGCTCACCGCCAAGGGGGAGGACGTGGATAAAATCATGGGCCTTGCCATCGGCGCGGACGACTATATCACAAAGCCCTTTAACCCTTTGGAGGTGGCCGCCAGAGTGAAAACGCAGCTTCGGCGGTATACGCGCTACAACCATTCTGCGGAGAGCGGCGCGGATAAGTCCGGCGAGTTTGATATCAGGGGGCTTACAATCAATCGGGAAAACCATAAGTGCAGTTTGTTTGGAAAAGAGCTGCAACTGACGCCTATCGAGTTTTCTATTCTCTGGTATTTGTGCGAGCATCAGGGGACGGTGGTTTCATCGGAGGAATTATTTGAGAATGTGTGGGGCGAAAAATATTTAAACGGCAATAACACGGTTATGGCCTATATCGGCAGGCTGCGCGAAAAGATGAAGGAGCCCGCCAAGAATCCAAAGTTTATAAAAACCGTGTGGGGAGTGGGGTATACCATTGAAAAATAACGCGTTTCGCAAAGGAAAAGAATTTCAGCAGTTTCGGACAAAAATTTTTATGCACACCGTTCTCATGGGGCTGATAGGAGTTTCAGCTCCTTTTTTGATTTATAATTTTCTGTTGAGCGGGAAGCTTGCCGAGGGAACGATATTCTTTTTTCAAAAAGCGCTTAGGATAGATTATGAGGCGGCCTTTAAGCTTTATATAAATACCGTCCGCAGGTATCAGGAACCCATTATACTGCTTGTGATTGCTCTGGTATTTTTGATTATCTTTCAGATATATCTCAAGTGGTTTACAAGATATTTTGAGGAAATCAACGGGGGGCTTGACAGGCTTTTGGAGGATAATTCGGGGGAGATATCCTTGTCCGATGAGATGTTTCCCCTAGAAAGAAAAATGAATACTGTTAAGCATACCATCGAGCGGCAGAAAAATGATATGCTGGCGGCAGAAAAACGTAAAAATGATTTGATTATGTACCTTGCCCACGATTTAAAGACGCCCCTTGCTGCCGTGATAGGGTATCTCAATCTTTTGTGCGACGAAAAGCAGATATCGGAGGAGCTTCGGGAAAAATACCTTGCCATTTCTCTTGGCAAAGCGGAGCGGCTTGAGGAGCTGATTAACGAGTTTTTTGAGATTGCAAAGTTTAACTTGTCCGATATTACCCTGCAGTACGGCAAAGTCAACCTCACCCGTATGCTTCAGCAGACGATTTACGAGTTCGGGCCTATGCTGAAGGAAAAAAATTTGGACTGCAGGCTTGAGGCAAAAGAGGAGATTATGCTGAAATGCGACGGGGACAAGCTCCAGCGGGTCTTTGACAACCTTCTGCGCAATGCGGCGCTTTACAGCTACCCAGACACAGAAATTTTTGTAGCGGCGGATTTGCAGGGGGAAAAGGCGGTCGTCCGCTTTAAAAATCATGGAGATACCATACCGGCGGACAAGCTGGAACGGATATTTGAGCAGTTTTACAGGCTGGACAGCTCCCGCGGAACGGGCGGCGGAGGCGCGGGGCTTGGGCTTGCAATCGCAAGGCAGATTGTGACGCTCCACGGAGGAACCATCGCGGCGGAGAGCAAGGAGGAAGTGACGGAGTTTACGGTAACCCTTCCTATCTCTTAGGAAAATCGTAAGAATTTCCGCGGGAAAATAACGGAATCTTTTAAGAGGAAAGAGAGAAAGAACGCTTTTGTTTTGGATACAATGATTGTATGCAAAGCAGGGGCGTTTTTTTGTGCGGAGCGCGCAGAAGAATTTGTGTGAAGCGCGCTCTCTGTGGCAGTAGGGGAAGCTGTTGTTTGCTGTTTGTTTTTGCTTGCTTCTTTGTTTTTTGTTTGTTTTTGCTGTTGCTTTTGTTCCTTTACTTGCTTTTTTACTTGCTCTTTACTTGTTTGCAAGTGATTACAAGGCGTCGATTGAAAGGAGATATTATGAGGAAAAAGAAAATCGCCGTCCTTTTTGGCGGAAATTCCACGGAGTACGAGGTGTCGCTGCAGTCCGCCGCCGCGGTGCTGGAAAATATAAACAGGGATATGTTTGATATTCTTCCCATTGGAATTACAAGAAGCGGAAAGTGGTATCACTACGGCGGGGCCTGCGGGAAT
The DNA here is from genome assembly GCA_023663815.1 of Clostridium sp. Lineage (GTDB taxonomy): Bacteria > Bacillota > Clostridia > Lachnospirales > Lachnospiraceae > Suilimivivens. Next base: position 19,816 of record JAMPGS010000010.1, read on the forward strand.
ATTTCAGAGGGAACGTGGGCGGAGGATAAAGAAAACCTGCGGCCCGTCGCCTTTTCCTTAAATCCTGAGAGGAGAGGCTTTCTGTTCCCTATGGGGAATGAGCGTGGCTTTGCGGGGAATGAGCGTGGCTTTGCGGGGAATGAGCGTGGCTTTACAAGGAATGGGCACGGCTTTGCGAGGAATGAGCGTGGCTTTACAAGGAATGAGCATGGCTTTGTGGGAAATGGGCACGGCTTTATGCGGGATGGTTATGGCTCTATAGGGGACGGGCATGGCTTTATGGAAGTGGATTTGGTTTTCCCCGTGCTTCACGGAAAAAACGGGGAGGACGGGACGGTGCAGGGCATGTTTGAGCTGGCGGGAATTCCGGTGATAGGGTGCGGCGCGCTCTCTTCCGCCCTTTGTATGGACAAGGACAGGGCCCATAGGCTGGTAAGCCTTGCGGGAATTTCCGTTCCTAAATCCGTAACGTTTGGCAGGTTTGGGAAGGAAAAGGCTTTGCGGGAAGCGGAAGAAAAGCTTTCCTATCCGCTGTTTGTAAAGCCTGTGCGGTCGGGCTCCTCCTTTGGGATAACCAAGGTAAAGGAGCGGCAAGGGCTTGAGGCCGCCATAGAGCTGGCTTTTGCCCACGACGAGGAAGTGATTTTGGAGGAAGCTGTGGAGGGGTTTGAGGTGGGCTGCGCCATCTTTGGAAGGGAAGAGCTGACCGTTGGCCGAGTGGACGAGATTGAGCTATCCAAAGGATTTTTTGATTACACTGAAAAGTACACCCTCCAGTCCTCAAAAATCCATATGCCTGCGAGGATTGACGGGGATACGGAAAGGCGGATAAGAGAAGCGGCGGTAATCATATATAGGACGCTGGGGTGTTCGGGCTTTGCCAGAGTGGATATGTTTTTGACCCCGTCGGGAGAGATTGTCTTTAACGAGGTAAACACGATTCCCGGTTTTACCGCTCACAGTCGTTACCCAAATATGATGAAAGGAATCGGCTTGTCCTTCCCGGAAATGTTGGACAAGCTGATAGGATTATATGCAAATGAGTGAAAAAATTGTCCTTGAGAGGAATAAAATTTACTATGGGAATCTGCTGCTGGTGAACGCGGACTTTCCATTAAAGGAGGAAATGGAATCGGGGTTTGTTCCGGCAGACAGCCTTTTCCCGAAAATTCTCATGAGCCACGATGCGGCGAACGCCCTGCGGCATATTTTGAAAAAAATCGCGTCGGAAAATCTGATAGTGCCCGTGAGCGGCTACCGCTCGCTGAAAGAGCAGACCGCCATATACCGGGATTCCCTAAAGGAAAATGGGGAGGAGTTTACAAAAAAATACGTGGCGCTTCCCAACCACAGCGAGCACCAGACGGGGCTTGCCATTGATTTGGGGCTGAATTTAAAGAAAATTGATTTTATCCGTCCCGCTTTTCCCTATGAGGGGATTTGCGGAAGCTTTAGGAGGGAGGCCCCCAATTACGGGTTTGTGGAGCGTTACACGAAGGAAAAAGAGGCGGTAACGGGAATCGCGCAGGAACCTTGGCATTTCCGCTATGTGGGCTATCCCCATTCTAAAATCATGGCGGAGCGGGGCCTTTCGCTGGAAGAGTACACGGAATTTATCAAGGCTTACCGGGAGGGAAACCGGCTGATTTACAGGCGGGATAAGGGAGCGGGAATTGAAATTTACTATGTCCCGGCGGAGGGGGAGCAGACCCGAATAACGATGCCGGAAAAGGAAATTTACCAGATTTCCGGTAACAATTTGGATGGATTTGTTGTGACGATTTGGAAGAAAAGGAATAGCAATTTGGAAGGAATAGCGGAACAACAATTTGGAGGGAAAACGGATGAGCGGCAGAGAAAAATCTTATACGGGCATTGATTACTTTAGGCTGATTGCGGCTTTTTTGATTGTGGCGATTCACACCTCGCCCCTTGGGTCTTTCAGCCCTACGGGAGACTTTATCTTAACGCGGATTATCGCCCGCGTTGGCGTTCCCTTCTTTTTTATGACGTCGGGCTTTTTCCTGATTTCCAGATATACCCGCGACAACAAAAAGCTGGCGGATTTCGAGACAAAAACGGTAAAGCTCTACGGGGCGGCGATGCTGATTTATCTGCCGATTAATTTATATAACGGCTACTTTCAAAAGGAAAATTTTTTGCCCAATTTGATAAAGGATATTGTGTTTGAAGGCACGCTGTATCATTTGTGGTATCTTCCGGCGTCCATGGCGGGCGGGGCGGTTGCTTGGTATCTGGTAAAGCGGCTTGGTTATAGGAAAGCGTTGGCAGCGACGGCCCTTTTGTACCTTGTGGGGCTTTTTGGGGACAGCTACTATGGGATTGCAGAAAAAATTCCCGTTCTGCGGGAGTTTTACGGATTGCTGTTTCAGATATGCGATTACACAAGGAATGGGATTTTCTTTGCGCCTGTGTTTTTTGTTTTGGGCGGGAGGATTGCGGAGGAGGTCGGGTCAAGCGGTAGCAAAAGAAAAGCTGACTGCAGAAAAAATTTAACGCCGGTAAGCAGTTTCTGCGGCTTTGGAATAAGCCTTGCATTGATGTTCGCGGAAGCTATGGTTTTGCACAACGCCGGCGTGCAGCGTCACGACAGTATGTATGTTTTTCTGCCGCCCTGCCTGTATTTCTTATTTCATTTTCTGCTGTGCTTTAGGGGAAAAAGGCGGAGGAACATCAGAACCTTGTCGCTGTCGATTTATATTATCCATCCGATGATGATTGTGGCGGTGCGGCTTTTTGCAAAGCTGGCCCACCTAGAGGGGCTTTTGGTGGAAAACAGTCTTGCGCATTATCTTGCGGTTTGTGTGGCTTCTGTGGTGTTTGGCGCGCTAGTTGCCGCTTTGTGGGACAAGCCCGCAGGAAAAAGAAAGCGGCGTCAGGCTGAAACAGACAGGGCTTATGTGGAGATAAATCTGAAAAATCTGGAGCACAACGTAAGGCGGCTGCAGGAAATGATGCCGGAGGGATGCAAAATGATGGCCGTGGTAAAAACTGAGGCTTACGGACACGGAGCCTTTGAAATTGCCACCCATTTGGACAGAATGGGAATCAGAGCCTATGCGGCGGCGACGATTGACGAGGGGATACGGCTTCGGAAATACGGCGTCAGGGGCGAGATATTGATTTTGGGATACACCGCGGTTCACCGGGCGGCGGAGCTGAAAAAGTACAATTTGACCCAGACGCTTATAAGCTTTGAGTACGCCTCTCTTTTAAATAAGCAAAAAACTGCCGTGAAGGCTCACATTAAAATTGATACGGGGATGCATCGGCTTGGAATTGGCTGGGAGGAGCACTCCAAGGTGAAGAAAATTTTTTCCATGAAAAATATAAAAGTGCGTGGAATTTTTACCCACTTAAGCTGCAGCGACGGAAGTGCGGCGGAGGATGCAGCTTTTACCAAAAAGCAGATAGAGAGATTTTACAGTCTCATAGATTGGCTTGAAAAGGAGGGGATTGACATACCGGCCCTGCATATTCAAAGCAGCTACGGCCTTTTAAATTATCCTGAAATTTCCTGCGATTACGTGCGGATTGGAATTGCCATGTACGGGGCGATTGACATGGCGGAGGAGATAACGGGAAATTCCACAGAAAGTTTTTTGGAAAGCTTTGCAGAAAATCCTATGGAAAATTCTATGGAGTTTCCTATAGAAAAGGGCGTTTTGATAAAGCCGGATTTGCGGCCTGTGCTTTCCTTAAAGAGCCGGGTTATCCTTGTGCGTTCCATAAAAAAAGGGGATTATGTGGGATACGGAAGGGCGTATCAGGCGGAGCGGGACGGAAAAATGGCCGTTCTCCCGGTGGGATACGGCGACGGATTTCCAAGAGGCTTATCCGGAAAGGATTGCAGGGTTTTTCTGAACGGGAAGCTGGTTCCGATTATTGGCCGTATTTGTATGGACCATGTGACCGTCGATGTGACCGACGCGCCGGACACAGCCTGCGGGGACGTAGCGACGCTAATTGGAACGGGGGAGGAGACGGAGGAAGGAATTAAGGAAGAAGTCAAGGAAGAAATTGAAAAAGAAAATGTTGGAGAAATTTTGTCCGCTCCTTTTATAGCGCGGCAGGCGGACAGCATCAGCAACGAGCTGCTTTGCAGGCTGGGGGCGAGACTGCCAGTGGTGACGAAGGAAGCTTAAATTTCTTGCTGGACATTCCGTCAAGGGTGCTGTATGCTGAATCTGGATAAAGTTTAGCGGCTAAAAGGAGGAGAGTGAAAGATAAATCTTTCACTCCGAAGAGTTTGTGTCTGCGCTGCATCCACAAACTCCGTTATGCGCAATATTTCAGCAAAGCTGAAATATAAAAAAGCAGCGCAGAAATGAGGAGGAATCATGTCCATCGAAAGAGTAAAAGCATATTTTGAGAAATACGGAATACAAGATAAGATACAGGAATTTGACGTATCCAGCGCTACGGTGGAGCTGGCCGCCGCGGCCCTTTGCTGCGAGCCCCAGAGGATTGCAAAAACCCTTTCTTTTATGGCGGGCGAGCAGGTGGTTTTAATTTGTATGGCAGGGGATGCTAAAATAGACAATCACAAATATAAGGAGCGGTTTCACACAAAGGCTAAAATGCTTTCTCACGATAATGTAGAGGAGCTGACGGGCCACGGCGTGGGAGGTGTGTGCCCTTTTGCGGTGAAGGAGGGCGTGAAGGTGTATCTGGACGTGTCCTTAAAACGTTTTGAGACGGTTTATCCCGCCTGCGGCAGCTCTAACAGCGCAATAGAGCTTACAATACCGGAGCTGGAGAAGTACGCCGGGGAGGCGGAATGGGTGGATGTGTGCAAGGTGTAAAGATTTAAAAGTATAAAAATAAAATATAAAATCTAAATTTCACATCAAAAATCAGTCGTTCCACAACATTCCATCATTCCCTGCTCGCAAAATGTGATATGCTGGTAGAAAGATAAGAAAGTCTTTCAAGGGAAACATTCAAGCGGCTTTGCCGCGCGGCAAGTTGCTGTCGTTAGTTTTCCGCAGCGTTTTTGACTGTGTATCCCGCGAAAGAACAAAAGTTGAAGATGGAAAAGGAAACAAAAATGCGGATAGCAATTTGCGATGACGAAAAGGAAATAAGAGATTTACTTTCGGTGAAAATAAAGAAGCTGTACCCGGAAGCAAATCTCTGTTTTTATGCGGACGGGGAGGAACTGCTCTCGTCAGGCGAAGAGCCGGATATTTTGTTTTTGGATATTCAAATGCCGGGAATAGGCGGGATGGAGGCGGCACGCAGGCTGCGCGCTTACAGTGAAAGGACGATTCTCATTTTTGTGACGGCCTTGGAGGATTATGTGTTTCAGGCTTTTGACGTGGGCGCCTTTCACTATCTGGTGAAGCCCTTTACCGATGAAAAATTTGCGGAAGTGACAAGCCGGGCGGTGGAGCAATATCGGAAGCAGAATAGCATTTTTGAGGAAAATCCATCGGAGCGGAAGGAAAATTATTTGCTGATAAAGTCGGGAAGTATTCATATAAAGGTATCCTGCGGGGATATTGTCTATGCCGAGGTCTTTAACCGGAAGCTTGTGCTTCACACGACGGAGGAAGAGATTGAATGTTATGGAAGAATGGCCGATTTAGAAAAACGTTTGGGGCAGGATTTTTTTCGCTGTCATAGGGCCTACCTGATTCATTTTAAGTATGTGTTGAAATACGACGCCTCGACGGTTTTTTTGGAAAAGGGAACGGCTCTTATCGCAAAGAAAAAATATACGGAATTTGTAAAACAGTATTTGAGATATAACCAGAGGAAAGCTGACGGAAATTAAAAGTGGCGGATATGGAGAAATATTGGGCGATAATATCATGGATATCGGGAATGGCGCACATCGTGCTTGCCAGCTGTTTGTTTTGCCGATTTGCAAAGCCTTATTTAAATAACAGAAGTTATGTAAAAATATTAGGTATCGCTTACTTTGCGGTAATGGCGGCGCTTTACTGCGTTCCATGGGAGATGGACGGCACAATTGCATATGGAATCGGCGCGTTGGCGGCGCTTATGGTTATGTGTTTTGTTGACCGCCGCAATCGAAGGCAAAAGCTGTTTCTTGTGATAACCATGTTCCTCTTGGATTGGGCGGCGGCCGGGGTAGCCAATATTTTCAGATTTTTTATATTTGAAAAAACCGTATATCAGCCTTATGTCCAGAGGCGTCATTGGCTGCAGTTAGGAGTATTTGCGGGAACGGAGCTTTTGTACGCGGTTTTATATTTTGCGATTATGTCGGCCCTTATTGGGGCGGTAAATAAGGTGTATGTCGGCAAAAAGGAAAACATGACCGGGAAAGAGCTGGCTCTTATGCTGGCGACACCGCTACTGGTTTTTACAGGATATTGGGCCTTTCAATTTTTTTCCAACGCATGGCTGGGAACCTTTGAGCATTATATTTGGAATGTTTATTCCCAATACCTGTGGCTAAAAGCTTTATATCAGGCGGCGGTCTGTCCGGCGGTGATTACCACGGTTATTTTATACCAGAAAATTAAGGAAGGTTATCGGCGGGAAAAAGAAAACGCGGTTTTGGCAGGTCAGATGGAGGACATGAAAAAGCATATCGGCCAGTTGGAAGCCGTTTACAGCGATATTCGGGGGTTAAAGCATGATATAGGCAATCATATTTTGACGCTGGAAGCCCTCCTGCATAAAAACGAGCGTCAACAGGCGGAGGAATACCTGCTAAAATTTAAGGAAAAGCTGCGTGAAAGCAGCGATGAAATAAAGACAGGCAATCCAGTAACGGATGTTATTTTAACAGAAAAGAAAAAGGAAGCGCAGAAAATGGGTGTTGATTTCCTTTGTGATTTTCATTATCCCGAAGGGACGGGAATCAACGCCTTCGACGTCAGCGTTATCTTAAATAATGGAATCGACAACGCATTGGAGGCAGCGGGAAACGCCGCGAAAGAAACAATTGCAGAGAATGGCGGGCATGGCAGCAGGCCCTATGTCCGCATAAGGTCATGGCGGCAGAAAAACGCTTATATGATAGAAATTACAAATCCTTTTGCGGGAAGCTTGTCTTTGAACAGGGAGAGCGGCTTGCCGGAAAGCTCCAAGGTTAGGGGCGGGCATGGCTTTGGGCTGGTAAATATCCGAAAGGTAGCGCAGCAGTATTTAGGTGAAATTGATGTTTTACAGAGGGAAAATATTTTTGTTTTAAGTGTGATGCTTATGATAAAGGAGGATAAAAAATGCAGATTCAAGGAGTAAACGGAGCAGCACAGGGCGGAAATATGGGAATGGAGCAAGTTTCCGACGCATATAGCAGAAAGCTTCAAAAGCAGATTGCCGATGCGCAGAAAAAATTGCAGGAGGTTTCCACGGACGACGAGCTTAGCTCGGAGGAAAAAATGAAAAAGCGGCAGGAGCTTTTGCGGAAGATAAACGAATTAAATATTCAACTGCAACAGCACCAGAGAGAACTCCGCAGGAAAAAAGAGAATGAAGAAAAAGGAGAAAAAGAGAATGACACAAAAACACAAAAAGAGAATGACATAAAAGCATAAAGCCTAAATGCTGCAAAGAATGATGCCAAACGCACAAAGACTGTGCAAAGCGAAAAACAAAAAGCGGCGCAGAGCGGGAAACAAAGCATGATGCAGAGCGCAAAATCTCTGATGACTTTCCTCTTTATCTGTGCTATACTCTTACCAGTACAGGAGAGGATAAGGTGTTAAATCATGATTAAATTTTTAGATAAGGAGAAAAAGAAGCCGTTTCTTTTCAGCTATGGGGCGTTTTTAATTAACGGAATGTTGGCTCTGTCTATCGGCTCGCTGCTTCCTTTTATTAGGGAGGCGAAAGGGCTGGATTATGCCTTTAGCGGCCTGCTTGTGAGCATCCATTCCGTGGGGAATTTGGCGGCCGGTTTTTTAGCGGGGGTACTTGCCGTTAGGGTAGGGAGAAAGCGGAGTATTCTCTTGTTTGAAAGTTTGTTTTTCATATCTTTTTGTATCATGATATTTGGTAAAAATCGTCCGGCGTTGCTTCTGGCTTTCCTTTTAACCGGACTTGCAAGAGGGGCTTCCAGCAATTTTAATAACACGAATATTAACGGCTTAGCGCCCGGCAAGGCGTGGGCAATCAACGGGCTCCACGCTATGTTTGCAACAGGGGCTTTTCTGTTTCCTCTGTTGCTGACGCTGGCAACCTCGTTTAATGCGGAGTATTGGATTTATATTTGCTATTTCATGCTGGCAATGGGAATTCTCGTGTGGCTGCTTTACTTTTTTATGCCTATAAAAAATGAAGAAGCAGAAAAAATAAAAAAGATGAAAAAGGCGGAAAAGAGAGAAAAAACCGGAGGGGAATACCAGTTTTTCAAGGAGCCGCTTTTTTTGTTGTGCACGGCGGTTTTGTTTGTCTATCTGTGCGCGGAACAGGGAGTAATCGGCTGGCTGATTACATATTTTGAGGATTCAGGCCTTTTGAGCCCGGCTCTTTCCCAGATTATGGCGAGCGTGCTTTGGATTATGATTTTGGCGGGCAGGCTGACCGTTGCGTGGCTGTCAACCAAGGTAAAAAAAGAAAATATGCTGGTTGTCATGGGAATTGGTTTCGCGCTGTTTTTCTTTGTGCTTCTTTTTGGGAAAAGCGCGGGGATGATAGTCGTAGGCATTATGGGATTTGGCTTCAGCATGGCGGGCATTTATCCCACAACGGTCTCCGTTGCAGGCTATATTATCCAAAAGTATCAGCTTGCGTGGAGCTTTATGCTCACCCTTGCAAGCTTTGGCTCCATCATCATGCCCACCGTAATAGGCAAAATTGCCCAGCAAGCCGGGATTGTCTATGGAATGTGGTCGGTGGTGGTTGCGGTGGTAATTGATTTAGCGCTGCTTATTGGACTTAAGATTTACCTGCCGCGTCTGCAGAAAGATTGAGAAGTATGCCTGCAAAAGATTGAGAGTATTTGCTTGCCATGGAGAAATAATTTTGATAAGCTGGATAGTGATAAAACGTATGGCAATAGCTCTTTTTTAAAGAGCGGATAGGCCATGCGCCAGTTGAAAAATGGCCGTAAACAGCCGCAGATTGCTGCTTGCGGGAATAAAAAGAAAGGTGGGATTACGAAAATGATTAAAGGATTTAAAATGAAGTTATATCCGGGAATGGAAGCCGAGTATGAAAAGAGGCATAACCAGCTTTGGCCGGAAATGAAAGACATGATTCATGAGCACGGGGGAAAAAATTATTCTATTTTTCTCGACAGGGATACGCTGACCTTGTTCGGGTACATTGAGATTGAGGACGAGGCTCTTTGGAGCGCGGGAGCGGACACGGCAATCAACCGGAAATGGTGGGATTTTATGGCCGATATTATGGAGACAAACCCGGACAACAGCCCGGTTTCCATTGATTTGCAGCCGGTGTTTCATTTGGATTGAAAAAAGAAGCGGAACGGCTTGGCAGAGGCTGCTGCGGAAGTAAAACCTACATTTGACTTATTTCATTTCAATCATTATAATATATGCGGAGCAAAAAAGAACATATATTTTTAAGGAAAGAAGGAATTGCAATGACAAAAATTGATATCGTATCAGGATTTTTAGGTGCGGGGAAAACGACATTGATTAAAAAGCTTCTGGCGGAAGCTCTGAGCGATACGAAGGTTGTTTTGATTGAAAATGAATTTGGGGAAATAGGGATTGACGGCGGCTTTTTAAAGGAAGCCGGTATTGAGATTAAGGAAATGAATTCCGGTTGCATTTGCTGCTCGCTGGTGGGAGATTTCGGGACTTCTCTCAAAGAGGTTATGCACACCTACGAGCCCGAAAGAATCTTGATTGAGCCCTCCGGCGTGGGAAAACTTTCGGATGTAATGAAAGCGGTGCAGGATGTGATAGACACAAAAGAGGTTGCGCTCAACAGCGCCGTTGCGGTTGTGGACGCCGCTAAATGTAAAATGTACATTAAAAATTTCGGCGAATTTTTTATAAACCAAATTGCTCATGCGGGCACCATTATTTTAAGCCGGACGGGTAATATATCCGAGGAAAAATTAAATAAATGTATAGAGCTGATTCGGGAACACAATGAAAAAGCTACGATTGTTACCACCCCATGGGACGAATTGGACGGAAAAGATATTTTGGCCGCTATTGAAGGCGCGAAAGACTTGGAAGCGGAAATGATGGCCGAGCTGCAGGCAAACCGGAACAGAGAGGAAGAGGAACATCACCATCATCATCACGGCGAGGAGTGCGACTGTGAACACCATCGCCATGGTGCGGAGGAGCACGAACAGCATCATCATGATGAAGAAGAGCATGAACATCATCACCATCATGACGAGGAAGAACACGGCCACCACCATCACGACGAAGAAGAGCATGAGCATCATCATGACGAGGAGGGACACGACCATCACCATCATGAAGAGTATGAGCACGGACATCATCACGACGAAGAAGAGCACAGCCATCACCATCACGGCGAAGAAGAACATGAGCATCATCATCACCACGACGAGGAGTGCGGCTGCGGGCATCATCACGAACACGGCCACCATCATGCGGATGAAGTGTTCACAAGCTGGGGAATGGAGACACCGAAGGCCTATACAAAGGAAGGAATTTCCGATATTTTGGAAGAGCTTGAAAAGGAGAGCAAATATGGGTTTGTGCTTCGGGCAAAGGGTATGGTTGCCGGGGCGGAAGGCGGATGGATTTATTTTGACTATGTGCCGGGAGAAAGTAATGTGCGCGAGGGTAAGCCTGACGTGACCGGTAAATTCTGCGTGATTGGTTCCGAGCTTAAAGAGGACGCGCTTGGAGAGCTTTTCAGTTAAAATTATCGTCGGGTTATTTTATGCAAGGCAGAAAGAAGGGATAGCATGAAGCCGGTTTACGTTATTAACGGTTTTTTGGAAAGCGGGAAAACAGAATTTATTTCCTTTACGCTGGCACAGCCTTATTTTCAGGTGAAGGGAAAAACCCTTTTAATCGTCTGTGAGGAAGGGGAAAACGAATACGAGGAGGCGCTTTTAAAAAAGAGCCGCACCGAGCTTGTTCTGATTGAGGAGGAGGAAGAGTTTACGCCCGCTCATTTGACGGAGCTTGAAAAAAAATACAAACCGGAGCGCATCATTATAGAATACAACGGCATGTGGAATTTTAAAAATATGAAGCTTCCGCCCCGCTGGACGATTGAGCAGCAGATTACAACCATAGATGCCTCCACTTTTCCCATGTATTTTACAAATATGAAGTCTCTGCTGGCGGAAATGCTTCGGAAGTCGGAAATGATTATTTTTAACCGCTGCGATAACGTGGAAGATTTGAGCGTTTACAAAAGAAATGTAAAGGCGATTAACCAGCAGGCGGATATTATTTTTGAGGACGCGCAGGGAGAAATAAATCAGATTTTCGAGGATGACCTGCCTTATAGTCTGGATGCGCCTGTTATTGAATTAGATAACGAGGGTTATGGAATCTGGTATCTGGATAGCCTTGATAATTTGGAACGATATATTGGAAAAACAATCCAATTTACGGCGATGGTGCTGAAGCCTAGGGAATTTCCTAAAGGGTATTTTGTGCCCGGACGCATGGCAATGACCTGCTGTGCGGAGGATATGGCGTTTCTCGGCTTTGCCTGCGAGTATGACAAGTGCGGCGAGCTTGCGGAAAAACAGTGGATAAAAGTGACCGCCAAGGTGGCGGAAGAATATTTTGAGGATTACGGGGGGAAAGGCCCGATTCTCAAAGCCCTCAGTATTGAGAAAACAAAAACTCCAAAGGAGCCGATTATTAGTTTTATGTAAAAAAGGAGGGAAATCACAATGTATCAGTATTCCATCATTCAATGGTTATTTTTCTTTTATTTATATTGCTTTTTCGGTTGGATATTTGAATCTACATTTGTTTCTGTAAAGAGCAGAAAGTTTGTGAACCGTGGTTTTATGCGGGGGCCTTTTCTGCCGATATATGGAAGCGGTGCGATTATGATGCTTGTGGTTTCTATGCCTTTTCAGGATAACATTTTTTTCACATATATTGCCGGGTGTATCGGCGCTACCGCGCTGGAGCTGGTGACGGGTGAGCTTATGGAAGCGCTCTTTAAGGTGCGCTATTGGGATTACTCCAATCAGCGGTTTAACTATAAAGGGCATATCTGCTTATCCTCCACTGTGGCGTGGGGTTTTTTAACAATATTGATGACGGAATTTCTTCATAAAGGCGTCGAGCGGATTTTGTATATACTGCCGTCTGCAGTGGTCACGGTGCTTACAGTTTTTACAAGTCTTTACATAGTCGTTGACTTTACGCTTTCCTTCAAGGCGGCTCTGGAACTGCGGGATGTGCTTGTCGGGCTGGAAAAGGCGCGGCAGGAGATGGAGCGGATTCAAAAGCGGCTGGATGTTATTATTGCGGTTGCCAGCGATGAGATTGAGGCCCGCAGGCAGGAAAACAGCGTGAGGGCGGAAGAGCTTATGGAAAGCATCGAGGCGAAATTCGGTTCTTTAAAAGAACGCCTGAGAATCAACCCGTCGGAATTTGTCGATGAGGTGAGGGAAGAAATTATAGAGCTGCGCAGTAAATACGGTATAGAAAAAGAACACCGTATGCAGTTTAGAAGATTAAAGAGTTTTTATCAGAGAAATTTGATTAAAGGAAATCCCACCATGCACTCCGTGCACTTTAGCGAGGCGTTGGAGGAGTTAAAGAAGGCGGCGAATGAGAAAAGGCGGCGGTGAAATAAGAGTTGATAAGAGTAGAAGGTAAAGCTTTCAATCCGAAAGGTTTGCGTTGGCATCGTGTCTACAAGCTCCATTTATGCGCATTGCTTAATAAAGCTGAAAGATAAAAGCAATGCAGAAATAAGGGAAAATAATAAAGAAAAATAATGAAAAAAGGCTTGCATTATTTGTAGAGTTGTACTAAAATATGTAAGTGTGATGTGCAATTAATGTTGAATTGGAGCATTGCGCTACTGAATGGCTCGTTGGTCAAGCGGTTAAGACGCCGCCCTCTCACGGCGGAAACAGGGGTTCGATTCCCCTACGAGCTGTTATTTTAATTGAATAGCTTAACCCTTGAAAACGCTGAAAATGCTGTAAATATGGCATATAGAGCGTTTTTTTATTTTAAACATCATTCAGTATAGGCCGTTTTAGACCGTTTCAGACCGTTTCAGAACAAAGTGGTGTGGGTATTTTTGTGGGTATATGGAAACCAATCAGAAGAAGGAATTCTAATTATTTAAAGTAAGTATAGAATTATAAGATTGTAAAATTGTTTTATATTTGTATAGTTATTTTAAATAATAATTTGACGCAGTTAAAAGGCGGCGGGCAAATCATAGATTTTCATGTCGGTGACGATGGAAAACCTTATATTACATACGAGGCAGGTGCTGATACAGTCGTAAAAAAATTGGGTAGCGGCATTGATGCTGATTACTTGAATTCTCTTAACTGGATGTATACAGGGGCACAAGGTACTATTTCCGTCGAAAGTGGAAAAACCTATTTGATTTTTGCAGTATCTTCAGGTGCCGATCCGGCCTTTAAAAGTGGCGGTACAAGTTTGTTTTCATTTAGCGGCGGCGTGAGAGGATATTCCTTACGCCTTTATTTAATCAAAACCACTTCATCAACACTGCTTTTTGCCTCGCCTCCTGCGGGTGCCGACCATGACGAATTTATATATACAGTAATAGATTAAATTTATTCAAAAAAGAGTATTGAAGCACTCTTATATGTACTAGTTCTCGACGCAATAAGAGTAGTTTTCTCAGTCCATGACACAACATTAATGACATCATCATCGGTTTTAAATGTCACAGTGTCCCCTACCGCTCGAAGAATTCCTGACCGCTCGTTGATATTTTGGCCCATAACAAGCTCTGGTTCGCTAGAGATACAAACAATTGTAGTTGTCCCATCTGGGACGGAAACAATTTTAGACCTAGAATCAAAAAATATAAAACCAGTTAAATTTTGTCTGCTAAAAGGGAAAACTGTATCAGCACCTCCGGGAGTTTTATAGCCGGTTATTTTACCATCAGCGTCATAAACATACTCTGGCTGCTGCGCTAATTTATTATTTAAAGCTCAAAATCGTAAAAAAATAGGGACTGCCACTTAAAAGTAGTAGTCCCTAAAAATCACCCTGCATATACATTGTGTATATATGCTATTTTGTCATAAGACTTTGATAAATAATGCTTTTGTGTTGTTTCAAATGAAGCATGTCCTAAAATTTCTTGAATTATAGTTGGATCAACACTTTTCTTATTCAAATCACTTGCCAGCCATCGCCTAAAACAATGTACAGTAATGTTAGAAAGTCCTATTCTTTCACCAACAGTTCTAACTATCTTATTTATTGTTCCTGTACCCAATTTATGATATGGCTTTTTATAAGTGCAAAAAAGATAATCGCTTATTTTTCCACGCTCTAATAGATATTCTTGTAAATGCTTTTTGCATCGCACTGTAAAGGGTACAATTCTGTCTTTATCACCCTTACCATGTATGATTATCGTTCTTGATTCCCAATTGATTTCAGATAATAAAATATTGCTAACTTCACTTACTCTCAACCCAGAAGATATTAATAAATCAATTAATGCTAATTCGCGTTTATTCACACATGCATCTCTCATAGATTCAATTTCGAGATCAGTGTAAAATCGCTTATATTTCTTTCCCTCTTTTATTTTAGGAATTTTTTTAACAGGATTCTTAGGTATATATTCCTCGTTTTCCATAAATTGAAAAAACACATTTAAGTTTCTACGACAATTATTAGCAGTTGCTTTACATACTGTCTTTTCATAACTTAAAAGAAATCTCCTGATATCATCTGTTGTTATATTCACTAAGTCTTTATTACAAAATTTTAATAAAGATGAGATACTGTAAATATATTGTTCTATGCTGCTATCTTTTATTCCTCCCATCTTTTTACATCCCATAAAATTTTTGATAATAGTTGGATTGTAGCTTTTGTCAACTGATAACATATTTTGTGAGGATACAAAATCTATACCAGCAAATACATTAGTAAGAATGTTGATGGATTTTTGCATTTGCAAATCACTAAAATGCATTTCATCACCAATCATTCTTACCGTTACTTTAAATAAATAATCTTTGTCAATCTTTTGCACTGTCATATTATAATAGCCTCCTTCATTGAATTTGTAGTAAATAATTCTTTTCATAATTAATATTCTATAAACGCTATGTATTTTTTTCGGATTTAAAATATTTACAGAAAATAACATTATTTACTATATGTGTGTATGTAAAGACCATTATAATACGAACATATATTCTAATCACAAGTCAATGTTAGACTAATTTACGACGATTTGATTATGAAATATTACTATAATCAATTAGAATATTATCTAATTCGTCTTGTGTAATACATTTGTAAATGTTTTCCTCTACATGTTGCTGATAAGATACAAGAGGATATACATAAGTCTTGATTTCAAGTATAAGTTGCAAAAATTCGTCTTCCGTCCATTCTTCACATGACTTGCCCGTCTCATTCCAAGTTAATTTCGCATTTGAATCTATTGATTTTTCAATTTGATATGTCATATATTGACTCATCATAAGATTCTGCTTATCACTTGTAACAGAGTAAACACCATTTTTGTTACCATGAGCAGTAGAATGAATTGGATTATTTTCTAAATACTCAGCAAGCATTATTTTTGACAAAGCTATTTTATTATTTTTATTCTGCTTAAATATCTCTTCAAGTTCTTCGGGGGTAGGTACATAAGGTTCTGGTTCTTCTGGCTCTATAACGATAGGAGGAACATATATACTGCCATTGTTGGATAATTCGATTAACATATTATTATCTTCATATGTTCTATATATAGTTGTATATGCTGTATAATTACCTTGTACAAGGCCATTATTTTCATTGAGCAATTCAAATCCATTAGTTAAAATATTCTGAGGCGGAATGGTTTCAGAAAAAGTAATTGTTATTATATTACCATGGACAGAAACATTTCCATTATAAACAGAAGGATAATTTAAAAAACGTATTTTTTCCATTTTATTTTCCTCGTCTTTCTATAAAAAATGAAAACAGGAGAAAAAGATTCTCCTGTCAGTAAAAGTTATAATTTTGTTGTTGTAATTTCGATAAAATAAGCAAGTTAATTAAATAATAATTTAGCGCAGCAGCCAGAGTATGTTTATGATGCTGATGGTAAAATAACCGGCTATAAAACTCCCGGAGGTGCTGATACAGTCTTCCCTTTTAGCAATTACCAAATAAAAAATTCTGAAATACTTTCATTTCCATCAACATCAACTGGAAGCACTAGAGGATATACAGTTACTTTTGACTTCCCTAATGGCGTGGATGGAATTGTTGGTATATTTGATACTAATGGGAACCCGGACATGTTTCTGGGTTCAAGTGCAGTATTGCATGGATTTGCAATTGATGGCAATACTGTAAACTTTAGCATTTATCGAGCTGGAACTACTAATACAAATACGGGCAAGTTTGTTTTTAGGGTTATCGGGCACTGATTTATCCAATACCATATATTGCAACTTTTATATTCCCATAACTTCCACTTGAATTTATAAGTTTGATAGATGTATCGGAAATATATTGTATATCGGCCTCATAATGAAATACTGAGCTTGCGTAATAGGCTAAAGATACATGCGGTAACGATTTAAATATACCAACTGGCATCATAAAACTATCAACAGCACGATAGTTTTCATTAATAGCCGAAAAGTATCCTAAAAGGTGCTTATAACTACTTATATCTTTTACTTCAACCGTTAAATTGCTCCCTTTATTAACTACAGTGTCAGTTAATAATTCATACCTACTTAAATTATTATTTACCAGACTCAAAGCCTTAGCAGAAGCAGCAATATTAGATGAAGTGCTCACCAAACTATCTGTAATTCCGTCAATAGCGCCTACTTTTGTTTCTGCGGTTTTACCGTCATCAAATTCACAATCACTTGCCTTATGCCAGAAAGAAATTCTCTGCCATTTTTTGTTTACCACATCAATTAGTTTTCTAAATTTTCTACCAGTTACAATTTCTTCATTAACTGCCATTTGAAATACTCCTTTCATCGCCAATAAAAAAACACCTTAAGGGGTGCTTTTGGCATTTTGTATTTTATTGTTATTTATTTTAAATCCATATTGTACTTTCGTCCGCGCCGGGAGGCTCAGCTTCTTCACCCGTAAAAGTACAGACATTTTCTATGGATTCTTCTTCGTCATTATCTGAAAATAATGAGATATCTGCTAAATTTTCCTCATCCTCAGTATCATTAAAAATATGAAGCTCGTCTATGGGATAATATACTTCTTCATCATAATAAATAAATGGCTGCTTTTTTGGAGGCTTCTTTAACAAATATTCTTGCAAAGTATAAATGCGGTTTTCTATAAGATTCAAAAAATCGGCGAAAAATCCATAAACATTTTCCTGCTGATTAATGTAGTCGCTTGCTTCGCTATATTTACCCTGTGTAATTAAAGCATTGTAATGATTTATGATTTCTATTTTTTCAAGGTTATTGTCTTGGAAAAAGGTCATTTCATCAATTTTATTTGGATAGTATGATACTGAATTACATAACAATATCAATCACCTCCAACCCATATGTCACCTTCAATACAATCAGCATCCTCCTCAGAATCATCGAAATATATAGATTGTTGTTTTTGTCTTGCATATATTTGAGTATTATAAATTTCTTCTTCCCATGTGCGGAAAGTAATTGCGTCTACAATATAATGTGAAAGCACATCAAAATTCTGTTGCACAATGCGTGTTGCTTGGTTATATAATCCTTGTAGACGCAATTCATTAATTTGATTGATTATAGATGCAATAGTATCGTCTACATTTTTAAAATCATGCCTGACAATCTTTTTTTCGGGGAAACAACTAAATTCCCGTTCAAAATCTGCCATAATTGTTTCCCTCCTTTAATTTCCTATCCATGTCATTCCATCGGTTAAGTCCGTAGGCTCTGCATTACTATATTTAATTCCATCGCCCCCAGAAGGCGTAGCCCAAGTTCCGTCACTTCTTAAGTATTTAGAAGTACTACCATCTCTTTTAGGGCATAGGCCGTTTGCAGTAGTGGATACTACATCATAAACAGTATTAGCGTCGTCCCTCCATGCGGGGTTCCCGTTAGCATCTGTTTTCCATACTTTGTTTGCTTGATTTTGGCCGGAAGAAACATAACCTTCACTGGAAGACGTATTTGCTTTCCAAGTATTTGTGTTTGCAGACGGCGGTGTGTATCCTAAAGCGGCAGTGACATTTTCCTTGGTTATTTCTTCCCGGATAGCTGCAGAAGATTTATTCTCCACATTGCCTAATCCAATGTCATTTTTGGTTAAAGAAGCAATCATTTCTTTTAAAATCCTGCCTTGATTAGCTGACAATGGCTTATTTGTCAAAGTGGAAGTAAGATTATCAATAATATCCGATACATTTACCTTACTTGTTGTAATGCCATCTATTAAATCTTTATTATTTTTAATGTAGGCAACAATTTCACTCAACTGGTCAAGAGTAATATCATCGCTATCTGCCAAAGCGTTTAATCTTGCAGTAAGACCAGAAATTAAATCACGTATATCACTATGAGCGGATATAGATATATCATGGTTAGATATGGATAAATCTATTGCATTTTGCTGCGCAGTAGAAACAGGTTTGTCAATGTCGGCTGTATTATCAACATTGCCTAAACCTAATTGCTCGGAGGTTACCTTGTGAGGATTTAATTCATTTGCGATATGTTCAGATAAGTTTTTTTGGATATGATTTTCTACTGCAGTAGCTCTTGATGTTTCAGAATTTAATGATTCTTTTGTTGCAAGTAAGTCATCTTGGCTTTGATTTTTTATATCTATTCGATTTAACGCAGAATCTATTAAATCCATGTTTGTGTTAAAAATATGTATATTGTACTTCTCCTCAGAAGTCGGTTTTTGAAGAGAATATATTGAACTATAATTGATATTTACCACCACCTGTCATTTTATAATTCCTCTCCGCTAATAACAGTAGCAAGTTCTTCATGAGTATATTTACTGAGAACACCATGACTAAATTCAGACAATGCCTTATGAGTACCGGCTTCTTTAAGCAGCATTTCATACAATGGATAAAAACGGTACATGGTGATTGTTGTTGTGAATCCAGAAAAGTCGTGGGATATTGAAGAAATTATGTATTGGTGTTCCCTATCGGAATCACTTCGCCTGTAAGACACCTTTTTGTTTACATCAAGAAACGGCAGGAGAGCAGTAGTAATTGTAATATTATCTGTCAATCTACAGTTCTTCCAATTTTCCCATTTTGCCCGGTCTGCCGCTAAATCATCTGAAGTAATATTTTCAAATTCCCCGCTTATTTTTATATCAGGAATTTCCCCTAGCTTTTCTATTGTGAATGGCGAATTAGCTATAATCGTAAAATCAACACGTTCACAATTATAAAATTTTTTAAAGTATTCTTTAGAATATAATTCATATTCTTCACCGTCAGAGCTTGTTACAAATTTGCCGCTTTTCTTTCCATTAGTTAAAACATTTATGGCGTGTACCTGCCATTGCCCTAATAAATATGCTTTGATTACATCTTGCTTATCAACGCGCTTTTTCTTGATTTTGAAAGCGTATACATTATTTGCTTTTAGTTCCCCGGCTTTAATCGGTTCCTCATTCGCTTCGTTATATATCCCAATAGAGCCAAAACCATTTATGTTTATCTGTGCGCCTGCTTGATTAGCAGCAGGAATTTTCAAACCAATAGAATCACCGTTAAAGTAGTCATCCTCGTATCCAGCGATGGTAGCAGTATAGGTATTATCAGCATAAGAACATTCTTCACTATAGAAATCTACTTCTATGACCTTTCCCCATACTTCACAGATATTTCGCACAGTAGTCATGTCCACAGAAGTATTTTCAGAGATTAAAACTTTTTGTATAAAAGCATTATCTAAAAAAATATCATCCTCATAGCACATGGGTTTTAACTGGCATATGAAAGTATTATTTTCCATATCAAAAAACATTTCATAATTAGGGTATAAATCACGAAAAGTTGTTAAGATAGAAAGAACGCTGCACCCAGCGGAGAATTCCTGATCAAAAGGAATCGTATTCCATATATTTACATTTTCCTCGCGGTACTTTTCCCATTCATCATTATATTCTGGGATTCCTTTATATTCACCAATATCATCAACCCTATGATTTGTTATCCGTGCTAATTTTTCTAAGGTTTCAATAACTGCATTTCTGATAATATTGTACTCAATAGGCTCTCCGGTTTCTTCATTTTCCTTATAAGCTGGATAACTAATAATTAATGCGCCTAATTGCCCATTTTTTGTGCCGTCTAATTTTTTCATAAAATCAGCACAGTTAATAGTTAAACTGTTAGTAGCAGCATCATAAGTGCCCGACGTATCAGTATAAACATAATATCCAAGAGGATAATATTTATATTGTTTTGTTCTGCAATTGTATAATCCGATGAACATTCGTAAATCTTTATTAAGCCATAACAAACTATCTTCAGTAAGCTTTAAATGTTCTGTTAATGTTGGCTGTACAACAATATTCGCAGTACGCCTTATATCGGATTCACTATTTATAGACATACTGCCGCTTACAACCCCGTAAATTGTTCCTATTATTTTTCCGGCAGAATCTAATACTTCAACTTTTAAATCAAGTTTTGGAGATGCAGATTGAGAAAGTACAAGTATTAAATCTTCCTGCGTAATAATATCGGCCATTATTGATTCCACCATTCTGGCGATACGTCGGATAGCCCTAAATAGTATAAATCTTCCTCTGAATTGACATCTCCAATTTCAACCCAAGACCATGTTATTTCACGATTGTTATACATCTGATTTGCAGTATCTGTAGGATTAGGCGTTACCTGTACGATCCACATCCTTCCATCAGGCAATTTTAGAATTTTCGGAACACCGTCAGAAATAAAATCCATAAATCCTTTTTGATATTGAATACGCTGATAATCATACTGTTCATTAAAAGCCAATTCACAGCTTTCCTCGTCTACCAAGGGGACAAAAGAACCTTTACAATTTCCAGTGTCGTAATTTGCAATAGTGTTTCTCACGAAAATAGGGTATTTACTATTTAATAATTCAACAGTAGAAGAGGGGATATTGCGTGTTGTGTCGCAAAACCCGTCTGTAATATCCGTTCCCCACACCACGTCGTTTTCAATCAAAAACATTTTGCTGAATTTCGGCGTTATTTTGGTTGTAGAATAATTTCCCTCAGACCCATTTAAGACGTTTACTACTGCATATTCAACAGTCTGCCCAGACGCAATAAAATAGTCGGGGTAATTAATAATAAAATCATCAATGGTATTTACTTCTTTAACGGCTATCGTCTTCCACTGGAATTCGCCATCACTCCTGCTTTTTAGGATAATATGGGAAGTGGTTTCCAAAGTCCAATCTACATTACCTGCATTTGCATCCCCATTAAATTTAGCCCATAACACTGTGTCAAAATCCCATTCGTCGGGACATTGGTTTGTCAATTCAAAATTAGTTGCATTGGATATATATAAATCATCATATATTCCATTTTTTAATTCAACGTAATTAATATTATCAATATTTGTCGGAGTGATAGCGCACGCTAATGCGCCCCCAACAAAATTGCTTCCACATATAAACATGCGCGTTAATCACCTCCAAGCCATATGTCGTTTAATGTTACTTCTAGCGGTTCAGACTTATCTAAAAATGTTGAAAAATTATCTTTGTTTACAACATAAATATTACCGTCGGTATCAATCCATTTATCGTATTGTTCGGATACTTTTGGGTTAGGCCGTTGTGTTCCGTACCACATATTACCATCTGGGGAAAATCCTAGCTCGACAAAGACTTTTAATTGATATATGTTATTTTTCCTTCGGATAGCAATAGTAATCATATCTTCATTTTCAAATACCTGCTCCTCGGAATATAACAGATAACTATTTACGCCATTAGGCACAACCAATTTAAAACGTAATTTTCCTCCGCTGTAAATGTGGGAACTTAATGTTAATCCTAGATTTCCATTGCTCATTTTAAGTAAATCGGCATTTTGCCAAAGGTTTATCCCCCGGATTAACACCGTAAAATCATCTTCAATTAAAAATCCTTCGTCGTAGTATATTGTCTTGTCACGTAAATCAATCATACCGTCTGGGTATTCAAAAGTGTCGGTTCCATTATATTGGATTATTATAAGATTAGTTGCAACCTGCACGCAGCCCTGTGATGGGATAGCAGTACTATAGATTCTTGAATAGGCATTGGGATTTTCATACTTGACTGTAATTTCAACAAAGCCAGTATCTAATTCCATTCCATTAACAGTTACGCCAATACACCTAATATAATAGACCGTATTGTTTTCAAGCCCACGGTATGTATAGCTGATATCAAAAGAATCAGTGAGAGAATTGCTTTCTAATAATTGTTTTTTAGTGGAATCATACAAATAGAATTTATAAGTGCTGATATCTTCCCAGTCAGACGAGTAATAATAAATAGAAACTGCAAATGAAGCGTTTGTTATTTTCCCATTTTCGGGAATATTATTGAAATAAAAATCGGGTGTTTCAAAGGTATAAAATAAAACTTTATCCGATAATGGCGATGCTATATTTTCAACGTCATAGGTTTGGGATTGTATAACATATTTTTTGCCGTTGCTTAATGTATAAGCTGGTATTGTGTGCTTTAATGCAAATGTGGATACCGTATCATCAAATACAAGCTTATTTGTCTCGTTATCATATATTAAAATCCTATTTGCATGGGCGCGGTTGCCAGTCCATGAAAGAGCTATTTCATAATCTTTATTTGCATCAAAAGGAGTTATTTTCTTTATAATTGGTTTTGCTATTTTTTATCACCCCTTTCCTCATAAAGTCAATATTCAAATAACTTTAAATTGCCGCCGACAATGCATTTAGCGGCCGCCTTCATACTTGCAGCACGTTCTCTTTGGTTCTGGCGTATTTTAGGCGCAATTGTTTTATTCAATTTGGCAATATCAATACGGGAGATGGCACGCACTATATTTTTATTATGTTGTATAGATGAAGGTTTTTTTGCAAAAGAATGAATTTTTGTTTCTATTAATGACATAATGAATTCCTCAGTAGTTATTATAAAAATGGTTTTTTATAATCGTAATTTATATTTGCTATTCAAATACCGTTACTTTTACTTTCCAATTACACCACAGATATGTAAGTCATTCAGCCGTCCCATTGGTTCTTTGACCCACACGCTCTGCATTACTTTTAATTCTAGTCCGGGTATGCAGCATTGTACTGTGCGTTCGTTTCCTGACTCATCTAAAATCACATATCCCTTTTTGGTAATTTGTTTGATGACGGTTTTATAAGTACGGTCACAATTCACAGATTTTCCTTTTATGGCCTTAACAATTTCTTTGACTAATATGTCTATAGCTTCCTTGTCTTCTTTATTAATAGAGCTTTGATACATTTATTTTCATTATCTCCTTTATAGAATGAAC
>JAMPGS010000110.1 GCA_023663815.1 Clostridium sp.
GAGGGATTTCCGAGATTATCATTGTCAAGCAGAGAAACGGTCCCATCGGCACGGTGGAGCTGGCATGGCTGCCGGATTACACAAAGTTTGCAAATTTACAAAAATAAATTATAATTTAATTTTACAAAAGAGGACAAACCTAAGCGGGTTGTCCTCTTTCATTTTCACAGGAAAGGGGTTTTGGTATGACACAGGCGGAAAAAATTTATATGATTTCGGACGCGGCAAGGCAGGTGGAAGTGGAAGCCCATGTGCTCAGGTATTGGGAGGAAGAGCTTGAAATGCCAGCTAAGCGGAACGAGATGGGCCACCGCTATTATACGGAAGAGGATATTGCGAGATTCAGAAGAGTAAAAGAACTAAAGGAACAGGGTCTGCAGCTCAAGGCAATCCGCCATGTGTTAAAAAACGGGAATCTGCAGATGCCGGTATTTTTGTATGAAAGGTCAGTAAGCCCAGAGAAAGGAGTGCAGGATATGCAGGGAATGTCGGAGCTGCAGGGGGCAGCAATGCAAAGCGATATGGACATGTCAAAGCGTCATGTGGTAATGGTGAAAAAAGGGGAATTTCTCCCTATGGAGGAAAAGGCGGCGGCGATATCGGAGGAGAGCCGGGAGCAGAAAAGCTTTAGACTGCAGCAGCTTTTAAAGGATATGATTGCCGAGGCAGTACAGAGTAATAATCAGGAGATATGTCAGGAAATTAAGGAAAGTCTTTTGAAGGAGATGGATTATCAGTTCCGGCTTTTGGAAGAGCGGGAGGATATCCGGGAGGAGGACAGAGTAAACAGGCAGGAGGAGCATTACCGGCAGATTGACGAGCTGCTTCGCTCCTACAACCAGCGGGGAAGGAAAGGGAAAAAGCTTCGCAGGGAGCAGGCGAGGAAAAAGGCGGAAGCGGAGGCTGAAAAGAAAGCGGAGGCAGACGGCGGCAAGGAAAAGAATCAGGGAACGACGAAAGGGTTTTTGAGAAAAAAACATTCTGTCGTATAAAAAATCGGAAGAAAATGGAAGAGTATAGAAAAGAACGGAAAGGTGTTTTAGGAGGTCAGATTTAGCAGATAAGCTGCGGGGCTGGGTTTATATGTAAGTTTTGGGTTTGTCAAGTAAAAGGTGTAAGTTTTAATAAACATGTTCTAATAAATAAGAAGAAAGAGCTGTTGCATAAGAGATTACTTTTTGCAACAGCTCTTTAAAGTTGATTTATTCCTCGGAAATAGCGCCAACAGGGCATCCGCCAGCACAGGAACCGCAGCTGATACAGGTGTTAGCATCAATTTCAAATTTTCCATCTCCCTCGGAAATAGCGCCAACAGGGCATTGTCCGGCGCAAGCGCCGCAAGAAATGCAGGAATCGCTGATTACATATGCCATGGTAATATCCTCCTTAAATTATGTTCAAAATATTGATAGATGCTATCAATTGCTTTCTATACATTCTAATATAAATTTATGGGGAATACAAGCAAAATATCTGTAAATCTATAGGAAATTCTTGTGGAAAATCCTATGGAGAATCTTCTGGAATTCAGCGCATGGATTTCTCTTCCCGGCGTCGGCGGATACCGTTTAAAATGGATTCCTTTAGTTCTGGGATTTTATTTTTGTCCATTGCGGGAACGCCTGCAAGCTTGTAGGAAATGCCCAGCTTTTTGTATTTGCTTTCTCCCATGGTGTGGTAGGGAAGGACGTCCAATGCCTTTAAATTGGAAAACTGCCCGATAAAATATCCAAGTCTGTACAGATACTCCTCGTCGTCCGTGATGCCGGGCACAACCACATGGCGAATCCACATATCCACATGCTTTTCATTTAGGTAAGCGGCAAAGGCCAAAATGCCGTCGTTGGGCTGTCCCGTCAGTTCTTTGTGCTTTTCAGGGTCAATGTGCTTGATATCCAGCATCACCAAATCGGTAAGCTTCATAAGCCTGTCCAGCTTTTCAATAAAGGGTTTATTGTCGGGTTTAAAGGCAATTCCTGAGGAATCAATGCAGGTGTGCACGTTATTTTCTTTTGCAATGGTGAATAAGTCGATGAGAAAATCCACCTGCATCAAGGGTTCCCCGCCGGTAACGGTGATACCCCCGTTTTTGTAAAAATCTTTGTTTCTTTTATATTGTTCAAAAATTTCTTCCGGCTCCATCAAAGTCCCGCCGTTCATGGCCCATGTATCGGGGTTATGGCAGTAGGCACAGCGCATGGGGCACCCTTGCACAAAAACGACGAATCTTGTTCCGGGGCCGTCTACAGTGCCGAAGCTTTCTAATGAGTGAATTCTGCCTTGCATAATAAAATCTCCTTTCCTGTTACCTATATAGTATATCAAATAGGGCAAAAAAATCCAATATAATTGAAAGAAATGGTGGAATTGTTGAAAGTATGTAAGAAAGAATTGCTGATTTGTAAGAGTTCCTTTGATAACGCCGCCCATTGTTTGAAGAATGATAAAAATAAAAAAATTAATGATAAACGTTAAAAATATATTGACAAACATATACAGAAAGGCTATGATACAAGAAAAGAAATAAAAAATGCATTGCGTAAGACGCAAAGGCAGCAGGGCAGTGTGTGCATAGCGATGTGACCTTAAATTGCCATGCGAAAGGCTCAAGCATTTTATGTCAATGCGGAAATGAGGGAATGATGGGCGAGAATAACACAAAGATTGAAAAGATTAAGAAGAGCAGCAAGGCGGCATATATTGTAACTAATATTTTAAAGAGTTTACTTCTTGTGTGCGCCGCGATTGCGCTGGTAAGCGGGATGCTTGTTATAGGGCTGGGAGGAGTTGTCAACAGGGAGCTTAGAGCGGCCTTTGACAGCGGCGTGATTAGCGAAAAGGATATGGAAGTTTTTGAGGAATTGGGAGAACGCGATTTAGGGCAGATGCTGATAGACGACGGAAATTATGCGATGGCGATAGGGATTTACGTTATTATATTTGGGATTATCGTAGCGTTGTTGGCGTTGGTGCTTCACTTTGTGAGCAGAATATTTAAGAGCTTTATGGAGAGCTATTCGCCTTTTCAGCCGGAAATTTTAAAAAATTTGAAGATTGCGCTGGTACTTATCGTTGTTTATACGGCTCAGTCCAGCTTAGGGATAGCGTTAATTATTGCCATGGCGTCGTGGTGTGTCATCAATATTTTTGAGTATGGATGCGAGCTTCAAAAACAATCGGATGAAACATTATGATAAGGAGAGAATGAGCAAATGGCGATTATTTTGAGACTGGACCGCGTGATGGCAGACAGAAAAATATCCTTAAATGAGCTGGCGCAAAAGGTAGGGATTGCCAACGTGAATCTTTCCAATATTAAGACGGGAAAGGTCAGCGCTATCCGTTTTTCCACATTAAACGCAATATGCGACGTGCTGGACTGCCAGCCGGGGGACATACTGGAATTTCGCAGGGAGCAGGGAAATAGTAACAACGCATAAAGAAGAGATTATAATAAAAGCGCAGTAAGCTCTTTTGAATATTAAATCTAAATATAAGTTATAAATAAAAAACCCCTCCGGCCTATGCGCCGGAGGGATTGTAATTATTCAGAGTACTTTTTAAACTGACTCATGGAATGTACGAGAAATAACGTCAGCCTGCTGTTCCGGTGTAAGCTTAATGAAGTTTACAGCGTATCCGGAAACACGGATTGTAAGCTGAGGATAATTCTCAGGATGTTTCTGAGCGTCTAATAATGTGTCTCTATTTAATACGTTTACATTAAGGTGATGTCCGCCCTTTGTAGCGTATCCGTCTAATAATGATACTAAGTTATCTACCTGTGCTGTACTTGCCATGGTAATCTGCCTCCTATATTTTTAGTTCCGCGAAAGCTCTTCAATCCATTTTTATCTGGAACAATTTCCAGCCGTTTACGCTGCCGGAAATTGTTCCATACATTATTCAAAGATTTAAACTTTCGCTGTTTGTTTTAATGAAAATCGTCCAAACCGTCTTCCAAGGTGGGTACGCTGCACGCCAGAGGAGTTCTGGAGCAGTCCGTACATCCCATGGTTTGAACATTCTTTGATTTATCTTTGGTCTCGTCATAGTCCACGTTTACGTGTCCCACGCCCATAGCCATGCCGGAATCCAGCATTTTTACAAGGTCGTCAACCATTTTATCACTGTCCATTGCAATCATACCCTCCATATTGCCAACAACCCAATAGGGGCGTTAGCGCAAATTTGTCCGTGGAAAATTTATTTGTTTAAGTCAAGCTCAATATCGCCTGCAAATACCTTATCTTCTTTGCCAAGAGCTCCGGGGATGATGGTGAAGGTATTGGAGATACCATCCTGCGCATCATTGAAAGGAAGCTTGGATACGGAAGACAGGGAAGCTACTGCACCGTGAGTGTCGCGTCCGTGCATCGGGTTTGCGCCGGGAGCGAAAGGCTGGCCTTTCTTACGTCCGTCAGGTGTGTTGCCTGTTGCCTTACCATAAGTTACGTTGGAAGTAATGGTAAGAATGGAAGTCGTAGGAATACCGTTCCTGTAGGTGTGGTGTCTTCTGATAGCTGTCATGAACTTGTGTACAACGTCCTGAGCAATGCTGTCTACACGGTCGTCGTCGTTGCCGTATTTAGGGAACTCACCGGTTGTCTTGAAGTCAACGATGATACCGTCCTCGTCTCTGATTACTTCAACCTTGGCATACTTGATTGCTGATAAGGAATCGGCAACGATGGAAAGGCCTGCAACGCCAGTTGCAAAGTAACGCTTAACGTCTCTGTCATGAAGGGCCATCTCAGCTCTCTCATAGCAGTATTTGTCATGCATGTAGTGGATAACGTTCAGGGTATTTACATACACGTCTGCCTGCCACTCCAGCATATCCATGAACTTGCTGTATACATCGTCGTAGTCAAGAACATCGCCGCTAACAGGACGATATTTGGGACCAACCTGCTTTTTGGTTACTTCGTCGATACCGCCGTTCAAAGCGTAAAGCAGACATTTTGCAACGTTTGCACGGGCTCCGAAGAACTGCATTTCCTTACCGATTACCATGGAGGATACGCAGCAAGCGATACCGTAGTCGTCGCCGTGAGTTGCTCTCATGAGGTCGTCGTTCTCATACTGGATAGAAGAGGTCTGAATAGACATCTTTGCGCAGTATTTCTTCCAATTTTCAGGAAGTCTGGTAGACCAGAGAACTGTCAGGTTCGGCTCAGGGCTGGGACCTAAGTTGGTTAAGGTGTGCAGATAACGGAAGCTCATCTTCGTTACCATGTGACGTCCGTCAACGCCAACGCCGCCAAGGGACTCGGTTACCCATACGGGGTCGCCTGCGAAAATCTGATTGTACTCAGGAGTACGGGCGAATTTTACGCAGCGCAGCTTCATGATGAAGTGGTCAACGAATTCCTGAATTTCTTTTTCTGTGAAGGTGCCGTTTGCAAGGTCTCTCTCAGCGTAAACATCAAGGAAAGTAGAAGTACGTCCAAGGGACATAGCGGCGCCGTTCTGCTCCTTAACGGAACACAGATATCCAAAGTAAGTAGCCTGAATGGCTTCCTTTACGTTGGAAGCGGGCTTGGAAATATCACAACCGTAGGAAGCTGCCATTTCCTTCATTAACTTAAGAGCAACCATCTGCTCGGAGAGCTCTTCACGGAGACGGATAACATCGTCCGTCATAACGCGCCCTGTGGAATCCTTCTGAGCCTGTTTGTCCTCAATCAGTCTGTCAATACCATACAGAGCAACACGTCTGTAGTCGCCGATGATACGTCCGCGGCCGTAAGCATCAGGAAGACCGGTAATGATGTGAGCGGAACGACATGCTCTCATTTCCTGATTGTAAGCGTCGAAACAACCGGCATTGTGTGTTTTTCTGTGTGTTGAGAAGAATTCGCTGATTTCAGGGTCTACTTCATATCCGTTGTCGGAGCAGGCCTTCTCTGCCATTCTGATACCGCCGTAAGGCTGAAGTGAACGCTTGAAGGGCTTGTCCGTCTGGAAGCCGACAATTTTTTCCTTGGATTTATCCAAGTAGCCGGGGCCGTGAGAAGTAATGGTGGATACAACCTTGGTATCCATGTCAAGAACGCCGCCTGCCTCGCGCTCTTTCTTCTGCAGATCAAGTACCATCTGCCATAAATCTTTTGTGTCCTGTGTAGCTTCGGCAAGGAAGGACTCGTCGCCATCGTAAGGATGGTAGTTCCTCTGGATGAAGTCGCGCACGTTGACTTCATTTTCCCATTTGCCGCCTACAAAATCTGTCCATTCTGGTTTCATTTGCGTAAGCCTCCTCAATTAAAATTTATTTAATATTTGTGCATAAAACTATGCGATTACCGTACTTTCATTATATGTTACAAGGTCATAATGCGTCAAGATTGCAAGTGTATTTTTTTATAAACAAAGCATGAATTTCCTGCATTTTTCATGTCTTTTTTGTAAAAAATGATTTACGCGCCCCACTTATCCGCAAGGTTTAGGCTTGCCAGAAAGCGGGCAAAGTATTATACTGATATGTGTTGCAGGACAAGTAAATTTTACCTGCCGTAAATTTAAAGTCTACTATAGATAGAAGGAGGTTATATTATATGGCGCAGATTACCAAAGAAATGACAATCGGTGAAATTTTAAGAACCAATCCCGACGTTGCTCCTGTTCTTATGGAAGCAGGTATGCACTGTCTGGGATGTCCGTCCGCGCAGGCGGAGAGCCTTGAGGAAGCGGCGATGGTTCACGGTATGGATATAAACGACCTGATGAGCAAGATTGAGGCAATTTAAGAAATTTTATTAAAATAAGCAAATAAAAGGCGGCCGCACTAAGGCTTTCTTATACAGGATAAGGCATTGGCATACTGCCAATGCTGTAAGGTCCTGTATGTAATTCCTTGGCGCGGCGGCCTTTTTATGCGCAGGGGCGCACAGAGGAATTTGCTGTTGACACAGCGTGCGCTCCGCGCGCAAGCAGGGAGAAAAAATTTCCCTGCTTGGTTTAAGCTTCCTTTGCCTTGCCAAAATTCTTAACGACAATCAGGCAAAGCAAAAGCAGGAGAATCCCAATCGGAAGAGGTATCCACGGGTTTTGGGCAAAGCCGGCGATTATGTAGGTTACAAAGGAAACCGCGGCGGCCAGTATTGCGTAGGGCAGTTGTGTGGAAACATGGTTTACATGGTCGCACTGCGCGCCTGCGCTTGCCATGATGGTGGTATCCGAGATGGGAGAGCAGTGGTCTCCGCAGACGGCCCCCGCCATGCAGGCGGAAATGGAAATAATCATCAACTGGGGATTGGAGTTTGCAAATACCGATACAACAATCGGTATAAGGATACCAAAGGTTCCCCATGAAGTTCCCGTCGAAAAAGCAAGGAAGCAGCCCACAAGGAAAATAATTGCGGGAAGGAAATTCATGAGCCCCTCGGCGCTTCCCATCATGGCGTCCGCTACAAACACGGCGGCCCCTAGGCTGTCGGTCATCGCCTTCAAGGTCCACGCAAAAGAAAGGATTAAAATAGCGGGAACCATAGCCTTAAAGCCTTCCGGCAGGCAGCCCATACACTCGCTAAAGGAGAGAACTCTTCTAATTAAATAGATGATAATGGTAATCAGCATTGCGCAGATACTTCCAAGGGCAAGTCCCACGGAGGCGTCCGAATTGGAGAAGGCGGTGACGAAGCTTTCCCCCTCGAAAAAGCCGCCGGTGTAAATCATGCCGATGACACAGCAGACAATCAAAGTGATGATGGGAATAACAAGGTCGATTACTTTGCCCTTTGCGTTCGTCGGGGCGGCATCCGTACCTGCGGCGGTCTTGCCTGAGGTAAATAAATCACCCTTTAAAGCGTTCGCTTCATGGGTGCGCATGGAACCGAAATCAATGTTTAACAGAATAATGGCAATCATCATTACGATAGTGAGCAGGGCGTAATAATTGTAGGGGATTGCCCGGATAAAAATGGAAAATCCATCCTCGCCCTCCACAAAGCCGGATACGGCGGCGGCCCAAGAGGAAATGGGCGCGATGATGCAGACGGGCGCGGCCGTGGCGTCAATCAGGTAGGCCAGCTTTGCGCGGGAGACCTTGTGCTCGTCGGTGACAGGCCGCATGACGCTGCCCACGGTTAAACAGTTAAAGTAATCGTCAATAAAAATCAGCACGCCAAGGGCGACAGTTGCAAGCTGGGCCCCTGCGCGGGATTTGATTTTTTCTTTGGCAAAATGGCCGAAGGCGGCGGAGCCTCCCGCACGGTTCATCAAACTTACCATAGCTCCAAGAACCACCAAAAATATCAGGATTCCCACGTTGTAAGTGTCGGAGAGCACGGCGGCGAAACCGTTGGAGAAAATATGGGTGATAGTTCCCTCAAAGGAAAAACCGGAATAAAAAAGGCCGCCGACTAGAATTCCCACAAATAAGGAGCTGTAGACTTCTTTGGTGATAAGGGCCAGCAAAATGGCAACGA
Organism: Clostridium sp.; assembly: GCA_023663815.1. Classification (GTDB taxonomy): domain Bacteria; phylum Bacillota; class Clostridia; order Lachnospirales; family Lachnospiraceae; genus Suilimivivens. The sequence continues at coordinate 8,430 of JAMPGS010000110.1, forward strand.
TGGGCGGAACGAGAGCCCAAAAGGTCGCGTACATGGACGGAAGCTCAGGCGCCGCTTCTTCCGCGGCAAAGGCCGTCATGGGAGCCAAAAGCAGGCAAAGAGACAGCGCGGCCCCGCCGGAAAGCAGTATGCGTTTTAAATTTTTCATATTTTAAACTCCTTTCAAATTAAATAAGCAACTCATTTTATCATTCGATTTGACAAAAACCAAGTATTTTTGCGCAAAAAAAAGAACTGGGCACTATTTACTAAATATCGGTAAATATTAAGCAAATAATGCCCGTTCCAGCGTGCTTAAATGCAGGATAACGATTGCAACGCGGTATTTTTAATCAACGGCTCAAAGTGTTCTTCCAAGTATGCGTCAGAAGCCGGTACGGATTTAACCGTGGAGCCGTATTCGGAAAGAATATTGCATACTTTGTTAAATTCAATGGGCGTGTGCCCGCTCTTTGTAAGAACCAGAACGTAGGAGCCGTCGTTTTGCTTATATAAGGAATTAACGCCGTTATAAAAATTCGACAGCACGTGGGCGGAGCCAATCACTTCGTGGAGGCTTTCAAAGGAATAAATTTTAGTAAGATCCATGGAAGCCGCCGCGTCGGAAAGCTTTTTCTGGAGCGCGTCCTTAAAGCTGCGCTTGGCGTTTTCAAGTTCGGCGGCATTGCCGTCCGCTAGGGCGGTTGCCTGCCCGGCCATATTCCCTGTTTTGCCGTTTTGAATTCTGCGGAACAAATCAAGCACATCGTCGGCGCCCTCCGCAATCGTGTCGAGCACGTCGTCCAAAGCGCTGCTGTCCGAGTGGACGGAGGGGGCGAATTTTGAAAAGCGCGTGTCGAGCTCATCCGGGTCTTCTACCTTAGTGATTATCAGGACAATGCACTCTGAATTCAGGGGAATTGCTTCTATCATTAATGGAATGTCTTCCGCTTCAAATCCAAACTCAAAGGATGCCTGCTGCATCATGTCACGGAATAAATCTTTTGCTTTCTGGGTACCATAGGCAAGTTCGCTGAGCTTCAACTCTCTGTCGGCCAAGTCTTCTCTGGTGAGGGTACAGCGAATTTGATGATCATTAACTTTTTCAATTTTCATATTTATCACATCCCTACTATTAAGATACTGTTATCCTGCCGTTTGGTGACACTAATTGCCACTTAAAAATATATTATACTTTGGACGAATTTAAGTCAATAGGTCAGAAAAACAGTTTAAAAAAATTTAATAATCTGAGTATATTATACTGATTTATAACGAATTTGTGAAAAATAAATAAATAATTTAAATTATTACTTGCAAAAACTGGTAATTAGTACTATAATCTGTCTTGTAAGATGCTTCCGGATAAATCAGTATCGGGAGGAGGCATGTACTTAATATTTTTTCAAACTATCTAAATGAATAAAATCAGGAAGCCTGCCCGGCAATAGATACGGCGGCGGCTGTAATTCTACGCAGTCCCTGCCCGTTAAATTATTTGTATGCCGCGGCAGAGCGGTCTATTCCCTTCGGGCCTTTGGCCTTGGCAGTTAATTAGCGCAATATTTGCGGCTGCCTATTAAGGAAGGGATGTCTTACAGGCTTTGTGCTTGTCGCGAATATTTCTATAGATTTTCACTAATTATAATTCACTCTTATCTGGATGTTCGCAGCGGTAATTTTTTTAGATACGTATCCGGCGTCTTACTTTTTTAGTATCGTCATTAAAATGAAAAGTATAATCGGTTTCGGGATTAATTTATCTGTCTGACACGACATACCACGGCGGCCTTTTGGAAAATGTTGGAAGGTAAATCCCGCGACAGATGGGAGAAATCATGAGTTCAAAGGAAGAAAAAGGCTTTGAACCGCTTAGAGTCCGGCTTGAGAGGATGGAAAAGGAGGGCGTGCGGCTTTTTATAAACGGCGCGTTGTCCAATCCAAACTATATCGTGGAACGCTGCTGTAACGACGGGGACACGATATACATGCCCGACTATGTGATTGACAAAAGCGGAAAAGTGAAAGAAATAAGATACAATAAAGTCCATACAAAGTAATTGCCGACAAGAACGCGCCAAGGCGCCGGGAAATCCAATTGACAGAAAGCCCCTAAAAAGTAAAAATAGACAGATTTTCCGGCGTTTGGCGACGTATAAAAATTGTTATAAAAAGTCAAAATTAATAATGACGGTGCAGGAATAGTTTGCTATAATATAGGGCGATTGGAGGTCACAGGATGAAGAAAAATTTGATACCCGTAATAGTTGCAGTCGTCCTTATTATAGTGATTGGGGGCGTGAGCGTGGGGAAGATACTTTTTGACAGATATTCTTATTCAAAGGAGCGAGCTGATTTATCAGCTTATTTTAATATGAATGGAGATTCGGATGTGGCGATTATGCTGCAGGACGAGCTGATTGCGGAGCGGGCAAAGCTTTTGGACGGCGTTTATTATCTGAATATGGACACGGTTCATAAGTATTTTAACGACCGCTTTTATGCGGATAAGGGAGAGGGGCTTTTGCTGTACGCCCTCCCGGACGATATTGTGCGCATTGTTATTGGAGATAACGGGGCAGCGGATAAAAACGGCACGGAGACGCTGTCGTATGTCCCGGCAAGATACGAGGGGGAGACGCTGTATATTGCATTAGATTATGTGAAGCGGTATGCAAATTTTTCCTACCAGGGCTTTGCGGAGCCCAACCGCTTACAGATTTATACAGAGTGGAACGACAGGCAGACAGCCGAGATTAAGAAAGACACGGCCGTAAGGATGCTGGGCGGCGTAAAGAGCGAGATACTTAAGGATATGAAGGCCGGGGACAAGGTGATTGTACTGGAGGAAATGGAGACTTGGAGCAAGGTAAAAACGGAGGATTCCATTATTGGA
>JAMPGS010000111.1 GCA_023663815.1 Clostridium sp.
TGGAGGCAAAATCCGCGCTGGTTTCCCGTTTGCCGGAGCTTGCCCTTGTGGACTGGAATTTGCCGGACGGTTCTGGGGACGAGCTTTGTCGCTGGATACGCGCAAGGTGGGAAATTCCCGTTATTTTTTTGACGGTTCGAGGCGATACCAGCGATATTGTAACAGGATTTGAGAACGGGGCGGACGACTATGTTACGAAACCCTTTGAGCTGGAAGTGCTGTATTCAAGAATAAGCGCGCTGCTTCGCAGGGCAGGCAAAACGTCGGGAAAGCTTTTATCCTGCGGGGATATTTCCATTGACAAGGAAAAGATGACGGTGTTTTATCAGGGCGGGGAAATCAACGTCAGCCAAACGGAATATCAACTGCTTTTGACTTTGATGGAGAATAAGGGCAGAACCATTACGCGGGAAAGGCTTTTGGAGCGGATATGGGACAGCAGTGGGAATTATGTAAACGACAATACCCTGACGGTGACGATGAAGCGGCTGCGGGAAAAGCTTCATCAGCCCTCATGCCTGAAAACAATCAGAAGTTTTGGTTACCGCATGGAGGAGAAGTGAAAATATCGCTTGGTTCTGTAAACTGAAAATATTGATTGGCTTTGAAAATTGAAAGTGTCTTGTGCCGGAGCATCACAAATTGCTTTGATGGCAGGCGCAAATCTGAAATTTGCGCGCTCCGTCATGTAAACGCTTTGAAGCGAGGATTTACATGAAAGAACGAAAAACAAATACAAAATTAATATTTTTATGTACTTTTACGGTGAGCTTTTTGACGGTATCGCTAGCAACATTTCTTTTAACCTGCTATTTCAGCAACAGGCAGTTTGACCTATTGGGAAGCTTTTGCGGGGAGATTGTCAGGGAGTACCCGGAGGGGAAACAGATAGTTTTGGAAGTATTAAAGGCGCAAAGCTTTGGCAGCGCGGCTGTTTTCCACAAAAATATGCTGTATTCCTTCGGATATGACAGGATGGATTTTTTTAGGTTAAACGGCAAAGTGGTTGCACTTGCGGCGGCTGGTTTTCTTGTGGGAATTATTTTGTTTTTCTGCGCGTTTGGATATCGGCAAAGAAAGCTGAAAGAGCGGATAAAAGAATTGACGCTTTATCTGGAAAAAGTGAATATGGGCAGCGGCGGGATTTTTCAGGGCGGCAGGGAGGACGAATTTTCGGGCTTGCAGGATGAAATGTATAAGACGGTGACGGAGCTTTATCAGACGAGGAACGAGGCCCTGGAGGCGAAGAAAAATTTTGCCGAAAATCTTTCCAACATCGCTCATCAGCTAAAAACGCCGATTACGGCCCTATCCCTTTCAGCGCAAATGCTGGACAAAGCGGGGATTCAGAGACAGATTAACCGGCTGAACTCCTTGGAGGAAGCCTTGCTTCTCTTATCCCGCATCGATGCGGGAACATTGGTATTAAATAGAAAAGAGACGGATATTTTTACGCTGCTCACATTGGCTTTTGACAATTTGCAAGAATTGTTTGAAGAAAGGGGCGTTCTGGCGGATATCCCTGAAGCGGCGGCGGTCGGCGCAAACATAGACTTGAACTGGACCATGGAAGCCGTAATAAACTTGCTAAAAAACTGCATGGAGCATACGCTGCCGGGAGGCTGCGTCCATTGCAGCTATGAAAAAAATCCGCTGTATGTGCAGATACAAATATGGAACGAGGGGCAGGGATTTTCAAGGGAAGATTTACCGCATTTATTTGAACGCTTTTACCGGGGAAAAACTAAAGAGGACGGAGGAATTGGAATCGGTCTTTCTCTGGCGAAGGCTATCGTAGAGATGCAAAACGGAGTTATCAGGGCTTATAATCTGCCGACGTGGTGCGCCTGCTTTGAGATTCGATTTTATTACTAGCAGGGAGAAGCAGGAAATTTAATATAAAATTTATTGTAAGCATAAATACTTTTTTGTATAATTGTTATAAGCGAGGTGGTGGAATGGCAGAGGGAACGCCGAAACGGAAGATAAAGGATAATGGCAACAGTTAAAATTTGCCCCTGCTTCCATTCTATGATAATATAGAGAAAAACCATCTCACAACAGGAGGAAAGAGTGAAAGATAAATCTTTCACGGGGAGAGTTTGTGTCTGCGCTGCATCCACAAACTCTGCAAGCATTTATGCTTGTGCAAAAAGCAGCGCAGAAATGAGGAACAATATGAATCAAGTATACGAAAAAGTAGTAAAATGTTATGAATGTATAAAAGACAGAATCCCCCTCACCCCCAAGGTGGCCCTCGTGCTGGGGTCGGGACTTGGAAATTACGCGGATACCATGGAGGTAAAGGGCGAGATTGACTACAGCGAAATTGAAGGCTTTCCGATATCCACCGTTCCGGGACACGCGGGGAAGTTTATCTTTGGTTACGTAAAGGACGTGCCGGTGGTGTGCATGAAGGGGAGAGTTCATTACTATGAGGGCTATCCGATTACCGACGTAGTGCTTCCCGCGCGGCTGATGAAAATGATGGGGGCCGAAATTCTTTTCTTAACGAACGCATCGGGAGGAATCAACCCTTCTTTTTCCGCCGGGAGCTTTATGCTGATTAAAGACCATATTTCCTGCTTTGCCCCTAATCCTTTAATCGGAGAAAATATTGAGGAGCTGGGCTGCCGGTTCCCCGACATGAGCAAGGTGTATGACCCGGCTTTACAGGAGATTATCAGGGAAAAGGCAAAGGAATGTAGTATTCCCTTGCATGAAGGCGTTTATGTGCAGCTTACGGGCCCGTCTTTTGAATCCCCTGCGGAAATTAAAATGCTCCGCACCCTTGGGGCGGACGCCGTTGGAATGAGTACCGTGGTGGAGGCGATTGCCGCCAACCATATGGGAATGAAAATCTGCGGTATCTCCTGCGTGGCAAATTTAGCCGCCGGAATGACGGACAATCCCTTGACCCATGAAGAAGTACAGGAAGCCTCCAACAAGGCGGCGCCTCTTTTCCGCCAGTTAATTACGGAGGCGATTGCAGCTTTTTAATGCCGGTTGGTTACGGAGGCGATTACAGCTTTTTAACGCCAATTGGTTACAAGGCAATTGCAGATTTTAATGACGATTGATTATGGAGTTGATTGCAATTTTTAGCTTCGGTTGTTTACAAGTCAATTACAGTTTGTTAATAATAGTTGCGTTGCGGCAATTTTGATGGATATAGTATGAATATATGAAGAAAGGCCGCTTCACTCAGCCTGTTAGATAGGAATAAAAAAATGGATATAACGAAAATAAAAGACATACCGGTAATTGAACTAATTCGTTCGGCCATGGAAGCAAGAAAAAGAGCTTATGCGCCCTATTCCAATTATCTGGTGGGGGCTGCGGTGCTCACCAATGAGCTGCGGATTTACACCGGCTGCAACATTGAAAACGCGGCCTACACCCCGTCTCTCTGCGCGGAAAGATGCGCCATGAGTAAGGCGGTCAGCGAGGGAAAACGGAGATTTAAAGCTATCGCCGTGGCGGGAAGTCCGCGGGGAGAGATGACCCAGTATGCTTTTCCCTGCGGCGTGTGCAGACAGGTAATGCGCGAATTTGCGGACCCGGAAGAATTTGTGGTAATTGTAGCCCGAAGCGAACAGGATTACAAAATATTTTCTTTAAAAGAACTTCTACCCGAAGGCTTTGGCCCGGAAAATCTGAATATTTGAAAGGAAACCTTATATGAACATAAGATTTTATAACGCAAAGATACTTACCATGGAAGAAAATCGGGAGGCGTTTACCGGGGAAGTTTTGATTCAAGATGAAAAAATTCTCTATGTAGGCGATGAAAAAGCGTTTTCTTCGGATTCTTCGGCGGAGATTCCACAGGATATCAAGTGGGATAGGGAGATTGACTGCAAGGGAAATCTCTTGATGCCGGGCTTTAAGGACGCGCACACCCATTCCGGCATGACGCTGCTCCGTTCCTACGCCGACGATTTACCATTAAATGAATGGCTGAACAACCGGATTTTTCCTATTGAGGCTAAAATGACGGCGGAGGATATCTATGAATTGTCCAGACTGGCAATTTTGGAGTATTTAACCAGCGGAATCACCGGCGTATTTGATATGTATTTGACACCTGAATCGATTGCGGAAGCTTTTGACAATATGGGGATGCGCTGCGTACAGGTGGGAGCTGTGAATAATTTCAGCCAGTCCCCCGAAATGGTGGAGGAAATGTATCAAAAGCTGAACCATAAAAGTCCCCTTCAATCCTACATTTTAGGCTTTCACGCCGAGTATACCTGCTCAAAGGAGCTGCTGGAGGCGATTGCCGGACTGGCTCATAAATATAAAGCGCCGGTCTTTACCCATTTGGCGGAGACGGAAGCCGAGGTGGAAGGGTGCAGGGAGCGTTACGGTATGACGCCCTGCGCGTTTCTCGATTCCCTTGGAATGTTTGATTATGGCGGCGGCGGGTATCACTGCGTCTATATGACGCCGGAGGATATTGCCGTCATGAAGGAAAAGAAATTGTATGCCGTAACTAATCCCGGCTCCAACAGCAAGCTAGCCAGCGGAATCGCCCCCATAACCGACTTTTTGAAGGCGGGAGTGAAGGTGGCCGTGGGAACCGATGGCCCGGCCAGCAACAACTGTCTCGACATGTTCAGGGAAATGTTCCTTGTGACGGGGCTTGCGAAGCTGCGGGAAAAAGACGCGGCTGCGGTGGACGCTATGGAAGTGTTGAAAATGGCTACGGTAAACGGCGCCCACGCCATGGGCCTTATGGACGCCGACGTGCTTGCCGCCGGAAAGCTGGCGGATATGATTATGATTGATTTAAACCAGCCCAACATGCAGCCCATCAACAATATCCCCAAAAATCTGGTGTACAGCGGAAGCAAACAAAATGTGATTATGACGATGGTGCATGGAAAGATTCTTTATGAAAAGGGCGAATTTTATACCGGCGGAAAACCGGAGGAAATTTACCGGAAGGTTCAAGCCGTTAAGGACAGAATTATGGGAGAGGTTTAGATGGAGTATCTTATTTTTGCGGCGGCAATGCTCATACTCATTGCAGTTTTCATGCTGAAAGGATTTTACGACTATAAAAAATCTGAAAAAAGATTTATTCAAAGTCTATATAATGATTATGGAAAGCTGCCGCAAAAAGAGTATAAGGCGGAGCAGTTTGCAAATATTTCCCATTATTTCCTCAAACACGAGGACGGATTTGTTGTCGATGACATTACATGGAACGACTTAAGTATGGACGATGTGTTTAAGAGGATGAATTACACCTACTCGGCGGCTGGGGAAGAATATTTATACTATGTTCTGCGAAAGCCCTGCGCGGAGAAGGCGGAGCTTCTTCACAGAGAAGAAATCATCACGTTTTTCAGGGAACACGCCGACGAGAGGGTTGCTTATCAATATATTTTTAAGAGAATGGGGAAAACCGGAAAGTTTTCTATTTATGATTATTTGGATTATCTGGATAACCTTGGGAAACGGAGCAATTTTCCGCATTTTTTGATGCTTTTTCTGCTGCTTATAGCAATCGGAACGCTGTTTATCAACCTGCCTATGGGAATTTTTGTATTGGCTTGCGTTTTGATTTATAATAACATGAGTTATTTTAAAATCAAGAATGAAATTGACCCATATATCGTCAGCTTTTCCTATGTATTTCGTATTCTTGATACCGTAAATAAGCTGAAATCACACCGGATTGAAATAATAAAGGAAGAGCTTTCCGAGCTGAAAAAATGCGCCGCAGCTATGGGCGGATTTAAGAGAGGCTCTTTTCTGCTTATGTCGCAGGGACGCATGTCGGGCTCCGGCAACCCCTTGGAGATGTTTTTTGACTTTGTGCGGATGGGCTTTCATTTGGATTTAATCAAATTTAATCAAATGCTCTCCGAGGTGCGAAAGCATATTTCCGAGATTGATAAAATGATTACCATTTTGGGAAAAATAGAGGCTATGATTGCCATTGGCGCATGGCGGGAGTCGCTGGAGGCCTATTGTGTCCCCAAGTTTGCCGATGAGGTTTCTGTGCAGGCGGAAGGACTATACCACCCGCTGATTGTAAATCCGGTAAAAAACGATATTTTCGCGGATAGGAGCGTTCTTATCACCGGCTCCAACGCGTCTGGAAAGTCCACTTTTTTAAAGACGGTGGCGATTAACAGTATTTTTGCCCAGACCGTCCACACCTGCCTTGCGGACAGCTATACAAGCGCAATGTTCCGAATGGTTTCTTCCATGAGCCTTAGGGACGACGTTCAAGGCGGGGACAGCTATTATATGGTGGAAATCAAGGCCTTAAAAAGAATTCTTGATTTAATTTCCGAGGAAGGGCTTCCGGTGCTGTGCTTTGTGGACGAAGTGCTTCGGGGAACCAACACCATAGAGAGAATTGCGGCGTCCACCCAGATATTAAAGAGCATTGCAAAGAAAAATAACATCTGTTTTGCGGCCACTCATGATATTGAGCTGACCTATCTGCTGGAAAATATTTATCAAAATCATCATTTTGAGGAGGAGATTGCCGAGAACGATATTTTCTTCAGCTACAAAATTATGGAGGGCCGGGCGGGCACGCGGAACGCCATTAAGCTTTTGGCAATTATGGGGTATTCGCCTGAGATTATCAGCGAGGCGGAGGCCATGGCGCAGGAGCTGTCCGCGCGGGAGACGTAGGCTGCGCGGCAACGCCGCATATATAAAATGAGGAGGCGACATAATGAAAAAGGTTAATATTGTATTGGCTGCGGTAGGATTGATTGTTGTTTTATTTGCTATATTTTGTCCATCGATAATAGCGGAAATCCATAACGCAGCATGGAGAATTGCAATCGGCTTGTTAGGCTGTTTTTCATTTGTATCAGGTATATGTAAGATAGCCCTTCGCCAAAATTGAATTCCAAAATTCGATGGCCGCGCAGTCTTGACGATAAGAAATGGCAATGGTATGATAAGGATGCATGGTTTACATGCAATAAAGATTTAAAGAAAGGCCGGGTATGGAAAATGAATAATCTGATTTTGTTTATCAACACATTTTTATCTTATTTGCTTGTGATGGCAATAATTGTGGTGCTCTGCGGAGTTGCGATTTTTATTGGAATTAAGCTCAGAAAGAATAAAAATAAACAGCTTGCAGGTGAAAATAGTACCACGGACGCTTAAAGACGGTACAGAGTTGGCCCACGGGCCAGCTCTTTTTTGCGCGAGCAACGAGCCAAACGGAAACGCGTGCGTTTCCAATTGGCGACTGCCGCGACAGCGAGGCGAAAGCCGAGCGCGCGAGCAATGAGTGGCGGAAACGCGTGCGTTTCCAGTTGGCGACTGCCGCGTACAGCGAGGCGAAAGCCGAGCGCGCGAGCAACGAGTGCGGGAACACACGCGTTTCCAGTTGGCGACTGCCGCGACAGCGAGTAGGGGAATTTCCCCTACACGCTTAGGAAGTTTGAATATGAAAAATTTTGATATAATCCTATGGGACGTTGACCAGACGCTGCTGGACTTCGACAGGTCCCAGACTTATGCGCTTAACAAAAGCTTTCAAAAATTTAACAGGGAAATCACCGACGAAACGGTGAAGCGGTACGCGGCAATCAACGACGCATGGTGGAAACGCCATGAGCTGGGGGAGGTCACGAAGAAGGAGCTTTTACCGGGAAGATTCAGAACGCTTTTTTCGGAGCTTGGTATCACGGATATTCCCGTGGAGGAGTTTGCCGCTTTTTATCAGGTGGCCCTTGGGTCGGTGTTCTTTTTTAAGGATAATTCCAACGAATTGTGCGGCAGATTAAGGGGAAAGGTCAGGCAGTACGCGGTGACAAACGGCGTTTCTGCAACCCAGAGAAACAAACTCCGTCTGTCGGGGCTGGATAAAATAATGGACGATATTTTTATTTCCGAGGAGATGGGAAGTCCGAAGCCGAGTATTCAATATTTTGAGGAGTGCTTTCGGAGAATTCCTGATTTTCAAAAGGAGCGGGCCGTCATTGTGGGGGATTCCCTTTCCAGCGATATGCGGGGAGGAAACAACGCGGGGATTGCCTGCTGCTGGTATAATCCTGAGAAAAAAGCAAATACCGCCGGGTTAAGAATCGATTATGAAATACGTAATTTGTGGGAAATAGAGGAGATACTTTAATGGCCAAAACCGCCAATCAAAAAATGAAGCTTTTGTATCTCTTAAAGATATTGAGCGAAAATACGGACGAGGCGCATTGTCTTTCCACGCAGGATATCATTGCCGCGCTTTCCGACTACGGTATCCGCGCGGAGCGGAAGAGTATCTACGACGATATAGAATGTCTGAATACTTTCGGTTATGATATTCTTTACGTGAAATCCCGCAGCGGCGGGGGCTACTATATGGCGGGAAGGGATTTTGAGCTGCCGGAGCTAAAGCTTCTTGTGGACGCCGTACAGGCGTCCCGCTTTATTACGCTGAAAAAGTCTCGTGAGCTGATTAAAAAGATTGAAAAGCTGGCCGGTCCCTACGAGGGAAAGCAGCTTCAAAGGCAGGTGTTTGTGGCGGGCCGGGTAAAGACGGAGAACGAGAGCATTTATTACAACGTGGACGAAATCCACAAGGCAATTCAAAATAACGTGCCGATTGTCTTTACCTATCTTGTTTGGAATCAAAAAAAGGAACTGGTACCCAGACATGAGGGGAAGCGTTACCGGGTCAGTCCGTGGGCGCTCACGTGGAAGGACGAAAATTATTATCTGGTGGCTTACGACGACGAGGAGGAAAAGATTAAGCATTTCCGGGTGGATAAAATGAGCCGCATAGAAGAGATGGAGGGGGAAGAACGCCGGGGCATTGACGCTTTTGAAAAATTTGACATTGCGGAGTATACGAATAGAACCTTCGGCATGTTTGGCGGGGAGGCGGAGACGGTGACCTTGCGGCTCCCTGAAAATATGATTGGGATTGTGCTCGACCGTTTTGGAAAAGAAATCAGCATCCGCAGGCTTTCCGAGGAAACTGTCAGCGTAAAAATTAAGGTAGCCCTCAGCAAGCAGTTTTACGGCTGGCTGACAGGGCTTGGGGGCGAGGTTTCTATCCTTTCGCCCGATAAAGTGAAAAAAGATTATGCCGATTATCTGAGGAGGATTATACGAAATTATGAAGAAAACGCAGATTATGGAAAAAATATAGATTATGAAAAAAGTGTAAATTATAAGAAAAATATAGATTATGCGAAAAATGTAAATTATAAGGAAAATATAGATTATAAGAAAACTATGAATTATAAGAAAAATGTAGATTATAAGAAAAACGCAGAGTATGAGGATTTATGAGGAAAATCAAGCTAGGAGGAGATTATGAAATTGCAAGTGGCGGATAGAATGAAAGATTTTGAGGAAGGAATTTTTCAGGTTCTCAATGAGAAAAAAGAGGAAGTGGAGAAAAGCGGGAGGAAAGTCTATAACCTGTCCGTGGGGACGCCGGATTTTCCAACAGAGCCCCATGTGATGGAAGCGGTGGTAAACGCAGCGAAAATTCCCGCCAATTACAAATATGCGTTAAAAATGCTGTCGGAACTTGCTCAGGCGGTAATTGAACGCTTTCAGAAACGTTATCATGTGACGCTGAACGAAAGGGAGGTTACAGATGTTTACGGCTCGCAGGAGGGAATTACCCATATTGGGCTGTCCCTGTGCAATCCCGGCGACATAGTGCTTGTGCCGGATCCGGGGTATCCGATTTTTTCTATAGGTCCAGCCCTTGCCATGGCGGACGTGCGAACCTACGAGCTGTGCCCGGAAAATGATTATTTACCCGACCTTAAGGCTATCGACGAGGAAACCTGCAAAAAAACGAAATTTATCATTGTTTCTTATCCCTTAAACCCGATTTGCAAGCTTGCCCCCGACAGCTTTTATGAGGAGCTTATCTCATGGGCGCAGGCACACAATATTATTATTGTTCACGACAATGCCTACTCCGACATTATCTATGACGGCCATGTGGGAAAATCTATTTTGCAGTTTGAGGGCGCGAAGGAAAACTGCGTTGAATTTTATTCGCTCTCCAAGAGCTTTGTCTATACCGGCGCAAGGGCGGGATTCCTTGTGGGAAACGAGTATTTGGTGCAGAATTTTAAAAAGCTTCACTCCCAGATTGACTATGGAACCTTCCTTCCGGTGCAGTACGGCGCGATAGCGGCCCTTACTGGGCCCGACGACGGGGTGAAGGAGCGGTGCGCCGAGTATCAGAGAAGAAGGGACGCCCTTTGCGGCGGCCTTCGGAAGATAGGCTGGAATATTCCCGACAGCGAGGGAACCATGTTTGCGTGGGGAAAAATACCGGAGGGCTATTCGGACGACGTGGCTTTTGTGATGGAGCTCTTGGAAAAATCCGGCTTTTTGTGTACGCCGGGAAGCAGCTTTGGAAAGCTTGGGCGGGGCCATGTGAGGTTTGCCTTAACCCTTCCTGTGGAGGAGATTCGGGAGGCCGTGGCGGCGGTTGCGGCGTCGGGATTGATATAGTCAAAAATAGAATCATTGATAGAATGGTTATATTTTTGATGTTGACAGAGGCGGCTGATTTGATTATACTGGATATCACCACTACATATTGAAGGATTTGAAGTGATGACGCCATATTTAGTATTTACCGTCACGCTTCGAGAAAATCAAACACAGGAAAGACGGGGGTTATGGGATGAATGATATGCAGGAAGAAACTGTAAAATACAGTGAATTATTTCGGCCGGCAAAAGACATTAAGGTGATTAAAAAGGACGGAAGTCTGGAAGATTTCAACGTTCAGAAGGTAATCGACGCCGTGGGGAAGAGCGCGTACAGGGCGTTGACAAAGTTTACGGAGGAGGACAAGGAGCATATTTGTCAATTTGTCATAGACAAGGTGGACGAGATGGAGGAGGAGCGGATTCCCATTCCCATTATGCACAATATTGTGGAGAGCGCCCTTGAGGACGTAAAGCCCATTGTGGCAAAGAGCTATCGGGATTACCGCAATTATAAGCAGGATTTTGTCCGAATGATGGACGACGTTTATAAAAAAAGCCAGTCCATTATGTATGTGGGCGATAAGGAAAACGCCAACACGGACAGCGCTCTTGTCTCCACCAAGAGAAGCCTTATTTTTAATCAGTTTAACAAGGAGCTTTACCAGAAATTTTTTATGACGGTGGAGGAAATTCAGGCTTGCCGGGACGGTTATATCTATGTCCATGACATGTCCGCAAGGCGGGATACCATGAACTGTTGTCTTTTTGACGTGGCAAGCGTGCTGACGGGCGGTTTTGAGATGGGAAATATC
>JAMPGS010000112.1 GCA_023663815.1 Clostridium sp.
AGTGGGGACAGGATTTCCGGCCAAGCTATTTGAAAATTACGGATTTTATTGAAAATCTCCCTGTGCGTCCGGTTGTGGCGGCTTTTACGGCTACGGCCACAAAAGAGGTAAAGGAGGACATTGCCGACCTTTTGATGCTCCGCAATCCGGCCCTTATCACTACGGGCTTTGACAGGAAAAATTTATACTTTGGGGTGCTGTCTCCAAAGGACAGATACGGCGCGATAAAAAATTATCTGGAATGTCATCCCGACGCCGGCGGCATCATATACTGCCTTACCCGGAAAAACGTGGAGGAAATTTGTGGGCGGCTTGCGGAGGAGGGCTTTGCGGCCACAAGGTATCATGCGGGGCTTTCCGATGAGGAGAGGAAAAGCAATCAAGAGGATTTTATTTACGATAAAAAGCCCATTATGGTGGCCACCAACGCGTTTGGAATGGGAATTGACAAGTCCAACGTCAGGTTCGTGCTTCATTACGGGATGCCCAAAAATCTGGAATCCTATTATCAGGAGGCGGGCCGGGCGGGGCGCGACGGAAACGCGGCGGAGTGTATTCTTCTGTACAGCGGGCAGGACGTAACCACAAATCAGTTTTTTATAGAAAATAATCAGGACAATCAGGAGCTGGACGAGCTTACAAGGCGTCTGGTGATGGAAAGGGACAGGGAAAGGCTTCGGAAAATGACCTTCTACTGTTTTACAAACGAGTGCCTTCGTGAGTATATTCTGCGGTACTTTGGGGAGTACGGCGGCAATTACTGTGGGAACTGCTCCAACTGCCTCAGCCAGTTTGAAAATACCGATGTGACGGAAATTGCAAAAAATTTAATCGGCTGTGTGGAGAGCTGTCGCCAGCGGTACGGAATTAACGTGATACTTGATACCGTTCACGGGGCGGATACGGCGAAGATACGGGGTTATCGGATGAACGAAAATCCTTTTTACAGCACGCTGGCAAAGACGCCCGTCCATAAGCTGCGCCAAGTGATGAACCACCTGCTGATACACGGATACTTGGCTATGACGGAGGACGAGTACGCGGTGGTGAGGCTGACGGAAAAATCGGAGGCGGTTTTAGCCGGGGAGGAGCCGGTTATTATGAAGCTTGCGAAGGAGCAGCCCCACCCTGCAAAGGTACAGAAGGGGAAAGGCAGAGCGGGAAGCCGGGGCAAAGCTGCCTTTGGAATAGCTGGAAACATGGCATCCGGCATAGCATCCGGCATAGAATTTTCGGAGGCGGATGAGGATTTATTTGAAAAGCTTCGGAACCTGCGGACAGAGATTGCCCGGCGGGAAAAGGTTCCCCCTTATATTATTTTTTCAGACAAGACGTTGACTCACATGTGCATGGTAAAGCCCCAAACGAAAAAGGAAATGCTTACGGTTTCCGGCGTGGGCGAATATAAATATGAAAAGTACGGGGAAAGCTTTCTTGCCTGCGTGAGAGAAAATAGTAAAAGGCGGGAGGCGGAGCTGTGAAAATTTTTAAGATATTGGGCGGTATTTTCTTAGTTTTATTTTTTGGATTTGTGATTTTAGTGCTGGTGTGCGGTTTTAACCCGGAGCTTACGGAAAAGCTGGCGGATTTTCTTTATTCCAGAGAGCAGCAGACAGAGAGCGGGGAGCAGCCAGAAAACGGCGGCTGGCTGGCAGGAAGCGGGGACGGGCTGTCAAATAGAACTGACTGGCCGGCGGATGGAACGCCGGATTTACAAAAGCAAACCTCGGCAAATGGGCCCTTTTCCGATTTTGGCGGAGGGAACGAGGCGGAGGAAAGCGGAGGCTATGGAGGGAATCCGGGAGTAGCCGTCATAGGGGAAGGGCTGGCGGAGGATATCCGGCCGGAGTATGTTTCCCCCGATGAGGCCCAGCTAAAGGTGCCGGAGAAGGTTTCCGGGAGGAACGGCTACCGGCAGATAGAGGACGAGGGCGGGCAGGTTGACGACGAGACGGTCCGCCAGTTGGAAAATCAGCTTGGCCTGGGGCAGACAGGGGACGGATTAGATTTTGATGCGGTTTTTTACCCCTATTATGCAATGCTGGACGAGACGGGCAAGCATCTTTATCGGCAGATTTACGCCAATGCAAACGCTTTAAATCAGGCCTTTGCGCCGGTGGAGGAGGCGTCGGCATCAAAGCTTAGGACGGTTTTTTCGGCGGTGTATAACGACCACCCGGAGCTTTTTTGGGTGGAGACCGCTTATTATGGAAAGTACAGAAGGGACGGACGGTGCGTGGAAATTGATTTGCGCTTTAACCGCACGGCCGGGAACTTGGAAGCAGAAAAGGGGGTTTTTCAGGAAAGGGCGGAAAGCATCATCGCAGGGGCCTTGGCCGGAGGAAGCAATTACGAGAAGGAAAAGCTGGCGCACGACTTACTGATTGACCGTATCTCCTATGATTTGGGGGCGGAAATGAATCAAAGCGCCTATAGCGCGCTGGTAAACGGGCGGACGGTCTGCGCCGGGTACGCCAGAGCCTTCCAGTATGTTTTGCAGCAGATGGGGATTCCCTGTTATTACTGCACCGGCTATGCGGGAGAAAATCACGCGTGGAATATTGTGCGGCTTGAGGACGGCTGTTACAATGTGGATACCACGTGGGACGACGACGAAACGGGAAGAGGAAATTACGAGTATTTTAATAAAACCGACGGGGATTATGCAGATACCCATGTGCGGAAGGAGCTGTCCGTTTACCTGCCTCCCTGCAATGGGGAGCTGTACCGGAATATGGAGCCGGAGATAGAAGCGGAAGAGGGAAGGAATCTCAGGGGAATTGAGGATATCGGCGCTGCGGAGGCGGATATTCTCCGCAGCCTGCCGGATTATTATAATGACTGCTATAGTCAAATCACCGCCGGGGGAGTTGGCGCTTACAGTTTTTCCGCGGTAATCGAGGGGGCGGAGCTGTTGGAAGAGGTGTACAGGGCTTACCGGAGCGAAGCTTACAAGCAGGGCTATATGGAGGAGGCCATGACCTCTGTGGGCGCGTCCTCCTGCCAGATGGATTTGGAGACGGAGGAATTAAAGGGAAATCGGTATCTCATTACTCACAGGGTGAACATGAGATAAGAATACAGCATTTTTTGCACATCACACCGCATGGAATAGGGTAGTGATACGCAAAAAGAAGTGGTATATTTAACTAGTACAGTATGAATTAAGTTTTTGATATAGTTACTTCTGGCAAAAAAGTTGATTTAGCAAGACTTTCAGAAATTTTAGTTTAGCGTTTTGGCTGTAATTTTGGTTTAGCGTTTTGCTTGCAGGAAATTGGCAGGCAGAAAGTTTCAGCGATAGGGGGATTTTTTATGAAATTTACAAAGATGCACGGCTGCGGCAACGATTATATTTATATAGACGGCGGCAGGGAGCAAATAGCGGATGAGAAAAAGCCTGAACTGGTGCGGCGGCTTAGCGACAGGCATTTTGGAATCGGCGGGGACGGCGTGATTTTTATTAATCCTTCCCACAGCGCGGATTTTGAGATGGAAATGTATAATATGGACGGCTCAAGGGCGGAAATGTGCGGAAACGGTATCCGCTGCGTGGCGAAATTTGTATATGATAAGGGCCTTACGGACAAAACCTCCGTGAGTATTATCAGTTGTGGGAAAATAAAGTATTTGGATTTATTTGTCGAGGACGGGCAGGTATCGACTGTTAAAGTCAATATGGGCGCGCCCATACTGGAAGCGGCGGAGATTCCCGTAATTGCAGAGGGGAAAGAGGTTATCGGCGAGGGGATAATGGTTGATGATAAAGAATATAAAATGACATGTGTGTCAATGGGAAATCCCCATGCGGTTGTCTTTGTGGACGAGGCGTCGTCTTTTCCTTTAGAGAAAATCGGCCCAAGCTTTGAAAATCACCCGCGTTTTCCCAAGCGTATCAACACGGAATTTGTGAAGATAGTGGACGAGGAGCATGTGGAAATGCGCGTCTGGGAGAGAGGGGCGGGGGAAACCCTTGCCTGCGGCACTGGAGCCTGCGCCGTGGCGGTGGCCTGCGTGTTAAACGGTTTGACGAAAGAGAAAATTACTGTTAAACTGACAGGTGGAAATTTGCAGATTGAGTGGGACAGAAAAGCCAATTTGGTATATATGACAGGCCCGGCGGATACGGTTTTTGAAGGAGAAATTGAAGTGTAGGGCCAAGCGGAATTGGAAACAGAGCAGACCCGGAGAGCGCATAAATTGATTTGCGGACACAGGTTTTAAGCGGCTGAAAATTGATTTTGATGAGGTGTGCTGATAGGGCTGAAGCGAAACTGGAATAGGAGGCAGAAATGTTTAAAATCAACGATAATTATTTAAAACTTCCCGGAAGCTATTTATTTTCAACCATAGGGAAAAAGGTGAACGCCTACGCGGCGGCTAACCCGGACAAGAAGATTATCCGTCTTGGAATTGGCGACGTGACCCAGCCCTTAGCTCCGGCTATTATCACGGCGCTGCATGGGGCGGTTGACGAGATGGCGAAGGCGGAAACCTTTAGGGGCTATGCGCCCGACCTTGGCTATGAATTTCTTCGGAACGCTGTCTGCGAGAACGATTACCGGGCAAGAGGATGCGATATTTCCGCCGATGAAATTTTTATCTCCGATGGTGCAAAGTGCGATTCGGGGAACATTCAGGAAATTTTCAGCGTGGACAATAGGATTGCGGTCTGCGACCCGGTTTATCCCGTCTATGTGGACACCAACGTAATGGCGGGGCGGACCGGCGTTTATGACAGTGTAAAGGAAACCTGGAGCGACGTAATCTATATGCCCTGCGTGGAGGAAAACGGTTTTGCGCCCCAGCTTCCCTCTTCGGATTCCCGGACGCCGGACTTGATTTACCTGTGTTTTCCTAACAATCCCACAGGCTCCGCCATCACAAAGGCGCAGCTTCAGGAGTGGGTGGATTACGCAAATAAGGTTGGAGCGGTGATTATCTATGACGCCGCCTATGAGGCTTATATTTCGGAGGAGGATGTACCACATTCCATTTACGAGTGCGAGGGTGCAAAAGGCTGCGCTATCGAGCTGCGCTCCTTTTCCAAAAATGCCGGATTTACAGGCGTGCGCCTTGGATTTACTGTAATTCCAAAGAACTTAAAATGCGGGGAGGTATCTCTTCATTCCCTTTGGGCAAGGCGGCACGGGACCAAATACAACGGCGCGCCCTACATTGTGCAGAGAGCGGGGGAGGCGGTGTATTCTCCTGAGGGAAAGGCCCAGCTAAAGCAGCAGGTAGCTTATTATATGAACAACGCAAGCTATATTTTGGAAGGATTAAAGAGCGCGGGCTATTCGGTGTCGGGGGGTGTGAACGCGCCTTACATTTGGCTGAAAGCGCCCGATAAAATGACAAGCTGGGAGTTCTTTGATTATCTGCTTGAAAAGGCCAACGTGGTGGGAACGCCGGGTTCCGGGTTCGGCCCCAGCGGCGAGGCATACTTCCGCCTGACGGCTTTTGGAAGCTATGAAAACACCGTGGAAGCGGTGGATAGAATCAAGGCGTTATAGTTAAAAATGCATAATATAAAACGCCGCCGTATTTTGCGGAACAGCTTCTGGCGTGAAAAAATTGCCGTCCGGCCTGCCGTGGCGGCAATTTGCATAGGAAAGCTGGACGGTAATTTGTATAGATAGGCTGGATGACAATTTATATGAACAGGCTGAGTGATAATTTGCATAAGCAAGCCGGGTGGCAATTCTCATAGGCAAAGCAAAAGCATACCGGCGGGTTTGCCGCCGCAAGGGCGCGCGTCGGGAATGGAAGATTATGTAAATTTGTGTTGGAGGCAATAAATAAACAGGACTTAAAGCGTATTAAATCAGAGGGGAAAAATGTGAACGAGCAACAATTTGAAAAGGCTGTGGCGCGGATGGTGCAGGGAGATAAGGCCGGACTTAAGGAAATTTATGAAAATTATGTGGGCTATATTTACCGGATTGTCTATGAAGTGCTGCAGAACAAAGAAAATGCGGAGGACGTAACCAGCGAGTTTTTTATCAGGCTGTGGGATAAGGCGGAGCAGTTTAAGCCCGGCGGCGGTCATAGGGGCTATCTGGCCGTCATGGCAAGAAATATGGCGATTGATTTTTTGCGGAAGCACAGAAGGGAAGAGCTCACGGCCTTGATGCAGGATTTGGGAACAGATTCGGAGGATGATGAGAAAGACAGCCATTTTCACAGAAAGTTTCCGCCGCAGGACGTGGAAAGCAAAGTGGAGCAGGAAGTTCTTGGAGATATGACGGTCAGTAAGGCGTTGGAAACCTTAAAGCCCGCGGAACGGCAGATTGTCAGCCTTAAGGTTTTAGGGGAGCTTACGTTTAAGGAGATAGCCCAGTGCATGAATATTCCTATGGGAACAGTGACGTGGAAGTATCAGAACGCAATGAAAAAGTTAAGGAGGTGTGGATATGAGTAAAGATTTTGAGCAGGCATACAAAGACTTGATGCAGGCGGAAGCTCCTGATTTATGGAACAGAATTGAAGCCGGGCTTGAAAGCAAATCCGCACCGGAAGAAAAAATAGCTGAAAAAGAGCCGAAGAAAAAAGTTTTAGTTTTCCGCAGGTATTCCGGGTTGGCGGCCGCGATGGTGTGCGCGGCGGTCATAATTCCGGCCTTTGTCCTGATAAGGCAGACGTCTAAAGGATATTCCGCTTCCGATACGGCGGAGGCTATTGAGGAAAGCTTTGATACGACCGCCGATTCGGGGGCGGGAGCTGCGCTGATGAATGAGACAGCGGCGGCGCCGGCCGATGAAGCGACGGCGGGAGGAATTATGGAGGAAGCCGAGGAGGAGCTGCTTGCGGCGGGTATTTCCGAGGAAGGCGCCATGGACGACGCGGCGAGGAGTGCAGGAGTAAAAAATGCGGCAATGGAAGATTTAGCGGCGGAGAGTGAAGGAGCTGCAGTAACGGAGAGCACGGCGGACGCATTGGCAGATAGCGCGGCGGCAGATATGGCGGGTACTGTAGGCGCGCAGGCGGAAAAAAGTAAGGCGGCCTGTGAAGTCAAGGAGGATTCTTTGAAGATTAGAGATGCGGAGGCAAAAAAGATGGCTGGAGAAAGCAGTAAGGGAGTTTATTCGGCGTCGTCGGAATCCGCAGGCGGAAGTCAAACGTTAGAAATAGCGGAGGGAACCGTCTTTGAGCATGTGATAATTAAGGTGACGGAAATGCAGGAAGCCTTTTATAGGGACAGGGAAGAGAAGCCCGGCGCTTTATATACGGCAGAGCTCCGTCAGGATATGGCAGGGCTGGCGGAAGGAGAGCAGATAGTTATTTACGCTCCGGCGCATTTTTCTGTTGCTTTGTTTAAGGGCGGCGTGTTTGAAGTGGATTTGGAGTATGAAAATAAGGAGAAATATCCCTTTGTACTGCAGGGGTATTATCGGGAGGTAAAATAGGAATTGTGACGTGTTTGTAAGTCATGAAATGGGGCTGCCGCGTTAAGAAAATGAGTACAAAACATTGCGATGTCTGTAATATGCGAATCCTTTATCTTGTACATTAGAATCTTACGCGATAGCCCCATGCTGGTAAATCCTGTTATTAATTGGCAGGGCCGACATATTTTGTGTCGCCAAATCCAAGAATCAGAGTGAAGATAGTGTTTAAAAATAACAATCCAAACCCAAATCCCGTCCCCTTTCCAAAAGCCTTAGCAAGCTTAAAGTTTACCATGATTGCAATTACAATGTTTACAACGGGCACAAAGCCAAGTAAAAACAGCCAGCCGGTGCCCCAAGCGATATCGTATAGGCAGTATTGCGTGTAAAAGGGTATAAGACTTGCCCAGCCGGGCTTGCCTGCCTTGGAGTAAATTCTCCATCTTGCGATAATTGTTAAAATACTGATTGCAAGCAGGACAACCATGTAGGCGGTGAAAATGCCGGTGCCTATCAAGGTTGCTAGCACATCATAAGAGTTATAATCAGAGTACATTTTATTGCCCCTCCTTTAATAAGAATAAATTCGACATAAGATATCATATTAGATATTAATGTGAATGTCAATTTATAAATAATTTATTAAAATTGGGTATAATAAATGCAACATTATTTACTATAATGTTGCATTTACGTCTGATATTATTATCGGAAAAAATTAGAAATACTTTATACTTAAAACAAAATTTATTTCCGCAGACAGTTGTTTGCAAATCTTTGGCGGCTGTTATCCCGATGAAAGGGCAAATACCCTTTGCTTGCGGCAGTTTTTTATTTCCGCGGGCAACAGAATAAGTAGCTGCGGCATTTACGGGTGGAAAAATGTCGTATCAAATATTACTGTATTTGCGGTATAGCCTGAGCGCTTCCTCCTCGGATAAATGAAATTTTTCAGTGAGTTTTTCCGTAATCTGAGGCTGGCTTTTGCCTTCTTCAAGCTGGTATTCTATAAATATCTTAATGCCTTGTTCTAGTCCTTGTTCTAGTCCTTGTTCTAGTCCTTGTTCCAGTCCTTGTTCCAATCCTTGTTCTAACCCCTGATTTAACCCTTGCTTTAATCCCTGTTCGACGCCCTTTTCAATTCCGTGCTTGATGCCTTCTTCCCTTCCCTGCGACAGCCCTATTTCCCATCCTTTTTCCCACCCCTCTTTCATATTCTGCTCTTTTTCGTAAGCCTCTATGGCTCTTTTGTCGCGGACATATTTTAGATGGGCTTCATAGCGCAAGCGTAATCTCCGGCCTAAGCTGTAACGGCGGAGTTCTTTGATTGCCTCCAAAATTCCTGCGTTTTTTGTCTTAATCATATTTAAGTCCTCCTCGCTTTCTGCGTTAAATAGGCGAATCCAGTCGTCAAGGGGATTCTGGCCGGATAATTTTTTCCGAAGCTCCAAGGTATGGATTTCCAGTTCATTGGAAAATACTTCGCCGTCTTGATTGCGGAATGTATAGACGTTATGGTATTTTTTACTGTCCGTCCAATTAAAATCCAGTATGCCAATGCTGATGCAGCGTTTCAGCTTCGCGTAGTCTTCCCCTGTTTTAAGCTCTGAAGTATAAAGCAGGGAGAGGTAAAAAAGCTGTCTTTTGTCCCAGAAGCGGGACGGCTTCAACTGTAATTCAATATTTATCAGGCTGTCGTCGTTCAGTTCAAGAAGAATATCCAAAATCCCAAGCTTTTGCCGCCGGTAGCCTTTTCTTAAAAAAGTGTTTGCAAGCCTGACGGAGCGTATCTGTTCTATTGGGATTTGAAGAACGTCGCTGATAAAATGCTTGCGGACAAGCTCGTTTTGAAAAAGCTCTTTTCCGCAGTCGTCAAATTTAGGTGGAATGATTTTCAAATAAGTACTCCTTTCTCTGTATGGGAGTACATAAAAACCGCGCCTGCTATTATTATATACGTTCCCACAGTTTTCATCAATGATTTTTTTCTGAATTCCGTTATTTCCATAACTATAATTGGAATTTCCGGCGAAACGCCATTTTGAAGATTAGATTAAAATTTTAATAGAAACGGACAGTTTATGAGGACTGTCCTTTCAGATAATAAAAATAATATAACAGTTTTTATACATTGACGCAAGAAAGATATAGAAATTTTTAAAGATTTTTATAATGACAATTCTTTGCAGTAGATAAGCCCCGCAGCTTGCAGAAAAGCTTTTTTTACGGATGGCAGGCCAAGCGCTGCCCATGGATAATGGCTTTGGCTTGCTGCTCGCGAAAATGAATAATGGCTTTGGCCTGTTGCTCGCGGAAATGGATATTTTGCGGCCGTCATTCCGGCAGGGCGCGGGGCTTAAAAGCTATCGTCTACAACCGGATTTTTTCAAAAACGGCGTCCTTATCGTACTGGTCGATGCACAGGTAGCGTTTGGTTACCTGGTAGGAGGAATGATTGTAAATGTTCATAAGAAGCGCCGGGGGAGTTCCCTGCTTCCACGCGTGGTAGCCGAAGGTTTTCCGTAAGGAATGGCAGCTTATGTCGGCGTTCAGCCCGGCGTAAGCCGCGGCCTCCTTAACCAGACGGAAGGCCTGATAACGGCTTAAGGGGCGTCCGCTTTGCTTTCTGCTGGAAAAAATCCAGTCTTTTGGGTTCTTGGAGGAACAATTTTGGGCCTCCATCACTTTTTTAATTTCTTCATTAATAAAAATTCTGTTGGATTTGCCGGTTTTTTGCTCCTTTAGGACGATATGGGTCTGCCATTCTTTGGTTGCAAAATTGTAAATATCGCCGTAGGTTAGCTGTAAAATATCCGATATGCGCAGGGCGGAATTCAAGCCGATTATAATCAGGGCGTGATTTCGGGCGTTGGGCTTTACATATAAAAAGTATTCCTTGAAAAGCTTTAATTTTTCCGTATTTCTAATAGGCTGCGTTGTGCTCATAGAAACCTCCTTTTAAATTGATAATGCAACATTATAGTAAAGAAAGTTGCATCTCACAAAAAACATAGTTTTTACGGCGGAAAAGGCTGCCGGGAAGCGGAGGGACTTAAATGGTAAGGCTGACGGTGAGCACAGAAGAATACCTGATGATTAACGATAATGTTAAAATCGTGTTTTTGGGAGGGACAAAAAACCACATCCGTATTTTAGTGGACGCCCCCAAGGAGGTAAACATTGTCAGAAGTACCGTTTTGGAGAAAAGGCTGAGCAGTCCTGAGGAAAAAGCCAAGCTGCCCAAGTATTATGCGGAGCCGGAAACGGACAAAAAGTATTTGAAGAAAAAAGGCTCCCGCGTCTGCATTACCCGCGGAAATTTGGAGGCCTAAAAATTGAAAAGGTAATAATCGGAAATTTTAAGCGGTTTGGAGGCAGGGCCCGTTTCCAAAAGGTTTTTGATATCCGGTTACTATAAAGCATTAAAAACGACGCAAACGGATTTGCGCAAAAATTCAAGGAGGAAAAAATTATGTCAATGATAGTACAACACAATCTTACAGCAATGAACTCTAACAGAATGTTAGGCGTAAACACAAGCTCTCAGGCCAAGGTTACCGAGAAATTATCGTCGGGCTACAAGATTAACCGTGCGGCCGACGACGCGGCGGGCCTTTCCATTTCCGAGAA
>JAMPGS010000113.1 GCA_023663815.1 Clostridium sp.
ATTAAATGCGATAGAGTTTGTTTAACTCTTTTCGCATTTAATTTTAAAACTTAGCTATATATTTTATGTGAAAAACTGCAAAAGAAAAACTGTAAATATACATTAATTGGAAAAAGTAATTTAAGGGGATTTTTAAAGGAAAATGAAAAAAGTTTGATTTTATTTGCAGATGAGGATGAATTGCGGGGGACAAAATGCCTGAATAGCAGTGAGGATTTATTTGAGGACTCTCAAATAGAATTAGTAACATTTGGGTGTCTTTTTATGGAATTAAGTAAATTTGATAAGCAAGACAGGATAAACCATTATGATTTTTCAAAAGAGACAGGCGCTGTAAAGAACCCATTTAGTAAGTTACAGGAACAGGGAGTAAAAGTATTTTCTTTTTTTAATAATGCATTTCCAACAAGCATATCAGATTATTATAAAGATTTTGCGGAGAAAAATTCAAATTATAAAAAAATTTATCCGTTAAAATGTGGAGAATTCTGGCCGCAGGATACGGAAATGGGACAGGGGTTTTTTGGAGAGCTATTATTGGAAGGTAGTTATCGAGATGGGAGTGCGCAGCAAAGTATACTTCAAGGACATAAAAATCATTTGCCTGATACTGATTATTCAAGTGAGTATTATAATGTATTAAATGGAAGAAGAAAAACTTGCTTCAAGCCGACAGATTATGTAGGGAAAATATATTTTTTTGGCGAATGTATTGTTATGGGGGCGTATGTAGAGGATAAATATACAATTGAAAGCTGGCTGCAAAAAAGGCTGTGTGAGGAAGGCTTTTCCTATTGCGTAGAGAACTGCGGTTCTTATGACAGTATTTTTGACGCGATGCAGAAAGTTGTTTATCACAAAGGCGATATTATAATATTTTGGACAGGCACAGAACCTATTCCGGGCTTAGAGGCTGTTGATTTAAGAAGAGTATATGAAAAGTATCAAATACCGGCAGAATGGGCTCTTGAGAGTTTAGGACATCACAATCATAAGGTGACAAAAATTATATCAGATGAAATATATCAGATGATAAAACCTTCTTTGACAGACAAGAAAGTTCAACCCATAGCGGGGCAAACTGATAGTATAAAATTTCAAGTACCGAGTTATCACAGTATGTTAGGAATATATATACAGAAAACATATCTGGAGAGATGGTTTACACCTGATTTTCTTTCAGAATGTGAGACAGTCGGATGCATAGTGACTGATTTAAATACGTATCCTTTGTATTATAAAAATGTGATAATGGAAGCGAAACAATATGTTAAAAGTTTAATAGTATTTGTTCCAGCAGAGGGAGTGGGATATAAGTTTACATCTATGCGGTATATCCACATGCTGCTTGGTATTATAAAGGGATTAAAAAACATCACTATTGTTCCAGGGGAACGTTATGTTCCTTACTTTAATTATGTTCGGAGTTATTATGAGGGTGAAAAGATAAAAGAGAAACAGGCAAAAATTGATGCGGCAATATTTGCGGAATGCATTGCAGAACCATTGCACATAACGTACAGATTTGCATTGAAAGAAAATGCAAATGAGAAAATAGTAGATTATAATAAAATATTAAAAGAAACCCTTCCAATGTTGGGAGTGAAATTTATGGAAATATCTGTATGAATCTGGGGAAGGACATCGCTTTTTCTGTAAAATTCAACATTATAGGGTTCCTTATTTTTCAGCATGTTGTATAATACTGTTAGAAGCATTTTCGCGGTAGCAATGATTGCTTTCTTGTGGATGCGGCGTTTTTTCAAATGCAAATAGCGGTTGCGGATTTTAGGATGTTTTTCACTTTTCACCGCAGAATTAGTGCATTGGACTAAAAGTGGCTTAATATAGCATCCGGTTTTGGATACCCGGACAGTTTTTTCTTCTCTGCACGTTCATTGTTGGCCGGAGTAAGCCTAACCCATAAGCATAAGTGTTTTGCCGAAGGAAAAGCCTCTATATTGACACCGATTTCAGTAAAGGTGTTCTTAAAGGGCGGAGCGGTTAGGATTAGATAGCAAGAATCAGTTCTTCAAACTCTGCTTTCCGGGGTTCAAGGTTTTCAAAGTGCTTTTTGATGATCTTTAATTTAACAGACTGATCGGGAGAGATAAAATCGTTAACGGCGAGTTCTAATCAAGGATTTTTTTCTTCATGAAACCGCGATACAGCACTTAAATTTGATAGTCAGGGAGATGTGGGTTCATGTGTTTCGGAGAAAGGGGGATACAGAGATAAGAACAATATTTTGTATGAAGAAAAACCGGCATTTATAAAGACAGATATTGATGGGGCAGGAACGGAAGCGTTAAAAGGCAGCGAAAAAATCATTAAAACGTTCGAGACAAAGTTGGCTATCTGTATTTATCACAAACCAGAGGATTTATTTAAGATACCGATTTTGATAAAAGAAATGCGCGGTGATTATAAAATTTTTATAAGGCAGTATGAGATTATATGTTATGCAGTATAAAATGTGGAGAGACGGACATGTACAGTTTTGACGTATTTGACACTTTAATCACACGGACAACGGTGAATTCGTGGGGGATTTTTGCCTTTATGCAGAGGAAGCTACGAAAAAAGCGCGGATTACGATCAGCTTGTGATTGCCGTGATGGATAAAAAGCTGGCGGACTCCATTAAAGAGGAACTGGAAGAAATCGGAGTAGACAGAGAAAAAATCATATGGCTGCATCCGAATCAAGGGGCGGTATGGGATACAAAAGGAATCGGCTAAAAAAGACAATAGAATAGGCATGTAAATTATTTCTCCCGCCGTGCCGATATAAATAACGGTAGTTTCTATTTATAAGGCAAGGATTGCGGGAAACGTTGCATGGAAGCATATGCATGAATGTTAAAAATTTCAGCGGGAATAAACGCCTGCTGCCGCAGGGTCTTTGCGGCGGCAGGCGTTTTCAATAAGCCGGTGCGCAACGCGATGCAGTGTTTGATACAAGGAACCGTTTAGCGCGCCGAGCAGGGCCGATATGATAAATGGAGGAAAAAATGACCAGAGATTGCAAAAATGAGCTGTTAAAGACGTGGAAATTGGTGGGAAAGCTCCGTCAGATTATGGAAAAGCAGATGGTGACATGGCTTAATCCCGATAATCAGGAAAAATTCATGAAGCTTTTGGAGGAATATCAGCAGTCGGTAATTACGGTTGGGGATACCATAGACCGCTGCGCAAACGAGGAGGAAAGCGGGGCTGTCATTCCGGGACTTCAGGAGTACTGCGAGGAGATTTACCAGATGGTAAACTGCATGGGGGAAGCGTCGGCCTTTCGGAAGCAGTTGGAGACGCTGCGGAGGACCCACAGGCATATGGGAGATATTTTGGAGAAGATGCCGGTGAGAACGGAAATGCTGTTTCTTCCCTACAAGTTCAGCATGTGGGACTGTCTGGAATCCGTTTATCTGGCGGCGGATAAGGACGAGAGTTGTGACGCGGTGGTGATGCCGATTCCTTATGTGGAACAAAATAAGGAAAAAGAGGCGGAATGGCGGTATGAAGCAAATGATTTTAAGGGGATACCTGTTGTATCCTTCAAGGAATACAATATCGACGAGCACAAGCCGGACGTCATATTTATCCACAATCCTTACGACGGATACAACAATGTGACCTCCATCGCCGCCGAGTATCATTCCTCGGAGCTGAAAAAGTTCTGCCGGTTTTTGGTATATATCCCCTATTTTTATGTGGGGGCGGAGATGCCGCATATGCATTTAAGCCTGCCGCCCTATGAAAACATGGACTATATTGTGGTGCCCTCCCAGTTTTCCGTGGAGCAGATGAGCCCTTATGTGCCGAAGAAAAAGCTGCTTCCCTTGGGATCCCCTAAGGTGGACAGGATGCTTGCGATGAACGAAAAGCGGGAAATGCCCGGCGAGTGGAAGAAGCAAATCGAGGGCAAAAAAGCGGTCCTCTACAATGTGGGAATTAACGGGCTTTTGCAGAACGGATTCCGCACGATTTTTAAGATGCGCTATGTGTTTGACTATTTTAAAAAGCAAAGCGACTTGGTGCTTTGGTGGAGGCCCCACCCCTTGTTGAAGGCGACGGTTAAATCCATGAAGCCGGAGCTTCTGCCCGCTTACGAGGAGATGGAAAAGGCTTTTTTGCTGGAAAGAATCGGCATTTACGACATAACGCCGGACAGCAATATGGCGATTGCCGCCACGGACGCGTTTTTGGGGGATTATTCTTCAATGGTGTCCTTGTACGGGCTGTTAGGCAAGCCTATCTTTTTGCTGGACAATTTTTCTATGACGGAGCCGGAGGAGATAGAAAAAAGATTGATATGGATAGGCGGGCCGGTTCGGGAAGCGGACGGGAATTTCATTTTTTATTCGTCGGATTACCGCGCCATCTGCAGGCTGCATATTGAGAGCGGCGAGATTGAATTTTTGCATCGGATGGACGGAAATTATGCGGGCGGGCAGGGCTTTTATTTTGATGACCCTGAAAAAGCGGAGCTGCGCTATTTTCCGTTTGAGAGGCAGAAGCCCACGGTGGTTTACCACATGGCCGACGGAACGATTACCCAGACGGAGGCTCCTGAGGATGAGCTTTTGTATACCTATTACAGCAATATCTGGGAGATTGGGGATGAGACGGTTTTTTGCCCCGGCGCAAAGCCTGAGTTTGTCTTTTGGAACCGCGTTACCGGTAAGGTGAGCCGGTACAAGGACTATGAAAAGGAATTGCTGCCTTATGTGGTTATGACGGGGGAGAGGCTTTTCGCGGGAGGAGCAGCGCGCGTAGGCGACTGTGCATATATGCTTTCCTACCGGACAAATAAGTTGTTGGAATTTAATTTGACGGATAAGAGCTGGGAGCTTTACGATATCGGAGAGGATGAAATGAGCTTTTCTTCCTTTCTCTATGACGGCGCGGACTTTTGGTTTTTTGCGTGGGACGGCTCCTGCGTTGTCAGGTGGTATATGGAGGATCACGAGACGGAATATTACAGCCGGATGCCGGAGGGCTATCTGGGACTGTGCAGCAGTATGGCCTCGCCCTATACGCCCGCTTTTGGCTCTATCGTATTATTGCCGGAGGAGATTATTGTGTTCCCGCATATTGCAAATATGATTCTTCGGGTGAACAGGGTAAGCGGGGAAATTTCCGAGTGGAGGCCGCGCCTTTTCTATGAGGAAGGGCAGCGAAAGTCCTCTTTATACCACATTAGCAGCAACTATATTTTCGCATGTCTGTATGACGAGAACCATATAATGGCCCAGACGGCTTACGACGGGAGCCTTTTGATAATCGATATCGTTACGGGAGAGGTGGAGAGGAAAAACTGCGTGCTTTCCAAGGAGGAATACGCGAAGCTGGATACCAGCGTGGAAGGGTCGGCTTACCGCACGCAAGCTCTATCGCCGTATTATTATCAGGAAAACGGGCTTCATCAAAGCTTGGGAGATATGATGCGGTATTTGGTTTCTGGAGCGGATTTACAGGAGGAACGCCAGAAAAAGGTCAGCACGGAAGGCGTTGAAAATGCGGACGGAAGCTGTGGCAAAAAGGTTTATGATAAAATGAAAGAATTACTGGAGAGAAAATAAATGATACAAATTAGGAATGATTGTTTGGAAAGGGTGTTTCAACAGTATTCTCACGTGGTTTTGTTTGGGGCAGGCGCGGTGACTAGTTCTATGTTTGCGGCGTATAAGGAGCTGGGATTTGAAGAAAAGGTGGATTACATTATCGATAATGATAAAAACAAGGATGGGAAAAGCCTGAGTATAAACGAAAAGGAAATTAAGCTAGTTTCTGTGGAGACTTTTGCCCGGCTGCATTATCAGGATTATGCGTTGCTCATTATGCCGGTATTTTTTCTTGATATTATCAAACAGATTGACAGGAATGAGTTTTTTAACGGAGTGCCAGCCTATGTTTATGCTTTCGTGATGAATATTGCAAGAAAAAAGGATTTTTCACTGAGAACCGCAAAGCAGATGAAAATTCCAAAGATAATTCATTATTGTTGGTTTGGCGGAAAAGAGCTGCCCGACAGTTATAAAAAAAATATTGGCAGTTGGAGAGAACATTGTCCCAATTATGAGATTATAGAGTGGAATGAATCCAACTATGATTTTAGCAAAAACCAGTTTTTAAATCAGGCATATATGAAAAAATGCTGGGCCTATGTATCGGATTATGTGCGGAAGGACGTCGTATACTGTTATGGCGGAGTGTACATGGACGTGGATGTGGAGTTGAAAAAGCCGTTGGATGATTTGCTTTACAATGACTTTTTCATGTGCAGGGACGATATTGCCAATATTGCTACAGGTTGCGGTTTTGGTGCGGAAAAGGGAAATGAGATTATAAAAGCGTTGCGAGACGATTATGATAAGCGCAGGTTTGTGGACGATAATGGAAATATCGTCGGGAAGGCTTGCGGGAATTATGAAACGCCGGTGATGATAGATTACGGCTATAAGCCCGATAATGAGTGTCAGACGATTGCGGGCGGAAAGATTTTCCCGCGGGAGGTTTTATGTCCCATCAGTTGGATGGGCTTACCGGATATTTATTCAGATAAAACTGTGACCGTACATAAATACGACGATTTTTTAGTGGATAAGGAAGGCGTTGAAAATGCGCTACGGCTTAGGCGTGAAATAGAAGTTCTGTTAGAGCGTGCCGAGCAGGAAGCACAAGAACCGTCGCATAGAGCCTTAACGCGAAATTACGGTTATGCTGTGGCATACTAAAATACATAATTAGGAAGGATGCACGCACATGGCAAAATTAATCATGAACTCCCCAAATAAGGGACAGCTTTCCGATTTTAACAGGCAGGTCATTTGTTATATTGAGCAATACCCCGGCGGCTACTATGACGATTTCCTTTCTGAGGAAAGCGAGTTTCAAGTGTGGTATCAACTGTCGGAGCTGCGGACGGGGCTGCTTAGCTGGTATCCTTTTGAAAAAAATGCGTGCGTGCTGGAAATAGGCGCGGGCTTTGGGGCGCTTACGGGGCTTTTGTGCGAAAAATGCGGGCAGGTCATGGCAACCGAACGCTCCCTTCCAAGGGCGGAGGCGCTGGCAAAGCGCTGGGCAGACAAGGACAATTTGACGGTGTACGGGGGCGAGTGGAGCGAGATAGATTTCGGGGTCAAATTTGACTATATCATCCTTACGGGAGTGCTGGAACGGATTGCCGGGGGCTCTAATGAGAAGGAAAAGTATGCGGCGTATTTGAAAAAGGCTTCCGCGCTCTTAAAGGAGGGCGGCAAGCTTTTGTTTGCGGTGGAAAACCGCTTCGGCCTGCGCTATTTCTGCGGTGCGGCGGAGCCCCACACGAACCGGGCCTTTGACGGCATCAACCGCTTTAGAAAAGGTACGCGGGGATATTCTTTCAGCAAGAAGGAGCTGGAAGAGATTGTTGCAGAGGCGGAGTTTCCTTTTAGCAAGTTTTATTACCCCTTACCAGACTACAAGCTGCCCCAAATGATTTACACGGACGCTTATCTTCCCAGAAAGAATTTAAAGGAACGGCTTCTGCCCTACTATCTGCGCAACGACACGCTGATTGCCTCGGAGCAGGAGCTTTATGACGATGTGATAGACAACGGGGTTTTCCCCTTTTTTGCGAATTCTTTTTTGGTGGAATGTGGAAAAGAAGATAACCTTTGCAGCGTGGCATATGCGGCGGTGTCCACGGACAGAGGGGCGGAGCGCAGCTACGCCACGGTAATTAATTCTGGCAGGGAAATTGATTCCAGTAAGGCAACTACTGGTACGGTAATTAATTATGATAATGTAGTAAAAAAAATGCCGCTTCACAGCGCGGGCAAAGAGAACGCGCGGAAGCTGTACGATAATATTGAGGATTTAAAACGGCGCAAGATTCCGGTAGTGCCTCACAAACTGTTAGAGGACGGCAGTTTAGAGCTTCCCTATATGGACTATCCCACACTTTCCGACTATATCAAGGAGATTATGGGGAAGGACGAGGAGCTTTTTTTACGGTTAATAGACAAGATTTATGAGTATATTCTGCAGTCCTCGGAGGAGGTTTCGCGGGAGAAAAATGAACTTTTGCTTCAGATGGAGGGAAGCGAAGAGGCCGGAGAAGCAGAGCAGGTGGAAGCAAATCAGACAGCCGGAGGTCAGCCAGCGGGCGGACGGGCGGATGGGGAGCAGCAGGAAAGTAGAAGTAAAGCGCAGATGCCAGACTTTGGCCCCATTTTGGAGAAAGCCTACATTGAGCTGATTCCTCTGAACTGTTTTATCAACCTGGAGACAGGCGAGTTTTTTTATTTCGACCAAGAGTTTGTTTACAATAATTATCCGGCAAAGTACGTGCTTTTTCGGGCGATTCATTATATTTACTGCTTTACGCCTAACGCGCAGCGGTATTATCCCCGCCAGAAGCTGATAGAGCGGTATGGTATGCAGGATACTTGGGATATCTATATGCGGGAGGAGCTGCGCTTTTTGGATAAGGTCCGCAATCATAAAAAGTATAAGAAGTTTTACGAGTGGACGCGGATTGATTGGAAAAGGATTGACGACAACGCGGGCCGTCTGGAATCCGAGGCGGAGAAGATTGCCAATTATCAGATTTCCGATAAGATGAAAAAAACATGGAAAATCGAGCTTGAGATGCTGGATGAGATTGACAGAATCTGCAAAAAATATGACTTTCAGTATTTCCTTATCCATGGGAGCCTTTTAGGGGCCGTGCGCCACAAGGGCTTTATCCCCTGGGATGACGATTTGGATGTTGCCATGCCGAGAAAGGATTACGACAGGTTTCTTTCTCTTGCGGCTCAGGAATTAGCGGAGCCCTTGTCCCTGCACACGGCGGCCACGGAGAAGGACATTTTCTGGGGCGGCTTTGCCAGAATGAGGAACGGGCAGACCACGGGAATCGAAACCAGAGAGCTAAACCATAAGGGCAATCTGGGAATCTGGGTAGACATTCTTCCTTTGGACGTGTGTACCATGGACGATGATAAATTTTTGAAAAAGCAAAAGAAAATCCGCCGCTGCCATCGGTTGATTAACGCCAAGATTTACGGCAGGGATTACCCCAAACGCTACGGGGATATGAAGCCTCTTTTGTGGAATACTTTTAGGGTATTGTCCCATTTTTACAGTCAGGAAAAGCTGGCTTTTATGCTGGATAACGCTATGAAGCTGTACACGGACGAGGAATCAGAGGACGTGGCTTTCTTTAACGGGTATTTTAGGCATAGGCGGCTTTCGGCAAAGGATTTTCAGGAGACGGTGCTGTTGGATTTTGAGCGCCGAAAGATTCCGGCTCCTATAGGATATGAAAATTATTTGTTTACCATTATGGGAAAAGATTATATGAAGTATCCCCCTGAGGAGGAGAGGAAGCCTCACCACAGAGGAATTTTTGACCCGGAAAAGCCTTACGGGGAGTATCAGCGAATGTTTGGGGAGACCTTTGAGGGGGCGAAAGGGAAGAAAATTATCTTGTTTGGTTCCGGCTTAATGTTTGAAAACTATATGGAAAGGTATGGGGGCAAGTACAGGCCGGCTTTTCTGGTGGACAACGACGAGAACAAGTGGGGGCGTTCCCGAATGGGAATCGGGATAAAGGAGCCGAAAGCAATTTTGGAGGTGCCGGAAAAGAAACGCCATTTGATTATCTGCAGTTTTTATTATCGGGAAATTTCTCAGCAGTTGGATAAAATGGGGATTCGCGATTATAAGGTTTATATCCAGCATATGGACTGGATTTTAAAGACGGAGGAGCAGAGGTAGATGCGGTGAGGTTTTTGATTTGGATTTACCAACTGTTGAAGTCAAGAAGGTATAGCACCGGTACAGGGTATTTTTGTGTTTTGACATACTTGTAGATATAAAAGAAAAGAGTAAAATTTTTTCGGGGAGAAAGAAAAAGTGGAAGCTGAAAAAAAATATAAAATTGGTTACGTTCCGGGGGTTTTCGACCTGTTCCATGTGGGGCATTTAAATTTAATTAACCGGGCCAGAGCGCAAAGTAAGTACCTGATGGCGGGCGTTTTATCGGACGAATTGGTGGTGCATTTTAAGGGGAAAAAGCCTTACATTCCTTTTGAGGAACGCTTTGCCATTGTGGCGGCTGTGAAAGGCGTTGACGAGGTGGTGAAGGTGGATTTTTCCAATACGGTCAAAATGGACGCGTGGAAGCTTTACCACTATGACGCTTATTTTTCCGGCGACGACCACGGTCACGAGTGGGACGATGAAAAAAAGGCGCTTCAGGCGGTGGGCTCGGATATTGTTTTTCTTCCTTACACAAAGAGCACCAGCTCTACCATGATTAAGGGGGCAATCCGCGGGAAAGAAAAAGGGCGTCTATATCTTTTTGGCGCGGGGAAGATAGGGCAGCAGACATTGCGGGAGTTTCGGTCGGATGAAAGAAGCGTGGAGTGGGAAATTGCCGGTTTTCTTGATAACTCGCCGGAAAAACATTTGACCCGCGTTCAGGGCATGCCGGTGTATCGGCCGGAGGATTTAAAAACGTTGGAGAATGGGGAAACGTTTGGAGTGATTTTTGCCGCGAAGAATATAGAGGGAATGGAAGAGCAGATGGAGAGGCTGGGGGTAGGGTTTACCAAAATATGAAGTGTGTAGGGCGGTGCTAGTGGGGACGCTCAGTCAAAGGCAATTTGCTTTCGGTGTCGTGCTCTTGCTCTATAAAAATGGAGGACGCTCAGTCAAAGGCAATCAGCCTCCGTCGCCGCGCTCCCGCTCTACAAAAACGCAGCGGTGCTAAGCTCGAAAGACCTCGCTAAGCACACGGCGTTTTTGTAAGGGATCCTTAAGGCAGATTGCCTTTAGAAAAATGGATTTTATATTACGAGTGCAGAAACGATAAAAAGATATAAAAAATTTAATTATAAAAAGTTCATAAAAGGTTTATTGCATTAAGCGTAATGGGATAATAAAATGTAAGTATAACGACACGGTTTTTGAATGAGTGAATAAATTGTGAACAAATTCAAAAAATTAACCTT
>JAMPGS010000114.1 GCA_023663815.1 Clostridium sp.
CGAGGTTGACGAAGCAAAAAACTGATTGAGCAGGGCGACTGGGAGGCGAATATTTGCTATTACTGCCTGCACGCTCTGCATATTCTGCCCCATGAGTTTTTCGATCTGCCGCGCCAGGAGCGGATTTGGGTTATTGCGGCGATTTTGAAATATCAGGAGGACGAAAAACATAACCGGGAAGAAGCGGAACGCCAGCGGGCGAGCGGGCAGTCGCACCGGCGAAGATAAGGAAGTGATTTTATGGCGACAGTACGCGCCGCTTTGGCGCTTTATGACGGTATGACCCAGCCGCTCCAAAGCATACATCGGGCCTTAAATATCGTACTAAATGCCTTCGAGGCGTTGCAGAACCGCTCCGGGCAGGCGATTGATGTGCAATCGATTCAGCAGGCGCGGGAGGAATTGGCCAGAGCCGGAGCGGCTTTTCAGCGAATTGAGGCCAACGCCCAGCGCACCAGCCTTGAGCAAAGCGATTTTAACCGCAACATTCGGGACGGGACAACCGCCGCTGATAGGCTGCACAGCAGTTTCAAGGGTATTTTGGCTACGATTGGCAGCATTGTCAGCGTGCGGATGGCTATGAATTGGGTGCAGGAGAATTTGCGCCTATCTGATATTCAGCGCAACGCCGAGCGGCAGCTGCAAACGGTTCTGCACAATATGGGCGCGCAGGACGTGGAGCTGCCGATTAATGCAGGCGTGAACCTGACAGCCAATGCGGAGGTTTCCTCTTTTGAGGCTATTAAAGCCAAGGCGTCGGAAATTCAGGCGAATGGTATGTTTGGCGATGAGGCCATGCTGGGCGGTGCTGCGGAGTTGGCGACTTATTTTTCCGATACTGAGGCGATTATGAGCATGATGGATACGCTATCTAATTATGCTGCCGGTATGTCGCTGGGGCAGGAGGTGGACAGCCGCCAAATGGTGGACTACGCCACAAACCTTGGCAAGATTATGACCGGCACCTATACGGCAATGTCGCAGAAAGGCTTTCAGTTCAGCGAGGCGCAAAAGGCAATTATTGAGGGCACTGCAACTCAAGCTCAGATTGTAGATACTCTGGGAGAGGAATATTTGGCGATGAGCGCGGATATGCAGGCGGCGGCTGCGATTAATCAGGTGATTACTGAAAGTTGGGCGGGTATGTATGAGGCTATGAGCAATACGCCAACCGGCAAGATTGCCCAGTTGAAAAATTCCTTTGGTGATGTGCGGGAGGAAATTGGCAACCAGCTTTATCCGGCGGTGCTGCTTTTTGTGGATACCTTTAGAGGTCATCTGCCCCAGATTACCAGCATGATGCAGGGCTTGGCCGGGGTTTGTAGCCTGCTGATTGTTGGTTTGACGGCTATTTTAAGCGTGGCCTCCAGTGTGGGCAGCGCCATTGTGGATAATTGGGATATAATTGGGCCGATTGTTTTAGGCGTTGCGGCGGCGTTGGCAGTTTATAATGCAACAATGGCTATAGCTTGGTTATCAACCTTAAAAGACATAGCAGCTAAAATTGCTCATGCGGCAGCCAGCGCAGCTGAGACTTTAGCAATTTTTGCATTGACTGCTGCACAAGATGGGTTAAATGCGGCTATGTTGGCGTGCCCTATAACCTGGATAGTAATAGGTGTCATTGCCCTTATAGCGGTAATCACCGCCTTGTGCGCCTGGTTTGCCAGAAGTTCTGATGTGGCGCAGTCTGCCCTTGGGGTTATGGCCGGCGGCATAAATGTGGTTATTCATTTTTTTAGCAATTTGTTTCAAGTTGTGATGAATATAGTTGCTGGGATTGGCTTAGCTTTTTTTGCCTTGGTGTATAATATTGTAACTGCCTTTGATAACGGTATTACCAATGTTAAAGGTTTCTTTTGGGATTTGCTATCTGTTGGGTTGTCGGTTATTAAGGATATTTGCGAAGCTTTGAACAAACTGCCGTTTATTGAGTTTGACTATTCGGGAATTGAGGCGAAAGCAATAAAATTTGCTAATCAGGCTGCGGATACTTATGAAAATAAGTCCGATTATGCGGATGTTGGCGCGGCATTTAGCAGTGGGTTTAACACTTTTGCTGCATTTTCTGAGGGTTGGGCTTCGGAGGCCTTTGCGGCAGGCGCAGATTGGGGCAATAGTATTGCTGACAAGTTCAAACTGCCATCGCTTGAAGACCTTGTGCCGGATATGCCCTTTGGTGATTTGGCCGATAAATTAGACAGCATTTATAACAGCGCGCAAGATACTGCCAGCAACACGGCGGCTATGGCTGATTCGCTGGCTATGACGGACGAAGATCTGCAATATATGCGGGATATAGCGGAACGAGACACCGTGAACCGCTATACCACGGCGGAAATTGTGCTTAATATGGGCGGTATCACCAACCAGGTTACGAAAACCGACGATTTAGACGGTATTACAACTAAACTGGTGGACAACATCATTCAGGAAATTGAAATAGGCGCAGAGGGGTTGCATATCTAATGTACGATTTTTATTTGGACGGAGTTTTGCTGCCGGTGGCTCCCAGCGAGCTGAAAATGACTATCAATAATCAGAACGATACCTATGTTTTAATCGACCAGGGCGAAATAAACCTGCTGAAGCGGGCCGGGCTGACGGAAATTGAGTTTGAATGTCTGCTGCCCCAGGTGCAATATCCCTTTGCGGTTTATGTGGGCGGCTTCAAGCCTGCGGCCTATTATCTGAAAAAGCTGGAGCAGCTGAAGGTCAGTTGCCAGCCGTTTCAGTTTATTGCATCACGCATTTTACCAAGCGGTCAGGTGCTTTTCAGTAATAATATCAAGGTTAGCCTGGAGGACTACACCGTCAGCGAAAGCGCCGACAACGGCTTTGACGTGCAGGTGAAAATCCGCTTAAAGCAATATCGGGATTTTGGCACGCAAAAGGTGGAATTGAGCCAGAATGAGAGGCAGGAAACTATAATGGGCGTGCATAGTGAAAGGGCGGCGGATAATGCGCCGGAGCGGGACGATTTAGGGGGCTTGTTATGGCAGCAGTAACCTTGATGATAACTAATGCGGCAGGGATAAGCTTTTTTCCGCCCACAGTGGAGGGCATACAGCTTGCCTACAGCAGGCGGGGCAGCCCAGGCACTCTGAAATTTACGGTGCTGAAAGACCGGGCAATGGCTGACCTGGGCGGTTTTGCCGAGGGTTCAGCAGTAACCTTGCAGGTGGACGGCAAACAGCTTTTCTATGGCTTTATTTTTATGAAGCGCCGGAATAAGGCCGGGGCCATTGAATGCACAGCCTACGACCAGATCCGCTATCTAAAGAATAAGGATATTTTGTCATATAAGAATATGACGGCGGCAGAGGTTGTGAAAATGATTGCCAATGATAAAAATTTGCAGTTGGGCGAGATGGAAGCTACCGCCTATGTGATACCAATGCGCACGGAGTCGGAAACAACCCTGCTGGATATGATTGAAACGGCGCTGGATTTGGAGCTGGCTCACCAAGGCCAGATGTTTGTGCTTTATGATGATTTTGGCAGGCTGACCCTGCAAAACATTGCCAATATGCGCCTTGATTTGCTCATCAGTCCGTCGGCAGCGGAAAACTTCGACTACACCAGCAGCATTGACGAGCAGACCTATAACCAGATTAAGCTGGCCTATGCCAACAAAGAGAGCGGCAAATGGGAAACCTACATCGCCAAGGACAGTGAGCATATTAATCTTTGGGGGCTGCTGCAATATTTCGACACGTTAGAGGCGGACGAAAACGGCCAGGCCAAGGCGAAGGCCCTGCTTTCCTTGTATAACAGCAAAACCCGCAAGCTAAAAATCCAGGGGGCGCTGGGGGACGTGCGGGTGCGGGCCGGCTGCCTGGTTGGCGTGGCTTTGGATTTAGGAGATATTGTCGCTAATACCTATATGCTGGTGGAAAAGGCGACCCATACCTTCCGGGAAAATGAGCATTTTATGGATTTGACATTGCGGGGAGGTGAATTTGTTGCCGGCTGATTATACAGAGCTGTTGCAGGCGTTGAAGCGGGCGGCTGTGGAGGCGGTGGAAGCGGGCAAGCCGGTGACCTTTTGCTATGGTACGGTAACCAGTGTGAAGCCCCTGCAAATTCAGGTTGACCCCAAGCTGTTGTTGGAAGAAATGCAGCTGGAGCTGACCAATGCGGTGCAGGATATTTGGCTGGATGTGGAAGTTAGCACCCACACCGAAAACGACGCCTTTATGAACGGCAGGCACACCCATCGCATAAGCGACACCTATACCGGTGGCGGCAGCTGTGATCAGGGCAATCTGGATACCACCCATAAGCACGCCATTAAGGGGCGCAAGAAGCTGAGGATTTTTAACGGCCTGCAAGTAGGCGAGCGGGTTTTGCTGCTGCGTTGGCAGGGCGGCCAAAGGTTTTTGGTGTTGGATCGGGTTTCACCGGCGATTACGAAGGGGGATTGCGTATGATACCAAGCATAACGCCGCTGCTGAATAGCGAAATAAAGGTGGCCCGGCAGCCTACGCTGACCTGGGCGCTGAACCTGCAAGAGGGGGACGATCGGGTGCGGGGCCGGACGGAGGGCTTGGCGGCTATGCGGCAGGCGGTGTATAAAATCATCAACACGGAGCGTTACAATTATGCGATTTATTCCTATAATTACGGCATAGAGCTGGCTGACCTTTTTGGACAGCCGGTTTCTTATGTCTGCCCGGAATTGGAGCGGCGCATAACCGAGGCCTTGCTTCAGGACGACCGGATAACCGATGTCAGCAATTTTGCGTTCACCCGGCGGGCCAGAGGGGTTTTGCAGGCCAGCTTTACGGTGCAGACTATATTTGGCAGCTTAACAGCGGAAAGAGAGGTGAATGTTTAGTGTTTGAAGATAAAAATTTTGGCAGCTTTAATTAGGTAAATAATTTTGGGTAATTTAACATCAGAAAGGCAGGTGAATATTTAGTGTTTGAGGATAAAAAATATCCGGCATTGCTGCAAAGCGCATTGAGCCATTTGCCGGACAATATGGACAAGCGGGAGGGCTCAATGCTATATGACGGCGTGGCTCCGGCCATGGCAGAGCTGGCGTTGCTGTATCTGGCGTTGGATTTTGTGTTGCAAGCGGGATATATTTCCACCGCTCCCCGGGAATATCTGCTTAAGCGGGCCGAGGAGCGAGGTTTGGCGCCCAAGCCAGCCAGTGCGGCGCACTTTCGGGCGGAGTTTGACCGGGCAGTTCCCTTGGGGAGCCGTTTTTCCTGCGAGGATTTGAATTTTGCGGTGGTGGCCAGAATTGACGAGCTGAGCTATCAGGTTGTATGCGAAACGCCGGGGCGGCTGGCTAACAGCTATAGCGGTCTGCAAAGCAGACTTATCCCCATTGATTATATCGACGGCTTAACTCGGGCGGAGCTGGTGGAGCTGCTTATCCCCGGCGAGGACGAGGAGGAAACGGAGGCTTTTCGGCAGCGGGTGTTGGCCAGCTTCCAGACCCAGGCCTTCGGCGGCAACCAGGCGGATTATCGGGAGCAGGTTTTGGCCATAGCGGGAGTGGGCGGAGTTAAGGTTCACCCGGTATGGAATGGTAATTTGCGACCAGCGGAAATGATACCAAGTGAAGAAGTCAAAACCTGGTATGAGGCTAATATTGACAGCCTGCCGGACGCGGCGGCCATTTGGTTGCGGGCGGTTTACGAGGCGGCCAGCCATAAGCTGCTGACGGTGGGCGGCACAGTGCGGCTGGTGTTGCTGGCTGCGGATAATACCGCCCCGTCGGCGGAGCTGGTGGAGCTGGTGCAGACCCAGATTGACCCGGTGCAGAATGCCGGGGAGGGGCTGGGGCTGGCTCCCATAGGCCATGTAGTGCAGGTGGAGGGAGTAGACATAGAGCCGGTTAATTTGGAGTTAAATTTGACATATAACTCTGGCTGGGATTGGTCCGGTGCGGAGAGCTATGTTTGTGCGGTTATTGACGCTTATTTTGCCGAGCTGGCCGCAGGTTGGGCGGAGGCAGAGTTTTTAACGGTGCGTATATCTCAGATTGAAAGCCGGATTTTGTCTGGCTGCGCCACAATGATTGCCGATATTGGCGGCACTAAAATCAACGGTCGGGAGAGCAATTGGCAGCTGGGGCCGGACAGTATTCCGAAGCGGGGTGAGGTTGTTGGCTGAAATAATCATAGATAAGCTGCGGGAATTTAACCGGCATTTGCTGGACTATCTGCCGCCCATATTGCAGGAGGTGCAGGATTTTCAGCGGATAAACGCGGCCAGCGAGCCGGAAATCCGTTTGGCCTGGGAGAATGTGGGCCGGGTTTTGGCTAATCAGTTTTTGGCGGAAGCGGAGAGCTCCGGCTTGAGCGTTTGGGAGCGGGAGCTGGGGCTATATCCCAAGGCGGGGGAGGGCTTGGCAATGCGCCGGGCCAGGATTAAGGCAGGCTGGAACCGCAAACCGCCATATACTTTGCGCTGGCTGCGGGACTGGCTGACGGGTTTGGGCGGCGAGGCGGGGCACCAGGAAAGCATAGAGGGTTACACCCTGAATATTTTGCTGGATTATGACCTGCTGCCAGAGCCGAACAAGCTGGTGCAGGAGATTTTGGGGCTGCTGTTGAGTATTCGGCCAGCGAATATGCTGGTGCAGATTGAGGCCCAGGCGGTTTGCAGCTTTGCGGCTTATGGCGGGGCGGCCTGCTGCGGCCAGATGGTGGAGGCAGGAGCCGTGGCTGAGATATTTTAATTAAGGAGGGATTATATGGCTTGGTTGGGAGTTATTACGAATGCAGGCCGGGAGCTGCTGGGCGGTTGGCTTGCTGGGGAAACCCTGCGTATTGACGGTGCAGCCGGGGGCAGCGGCACAGTGCGGGAGGCGGCTTTGCTGGCCCAGACGGCTTTGGTTGAGCAAAAGCAGGCGGGGAGCATTGTCGCTTACAAAACGGTGGAGGGCGGCCAAAAGGTTAAAATTCAATTTCCGGCGGCAGAGGCGGCTTACACTCTGAACCAGATTGGCATTTGGGGGAGCCTGGCCGGAGAGAGCGTTTTGCTGGCACTGTTTCAGAACCCGGAGGGGGTGGCCATAAGCAGCAAGGCTGAGTTTCCGGATTTTGCCTATACCTTTTATGCGGTGCTGGCTATTGGTAATGAGGGCAGTTTGGCGGTTACGGTGGATACGGAGACTTGGGTTACGTATAAGACTATGCAGGAGGCGTTGTCTGATTATGTTAAAACCAATGAGGAGGGCAAAATCCCCAGCGATTTTCTGCCGGATATGGATTATATACCAACAGCGGAGAAGAATGCTGCCGGTGGTGTGGCTGGGTTGGACGCCCAGAAAAAGATTGTGGTGGCCCAGCTGCCAATGGACACGGTGTTATCCAATACCTCAGAAAATCCGGTGCAGAATAAGGTGGTTTATGCGGCTTTGGCGGATAAGGTGCCAACCGCCCGCAAGGTTAATGGCAAGGCCCTGAGTGGGGATATATCCCTGACGGCAGCAGATGTGGGGGCCAGGCCAAGCAACTGGATTCCAACAGCGGCTCAGGTTGGGGCAGTGCCTACCACCCGCAAAGTAAATAACAAGGCGTTGAGT
Source organism: Clostridium sp. (assembly GCA_023663815.1). Classification (GTDB taxonomy): domain Bacteria; phylum Bacillota; class Clostridia; order Lachnospirales; family Lachnospiraceae; genus Suilimivivens. Next base: position 7,550 of record JAMPGS010000114.1, read on the forward strand.
GCGGATATATCTTTGAGTGCTACTGACGTGGGAGCAGCGGCGGCAAGTCACAGCCATACAGCAGCACAAGTAGGGGCGGCGGCAAGTAATCATACCCATTCTTATTTGCCTTTATCTGGTGGCACTTTAACCGGACTGTTGGCATTATCTGGTAATCCAACAGCAAACTTGCACGCTGCTCCCAAGCAATATGTGGATAGTCAGATAACAGCTGTAAATAGTAAAATGGCGGCAATCCCCTGGATAAATACCACGCAATCAGTATCGGGCAGAACAGATAAAGATATACATCTAGCCACACTGCCATCCGGCTGGGGTGTGAACGATAATATTCTTATTTGTGCGGTTTTAGGAGTTTATGCTCAGACAGGAAGTACATATAATGTTAAGCCAGATAATGTATTGATGTGTGCGGGTACTGTAACGTCTGCTGAGCCTGCAAGCGTTTATATAAATACGTGTTATGTTACATTAAGCCTGTTTGTAAGTAACCGCAAAGTATACGCTCGTGTGTATGTTAATAACGGTGGTAGTACTCCTTATACAGTACCATTAATAGGCGCAGGGATTGCTTTTAATTTAAGTAAACTATAGAGAGGATGGATATAAATGCAGATTAAGCTTACAAATAATACATTGCTGGATTGTGTGGGTGTACAGCATGGGGTAACAACGTATCAAGGTGTGGCTCGAGATTGCTGCACTTTATTTTTTAACTCTAAAGTTGTAGCTTTGGCAGATGTTGAACAGCTGTTTGCTGCTGATAATTGCCAAAAGCTGGTGATGACAACGCAAACCAGCGAGACAGTGTTGGTTAAGGATCAGAAAACCGGCGAGGAACAAATCAACAGTATGGTTAAGGAAGAGGAAACAGTTTTAGAAAATTATACCATAAGAGCCAGCTATGGTCATAGCTTTCAGACCTCGATTGATGAGCAGACCTATGGTGATGATGTGGCAGCGCTGCCAGAGGATGTTGTTTGGGTTAAACTGCTGCAAACCACTTTGGCGGAGCGCAGTATCCAAAATCAGCAGGAGGTTTTGGACGCTTTGGTGGTTGAAGCTTTGATGAGGGAGGCGGAATAAATGTTTGAAACTATTAAACGGAACTATCTGGCTGGCCGGATTACGGCAGCCGGGGTGCAAAATGCGGTGAAAAAGGGGTGGATCAGTCAGGAGCAGGCGGATAGTATTTTGGCAGAGGAGGTGCAGGGATGAGCAGGATTATGTATGGTTTGGTTAATTGGCTGCTAGGCGCTAACCGTTTGGAGCGGTTGGCAGATTTGCTGGGAGGGAGTGATTACGATTAATGGGGATACCGTTTTGGGTGCGGTTATTGGAGCGTTGTTTGGCGGGAGCGGGCTTGTGGGTCTGCTCTTTGTTTATATGCGGCGTTTTATAGATAAACGGCTGGCCCAGCGGGAGCAGGAGAACGCCAAGCATCGGGAACAGCGGATGCGCCGCCTGACACTGGAGGACGAGCTGGAGCACGCCACTGGGCGGCTGCTGTTCCACCTGCACAAGGCTGTAGTTACTGGGCAGCATAACGGAGATTTGGAGGCAGCCTGGACAACCTATCAGGACACGGAGCAGCGGATGAAAGCGTTGGATAGGGAAATTTTGGTTGAAAATGAAATGGATAATTAGGAGGTAAAAGAAGATGGAATACATTATTGAGAATTGGGCTGTTATGGTTGGAATGTTTACTTTGGGGGCGGCTATGGCTATTGCCTGTATGCGGTTTGTGCAGCTGCCCTCCGGGGCTCAGCTGGAAAAGGTGCAGAACTGGCTGTTATTGGCGGTGAGCGAGGCGGAAAAAGAGCTTGGCGGCGGCACTGGGGAGTTGAAGCTGCGCAAGGTTTATGATAAGTTTCTGGGCAGATTTCCTTGGCTGGCTAAGGCGGTGTCTTTTAAGCGGTTTATGACTATGGTGTGCAAGGCTTTGCAGGAAATGAAAAAGATGTTGTCTGAGAATGAAGCGGCCAGGACTTATATTGAGGGTGAAAGTCTGGCCGATGAAGAACCGGAGGATGAATAAATGCGTTATCCCTTTGATACATACCGCATAGGCACTCGCTATGGCGTTAAGGGTAAGCTTTGGTCTTGCGGCTGGCATAGCGGTCAGGACTTTTTGTCTGCCAAATATGGCGGGGACGGGGTGGTTTATCCGCTGTATGCCGGCACAGTGCTTAAAGCTGCTACTAATGCAGCCTATGGGAATTATGTTCAGGTAAAGCATCCGGACGGCTATGTGACTCTGTATGCTCATATGCGGATTGTTTATGTTAAACCTGGTATGCGGGTTGATGAACAGACTGTGCTTGGCGTTGAGGGTCAGACTGGTAAAGCTACTGGCAAGCATTTGCACGTTGAAGTGCATAAGGGCAGCTATAAATATCCGGCCAGCATTGACCCGCTGGCGTTCATCCGAGAGAGGGGAGGTGATGAGGTGGAGAAGAAGATTAAGCTGCGGCTGAATGGTGTGGAAAAGGAAGTGCAGGCCATTGAAAAGGGTGGGCATAATTATGTGAAGCTTCAGGATTTGCGGGACGGCAGGATTGATATTAGTTATGATGCCAAGGCGGGTGTGCCGATTGTGGTAGTGAAGTAAATTATTTTGTTTGAACGCCTCATCTGATTACCCCTAAATAATTTTATGAGGTGAAAAAATATGAATAGTTTTATTGGTTGGATTGGTGGGAAAAAGTTGTTACGCAAAGAAATTATTGCACGTTTCCCCGCTGATAATTTTGGTCGTTATATTGAGGTTTTCGGCGGCGCTGGTTGGGTGCTGTTTGGCAAAGATCAGGTTCCTGGGCAGTTGGAGGTTTTTAATGATTTGAATAGTGATTTAACCAATTTGTTCCGTTGTGTAAAATATCACTGCGAAGCACTACAAGCGGAGTTGGATTTGCTGCTGCATTCAAGAGAGTTGTTTTTCGATTATGTTGGCCAGCTGAATGCATCGGGATTGACAGATTTGCAAAGGGCGGCTCGCTATCTATATATTATAAAAAATAGTTTTGGCAGTAATCAGCGTACTTTTGGGACGGAAAGAAAAAGCAACGATACTGTGCGACAGTACTTGCCTAAAGTTCAAGAGCGATTGAAACATGTAGTTATAGAAAATATGGATTTTGAACATCTGATTAAAACATATGACCATATAGATGCGTTGTTTTATCTTGATCCGCCTTATGTATGAAGAAGTATGCTAAAAGATATGCTTTTATAGCAAAAAATATAAAGAAAAGCCCTGCTCACTTTTTCATAGTAAGCGGGGCTTTTTTCATTTTACAAATCTGATCACAATAGCTACAACTTTTTTCAAAAAATGAAGTATTGGCTTTCTTGTGTTCAAATTTGCGCCGTTTGGTGCGGATGAAGGGACTTGAACCCCCACGAAGTTAATCCTCA
>JAMPGS010000115.1 GCA_023663815.1 Clostridium sp.
GGCAGATTCTTCAATCGCATTGACAAACATCTCCACCTGTTCCTTGCCGGAAATAACAAAATTTTTCGTGATGCTTGAAGTTGCCGTAAGAAACACCTCCTTTATTCGTTCATAACTATAATCTGCTTACAGATTATAGCATGGCTTTTCTGTAACAATTCATACTTTTCTATCTACATTTTATTATCCTATTACGGTTAATGCAATAAAACTTTTATGAATCTTTTATAATCTCTTCTTTATGCCCTGCTTCACACCCCTCTATATTTAAAAGGGACTGTGCAATAAGGTTCTGATGTACAAGACAAAGGATTGGCATATTACCAGACATCACAATATCTTGTACCTGTTTTCTTAATGCGACAGCCCCTTTCTTCAATTTTATACCATAACAACTTTTTCTTTCTTCAACCCATCCTTTTCACAAAATCCGTCATCGCCTCGGAAATTTTAATCTGCTGCGGGCACACCTTTTCACAGCTTCTGCACCCCACGCAGGCGGAAGGCCGCTTTTCCTCCGGTACTGCCATAAGCGCCATGGGCGCGATAAATCCGCCCTCGGTAAAGCTGTGCTCATTGTAGAGATTCAGAAGCATAGGGATATCCAGCCCCTTTGGACAATGGCTTACGCAGTAATGGCAGGCCGTACAAGGCAGGGTATTGTTCAACATTCCCCCTGCAACTGAAAGCAAGGTTTCCATTTCTTTTTCATCGAGAGGCTTGTCGGTCTCATATGTATGAATATTTTCTTTCAACTGTTCCATATTGGACATGCCGGAAAGCACCATCTTCACGCCGGAAAGGGACTGCAAAAACCGGAACGCCCATGCGGGAACTTTTTCCTCCGGGCGCAGCGCCGTCAAGGTTTCTTCCGCCGCCTGCGGAAGCTTCGCTAACTTTCCACCCCGCAAGGGCTCCATCACCCAAACGGGAATGTTCCACGAATTTAAAAGCTCCACCTTGGACTTTGCATCTTGAAACGTCCAGTCAATATAGTTGAGCTGAATCTGGCAAAATTCCATATCCTTCCCGTAAGCCTCAAGGAAACGCTTCATCACCTCATAGCTTCCATGAGCGGAAAACCCTAGATGACGAATTCTACCCTTTTTCTTCTGCTCCATGAGATAATCGTAAATTCCATATTTCTCATCTAAATAAGCGTCAATGTTCATCTCGCATACATTGTGGAACAGGTAAAAATCAAAATAGGAAACGCCGCACTTTTCAAGCTGCTTTTCAAAAATTTCTTCCACCTTTCCCATGTTGGCAAGGTCGTATCCGGGGAATTTTGTTGCAAGATAATAATTTTCGCGGGGGTATTTTCCAAGGGCCTTTCCCAGCACTATCTCCGAATTGCCGTCGTGATAGCCCCATGCGGTATCGTAATAGTTAATACCCTGAGCCATGGCATAAGCAACCATTTCCTCCGTCACCGCAACGTCGATATTCCCATCGTTTCCGTCAATCACCGGCAGGCGCATTGCACCCAAACCAAGAGCCGACAGCTTCAAATCCTGAAAATCCCGATAAATCATGTTTCCCTCTTTTCTGCGCCGCTTTTCTGAAATGAGCACACACATACAATGCACAAGCATGTGTACCTTCAAGGATTTGCGGACGCCGCGCAGACGCAAACCCTCATACAAGTTTACGGTTCACATACAAATTTACTGCACAAATTCATAACACATGTTTTAAGTATTATAACCCAGCCTTTGCCCCATTGCAAATACATATATTGAATAGCTTCCCATGCTTTAAAGGTATATCATCCCTCCCCGGCTCCCCCGGCGTTTCTTTCCGCTACTTTTAGCAGCGAGACAATGGGCATAATCAGTATCCCGCAAAAGAAGTTGCTTATGCCGTGGATAAAATCCCAAGGCAGCCCCGCTGCAATCCACGCAAGCATCCCCTGAAAGCTCAATCCGTGCATAACCGCCTGCGCCGGAGCGTACAGCACGCCGAACAAAAATCCGTGCAGAGCGCACACCGCCATATAAACCAATGGACGCGCTTTAGCGGACATTTCCTTCGGCAAAACCATGACAACGCCCCACAGCACCGTCCACAAATACAGATAGGGAATCCACCAGGCTGCAAAGCCGCTGAAAATTCCGTTTAAGAGCACGTAAATATAAATAGGGTACAAGGCTTTTTTTCTGTAAACCACAGTGAACGCAACGGTGAAAACGCCTAAAAGATGTACGTTAGGAAATACCTCCATTATCATTTTCGAGGCGTACATGACGGCCCCTAACATTGCAAACACCGCAATTTCCCGGTTTGTCAGCTTCATCCCTTTTCAATCTTAAAGGAATAGCTCTCCCCGTCGGCTATGGGAGTGCTGTCAACTCCCGACGCAGCGTATTCTCCGTTGATATAAAAAGCCCAGTAAACTCCGTCCGTATCAAAATCAGCGGTAACGCCGTTCACCACCTTCACATATAAGCCGTACTGGCTCTCGTCCCCGTCAATCAGTCCCAGCTCCTGCAGAGCCTCCCCCACGGTTTCCTTGTCCGTGTGAATCTCAAAAGTAGTCTCGTTGCCGTCCATATCCGCTACTGTAAACAAAAATTCCCTACTTCCTTCGCCAAGCACATTTTTCTCCGCTGAACCAGCGCTTTCGCCCTCCGCGGCATCTACAACGGCAGCAACTTTCTCTTCGTCGCTTTCGCCTCCTACCGCGTTCGCAATTTCCGCCTCTGTCCCTCCAGTGCTTTCGCCCTCCGCGGCATTTGCGCTTTCCGTTCCCGTTCCGCCGCCGCTTTCCTCTTCCGCAGCGTTCGCCTCCACGGCCGCCTCCGCGCCGCCCGCATCCGAACCCTTATCTACACCGCCGCACCCGACAAACAGCAGCATTACAGCCAGCGCGGCCCCAAGAGCAATGCGCAAGGCTCCCCTGCGCCGCAAATTTCTTTCCATCTTCATTTATCTATACTTCCTTTCTTGCATACTTCTCTGCACCTGCAAACTTCAACTTTTCCCTACTTCAAATACTTCTCCAGCACTTCCATAAACACGTCCATATCAAGGGGCTTTGCAATGTGGGCGTTCATTCCGTTTGTCAAGGCCGCCTCCTTGTCCTCCTCAAGAGCATTGGCCGTCATGGCGATAATCGGCATGTCCTTGACGTCCTCCCTTGGCAGCGTCCTGATAGCTCTGGTGGCCTCGTACCCGTTCATAATCGGCATCTGCACGTCCATGAGAATCACGTCGTAATAATATTCCGCCGAATTCTTCACCATCGCCACAGCGTCGGTGCCGTCAGGGGCAGTCTCAACCACAAAGCCCGCTTCCTCCAATATCACCTCCGCAATTTCCCGGTTCAGTTCAATATCCTCCACCAGAAGAACCCGCTTGCCGCTAAAATCCGCCTGCGTCCACGCAGGCGCTTCCTCTTTTTTCTCAGCCAAATGATTGGTCGCCAGCAGCACGGACTTTAAGTCGGACATAAACAGCGGCTTCGCGCAGAAAGCAGTCACGCCCGCGGCCTTTGCCTCCTCCTCGATATCCGTCCAATCGTAGGCTGTCAAAATGATAATCGGTACTTCACTTCCCACTACCTTGCGGATTTTCCTTGCGGTCTCCACTCCGCTGGTCTCCGGCATCTGCCAGTCGATAATATATGTATAATAATTGTCTCCCTCCTCATGGGCAAGCCTAGCGCGGTAAACCGCCTCTCTGCCGGAGGTCGTCCACTCGGAGCGCATCCCTATCTTTTTCAGCATCTTGCTCACGCTGTCGCAGACATGGAAATCATCGTCCACCACTAGGGCCCGCATACCTTCCAATTCCTTTATCTGCTCCGCGTTCTTCTCCACGTCCTGAAGCTGCAGGCTGAGCTCTACCGTGAAGGTGCTGCCCTTGCCTATCACGCTCTCCACGCTGATGGTGCCGTCCATCATTTCCACAATATTTTTCGTGATTGCCATGCCGAGGCCTGTTCCCTGAATCCCGCTCCGGGTAGCCGTCACCTCCCGCTCGAAGGGCTCAAAAATATGCTGCACAAACTCCTCCGACATACCGATGCCGTTATCCTTGACGATAAACATATAATCGCCGTATCCGTGGCGGTAAGTGGTTTTTTGTATAATACGGAAGGAAATCGTCCCCCCTGCCGGAGTATATTTCACCGCGTTGCTGAGCAAATTGATAAACACCTGATTCAGCTTCAGCGAATCCGCCATCACGTCCTCGTTGGCCACGTCGAAGGTATCGATGAACAGCTCAAGCTGCTTTGCCTTCACCTGCGGCTGGATAATGTTTACCAGATTGTGCATCAGCTCGGAAATATTGCACTCCTGCTCCTTAATCTGCACCTTCCCGCTTTCAATTCTACTCATGTCAAGAATATCATTAATCAGGCTCAGCAAATGATTGCTGGAAGAGAGAACCTTCTGCAGACAATCCTGCACTTGCTCCTTGTTGTCGATATGGCTTGCCGCAATGGTTGCAAACCCGATAATCGCGTTCATAGGCGTGCGGATATCATGAGACATATTGGATAAAAAGGTGGTCTTGGCCTTGTTCGCGTGCTGGGCCTGCAGCAAGGCGTCCTGAAGAGCCTGCGTCTGCTCCCGCTGCTTTTTCACCTGCGCCGTGATGTCTCTGGACACCACCATCACCATAATATCGTCGGTAGTGTAATCCTTCGTCATGATAAAGGACTGGCGGACGCACATCGCCACGCCCTCGGACGCCCAGCCCCAGTAGTCCACATCTACCTCGGCGTCGCCCCCTTCAAACCGTTCCTTTAAAGCTTCCAAATTAACCGCGGAGCTGTATTCTTCCATGGACTCGTCCAGCACAAACCGTTTCCATTTTTCAAAGCACTCGGAAGCCTTGCAGGGTGCGGCAAGCCCCACTTTTTCAAGGAAAGATATCTCTTTCCCGGCTATGGTGCGCACAATGTCATGTTCAATCAAATCCTGCGTCAGATTAAACTCAAAGGTACAGAAAGCCGTGGAGGTGATGGCTATCCGGTACTGCCGTTCCTTGCGGTCCGCAAGGGCCACTCTCGCCTGAATCCGCAGCTCCCTCTCCTTTATCTCTGTGATATTCTGCCGGGTAAACAAAACCTTGCTTGCTTTTCCCTCCGCCCTTTCCAGACAGATAATATTTACATGCTCCCACTCGTTCTTGTCCTCATGCCTTGTGCAAAATTCAAACCGCACGTCGTTGTGTCCGTCCAAGGCCCCTATGATAGAATCCTTGTGCAGCATCTCGGCAAATTCCCGCCGGTCGCTTTCCTCCGCCAAGAAAGAACACAAATGAGCCGCAAAATCCTCATACCTGCCGCTGACGTCAAGCGCGTTATTTTCCGCCCTTGTTCCCGCTAAATATCGGTAGGTTTCCTCCGCAAAATCAACCAAGGTAAAGCGCGGGAATAAAGTGTTGACACCGGAAATGATATAGCCCTGCTCCCGGTTTTCCTGCTCAAGCCTCTTTTTCTCATTACCTGCCCGGACAATCAAAAGGATAATGTAAAGCACAAACAGGCCAATCAATACGCCCTCCAGCCGAATACCCACCATGTTTTCTTCCCCTATCATGGTTTGGGTCACATCCTTTGGAAAGGTCTGCACAAGCACATAGTTGTTGTCCCGCAGATACATCACGCAGATATTGTCCGTCTTGCTGTCTGAATCGCAGATAAAAGAGCCCTCGCCGCCCTTATCAAAAATTTCCTGCACAAAACCCGCCGTCTTGCTGTCAATGATGCCGTCCTGCGTTAATTCCTCTACCAAATTGTCTCCCTGCACCTTTCGTCCGGAGCTTGCAATCACATTGCCGTTGGACCGACACAGGTACACGGCCGCTCCCTCCCCAAAATAAGTGGTGTCAAGCATACCTTTCAAATGCTCCTCCGCAAGATACGCGCCGCGGAGCACCCCTATTATTTCCTCCTCATAGTAAAGAGGCGCATAAAAGCAGGCCATCGTCTCCGCAAAAAAATGCGAGTCAAAGACAATTTCTACACCGCTGCCGCCCGTTATGCCGTCCGTGTAAGATTTGCGGTCGGTCACATCGGCGGTTCGTCCGTCTGAAATATAGTCCATCCCCTTCATATCCGTAAACATTATGGCGTCAAACAGGGAATGTTTTTCCATTTCCGCCAGCATCGCCATGCTGATTTCCGGGGAATCAAGCCCTTTCCCCAGAAAATAAGTATAAGTGTTAATCAAATTCTGCGCGTTGTTCAGCTCGTCGTTTATCCTGTCAGCCGTCTGCCGCGCTGAATCCGTTGCATACCGCTGATTCCTGTCCTTAATCCGCTCCCGGTTCTGCACGGTATACCACTGAAATAAAATGATGATGGCAACCAAAAGAAGCAGGCCTAAAACTATTTCCTGCCCAAATTTCTTTTTTTCTTTCATTCCTATTTTCCTCCGCCAAGCAGGCACCATATTTCCCCTACATTATACCGCACTATCCAAAAAGAGACAAGTAAAAGGCGCAGAGTACAAAGCCTCTGCGCCAAATCTATAACTTATACTACCGAAAATATCTTAATATTTTCCAAATCCATCCCCAAGGGAGATTACATGCTCGTTGTCAACTGAGGAGGAGGAGCCACCTCTGGAGGAGGAAGCCGAATGTCCGCTGCCCAAGTTGTAGATGGAAAGCATATCTCTCATTCTTGAAGCCTGATTTGAAAGTTCCTCGCTGGCTGCCGCACACTCTTCGCTGGTAGCCGAGTTGGTCTGTACGACCTGAGATACCTGTGTGATTGCCTGCTCAATCTGGGATACTGCAGTCGCCTGATAGTTGGAGGATTCCGCAATGTTGTTGATGATAATTTCGCTTTCGGAAACAACCTTGGTGATTTCTTCCATAGCGGTCGCGGTGCTGTCCACAATCTGGGAACCGGAATTTACCTGATCGATGGAATCCTGAATCAGAGCTGCGGTTTCTTTAGCCGCCTCGGCGCTCTTAGCCGCAAGGCTTCTAACCTCTTCTGCAACTACTGCAAAGCCCTTTCCAGCCTCGCCTGCCCTTGCTGCCTCAACAGCGGCGTTCAATGCAAGGATATTGGTCTGGAATGCAATATCGTCGATTGTCTTAATGATGTTGGAGATGCTGGAAGAAGACTTGTTGATTCCTTCCATAGCAACCATCATCTGCTGCATCTGGGCGTTTCCATTCTTAACGTCGCTGATAGCGGCCTGAACCAATTTAGCGGCGTCGTTTGCCTGATCCGCGTTTTGTTTTGTCTTTTCTGCAATCTCATCGATAGAAGCGGTAATCTGCTGGATTGCGCTTGCCTGCTCTGTGGAGCCCTGCGCCAAAGCCTGAGATGCGCTTGCAACCTGAGATGCGCTGATAGTAACCTGAGAACCTGCGTCGCTGATATTGGACAGTGTGTGCAGATTGTCCTCAACCAGTTTCCTTAAGGAATTGCCAAGTACGTCCTCGTTGGAGGCGGGCGTTACGGAAACGGTCAAATTGCCGTTGGATACTTCCTCAGCAACGCTTGCCTGATACTTAATGTTGTCGATTACCTTGGTATACTCGTCAACCAACGTGCCAAATTCGTCGTTGCCGTGCTTCTTTAACTCAATATTGTCCACGCGTCCAAGGGCAATTTCCTGCGCTGCGGCGGACAACTGGCGGATAGACGTCATAATCTCTCTAATCAGGATAAATCCAATCAGAATCGTAACGACAACCGCAACTACCATAATGCCTAGACTAATCCAGTTGGAAATCTGCATAATGTTTCTCATTCTCTCGATTGTGCCCGCATTTCCGGTATTTACAACTTCCATCAGCTCCGCACGCTCTGAATCGTCAATATCCTCGTATCCTTTGAACTCGTCTTCAATCTGTTCTGCAACCTGCTTGTTCAAGTCAACTATTGTGTTCGTACATTCCGTTGTTATGTACATTCCGACTACCACGGTGACAATTGTGAGAATAACCGGAATCGCAAAGCCCATGATTAATTTTGTTTTCATTTTCACATTTTTCATAACTCATACCTCTCATTCTTCTTCATTATTCATTTCATTTGCGCTTTCAACTACTGTTAAATCTTGGTCGTTCAATAATTTATCCGGGTCAAGCAACAGCTTTACCGTATCCCCGACCTTGCCAATGCCATAGACGTATTTGTTATGCGCCTTTTCCACACGGCCGATGCTGGGCGGCGGCAGGATATTTTCATCCTTAATCTCAACCACCTCGGCAATCTGCTCCACAATCAGCCCGACCATCATGGACTTAACGTTGATTACAATGATGCAGGTCCTATCATTGTATTCCAAGGCGGGCTGCTTGAATCTCAGCCGCACGTCGATAACAGGAATTACCTTCCCGCGGAGATTAATCAGGCCTTTAATATAGTCCTCCGTTTCGGGAATAGCCGTAACAGACTGAAATTTGATAATTTCATTCACATACTGAATCCCAAGGCCGAAATATTCATTTCCGGACTTAAAAGTCATGTATTTGCCCTCTTGCTCGTCATGCCCGTCTGAAGTGCCCTTACCTTTTACTTCACTCGTCTCGCTCATATATTTGCCGCTCCTTTCTACATATTATTCTATTAACCCGGTTGCATCCAAAATTAAAGCAATGCTTCCATCACCAAGCTGCGTACATCCGGATAAGCCCTTTACTTTTCCAATGTAAGAAGGAATCGGCTTAACCACAATCTCTCTCTCTCCGATTAATTTATCGACAAACAGACAGACTCTCTTATCTTCTACCTCAAGAATCAGCATAATTCCCTTTTCCACTGACTCCTCATACTCTTCCAGCCCATACCACTTTCCAAGGCGCAGGACTGGATAACACTCGCCGCGAATCATAATGTACTCGTCGCCGTTGGGCTCGTGAATCATCATTTCTTCCCTGACGCGGATAAATTCTTTGATTACGCCTGTCTCCATGACGAAGGAGGAATTTCCCGTTTCCATGACGATACCGTCGATAATTGCCAAGGTAAGCGGAATCTTCAGGCTCATAGTGCTGCCAAGCCCGGCTGTGCTCTCAATTTCCAGCGCGCCGCCGATTGCCTGAATATTCTGGATTACTACGTCCATGCCAACGCCCCTGCCGGAATACTCCGTAACCTGCTCGTTGGTAGAAAAGCCCGGCAAGGTGATAAACTGGTACACTTCCTTGTCGGAGTAGGCTGAATCCGGCTTGCTGTCGTCGAGGAGCCCCTGCTTCCTTGCCTTCGCCATGATTTTTTCCCTGTCAAGGCCGGCCCCGTCGTCCGAAACGCTAATCCAAACCTTACCTGCTTCCGTCTTGGCCGACAAGGTAACCGTTCCTTTCTCCGGCTTGCCCGCTTCGATACGGTCTTCCTTGGACTCGATTCCATGGTCTACAGAATTTCTTACAATGTGCATCAGAGGGTCGGAAATATGCTCGATAATGTTCTTATCCACCTCTGTCTGGTCGCCTACCATCACAAACTCAATATCTTTTCCCAGCTTTCTGGAAACGTCGAATACGATACGATTCATCTTTTGGAAAGTGTTTGTCAGCGGCACCATCCGCATGGACATGATAACGTCCTGCAAATCCGTTGAAACTTTAGAAAGCTGCGCCGCCGCTTTGTTGAAATTTTCAAGGTACAGCCCCGGCACGTTCAAATCCGGGCTCTGCAAAACCACCGACTCGGAGATTACCAGCTCTCCAATCAGCTCCATCAGTTGATCCATCTTGCTCACGTTCACACTGATATAGGAGGCCTTATCCGATTTTTTATCCTTGGCTAAGGTCTTTCTCTTGCCCGGCTCCTTGGACTTGATTACAAAGTCGCCCGGCGTCATTTTCGGCTTGGCGGGCGCCTCGGCTTCTTTGCTTTCCGCCGCCTCGGCCTTGCTTTCAATCTCCTCCACGCTGGCGTTTAAATCGATTACGGGAGCGGGAGCCGCGTCCTGCTCGCCGAAGTCAAAGCCTTGAAGGAATTCCTCCGCCTTGCACTCGTAAACGTCTACTTCCTTGATGTCGTAGCCCACGCCGATAATCTCGCGTATTTTCTCCTCCGTACACTGCGCCTGAAGCAAAATACGGAAGCCCTCTTTTAAGATAGTCTCGGCGCTGTTCTCGTCGGAAATAATGTCCTCCGGGGAGTAGAGCAAATCCTCCGCAATTTCCTTTAAGGCATACACCGTCTTGTAAGCGTGTACGTTGGCCATCTCCGTTGTCGGATAAAAGGTAATGTAAATCTTATAAAACCTGCTGTCGCTGGTAGCCACAGGAGCTATGTAAAAATGCTTCGGCTCCTCGTGGACATTTTCAGGAACCTCCTCCGCAGCGGCTCCTCCCCCGTTCTTGAGCATATTTAAAAACTGGTCCAGCTCCGCCACAAGATTGGTTGCATCCCCGTCCACCGGGTCGCCGTTTCGGATTTTTTCCATTTCACCGGAAATAAAATCCTCCACTTCCAGCACATGCTCCACCAACTGCAGGTGGGGAACATTGTCAGGATGGGATTCCCTCAGGTAATAGAAAACATCCTCCAGCTTGTGGGACACAGCCGTAATATTATCAAACATCATGATACCGGAAGACCCTTTGATGGTATGCATGGTTCTGAATATTTCATTTATGCTGTCCTCATCAAAACATTCAGCATCTTTCTGTTCAAGAACCCTTTCCTGAAGCTGCTCAAGCAACTGCTCGTTTTCAAATAAATAAATATCAAGCATGCCGTCTGTGCTAAATTCTTCAGCCATATATTTCTCCTTTCCTATATATTTTTACCTTTCTTTAGATTAAATTCAGCTTTCTCATTGCCTCCTCAAATCTTCCCTGATCAATAGGTTTTCCGGAATATACGGTACATCCTAACTCAAATGCCATCTTTACGTTATTTTCATCGTTCAGGGCGGTAGTCATAATCACCTTCACCGCCTGATCCTCCGGAATGTTTCTCTCTTTTTCAAGATTGCGGATACCAACAAGCGCTTGGTAGCCGTCCATAACCGGCATCA
>JAMPGS010000116.1 GCA_023663815.1 Clostridium sp.
GCGGCAGTCGCCAACTGAGTGCGCAAGCGCCCTCGTTTGGCTCGTTGCTCGCGCAAAAAGCACCCCTAGATACTACTGTATCTAAGGGTGCCTAAGCACGGTTCCACCTTAATTTTTCGCTTCAGATTCTGCCAAAAGCCTGCAACATCGCGGCACATAAGCCGCTCCGCCCAAACTTCCGTTAAATCCTATCCCTTAACGCGGGCCCACGGCAACGCTTAACAGCTCTTTTCATGCAAGCTTTAGGCATTGCAGCTCCGAAATGGTTTTCGCATACCTTCCGCATAAACGACTTTCACCAAACGCCGTTCTCTCTGAATGTTTCCCGCATGTTACTCTTTTCCGTCATTGCTTTTTTCTTCTTGCATTTTAATACCGGTGAAAAATTTTGTCAATTGTCAATTTTTACATTAACAGCCCTGCAATTCCTTGCACTTCCAAATCCTGAAAATCTTATACAAAATCCTTGCATGAAATCCCTGCAAAAGCATTGCAAATCTTGGAACTTTCCATGAAATCCCCTTACTCATACTTATTGGACTTCAGAATCACTCTCACCAGCCTGACAATGCAGTCCCTGAGCTCCTTCTCGGACACCGTTCCGGCCGCCAGCTCCTTACGGATATTTTCATGGTCGGAGTACTGTCCCGGCATAACGAGGTCGTTTCCGGCGCGCATACAGCCTGCCGCCGTGCAGTCCTCCCCGTGTTCCGTGGTCGTCCAGTCGGTCATAATTACGCCGTCGAATCCCCACTCCCTGCGGGCCGCTTTCGTGCAGGTGTCGTAGCAGTTTGCCGCGTGAACGCCGTTAATCAGGTTGTAGCTCGTCATGATGGACAAGGGATGGGATTCTTTCACCGCAATCTCAAAGCCTTTCAGGTAAATCTCGCGAAGCGCCCGTTCTGAGAGGATGCTGTTGGAGCCTATGCGGTTATCTTCCTGATTGTTGCAGGCAAAGTGCTTGATGGTGGTGCCGCAGCCCGCCACGCTCTGAACGCCCCGCGTCATGGCCGCCGCCATCTTTCCGCTTACAAGAGGGTCCTCCGAATAATACTCAAAGTTTCTTCCGCACAGAGGATTCCTGTGAATATTCATTCCCGGAGCCAGCCACAGGTCCACATTAAAGGAAACCATCTCGTCGCCGATGATTTTTCCCACTTCCTCAATCAAGGCCTCGTCCCATGACTGGGCAAGCAGCGTTCCCACCGGAATGGCCGTGCAGTACTGATAATATTTTTCTCCCTCGTACTCTTTTTCCTTTGCAAAAAATCCATGCTCCACGCTGGCCTCAAAGGGCAGCTTTACAATCTCCCCATCCTTCACATAATAGGTAGAATTCAGGCGCAGTCCTGCCGGGCCGTCCGCCAGCACAATGCTTGCGATTCCCTGCTCTTTTGCGCAGGAGCTGGTCTCCCCCGCGGAGCCTGGAACGGAAATTCCGGCGGAGCCAAGATTGCTTCCCTGTCCCTTTCCGGGGTCGCCGGTTGCCAACTGAATCATTTGCTCCACATCCAGCTTATCCACAAGGGCCGAAGCCTCGTCCTTTACGTCCTCAGGATTTTGAGCGTAATCAATAACTTCCGTTATTAAAGCTTCCCCGTCAAGCTCTATTACGGGAACGTCTTTTTCCTTTCCTTCCTTTACCCACGCGTCGTAACGCTGCGCGCGCTTTTCCGCACCCAGTGAAAGCTCCTTGAGCTCCGTCTGCAAAGGACAAATATTGTCAACCTTCACCAAGGCCTTTTCTGCGGCAAGCTCCAGCATCCCTTTCAGCTTGCTGTCTTTCAGGGAATTTCCTACCCAAATTCCATAATAGCCGGGCTCCAAAATCCACTCAGCCTTCTTGTCGTCATAGGAGGCCATCTGATAAGCCGGGAAGCAAATTTCCAGCTCCTGCCCTTCTCCCGGAGCCAGCTCTTTTGTCTTTGCAAAGCCGCACAGCCTGCGGTATTCTTTTTCCAGCCTGCCTTCCGGCGCGGATGCGTAAACCTGAACAACCTCTTTTCCGCTGTAGACGCTGCCGGTGTTCGTCACCTTCACCGAAACGCATATTTCCTGTCCCGCTCCGCCCTTTACGCTAACTTTTAACGTCTCCGTCTTGAACTCCGTGTAGGAAATTCCATAGCCGAAGCCGTACCGCACCGGCACGTTAAACCCGTCGAAATAGCGGTAGCCCACGTAAATGCCTTCCTCGTAATACTCCTCGTTTACGTTCCCGTTGTTATGGGAAAAGGTGGCCGAATTGGGATAATCCTCATAGCGGAACGCCCAACTGTCCGTCAGCTTTCCGCTGGGAACCGTCTCGCCGCTTATCACGTCCGCAAAGGCGTTTCCGCCTTCCATGCCGGGCTGGGAAATCTGAAACAGCGCGCAGATATTGGGGTACTCGTCCATAAAGGACAAGTCAATCACTCCGCCGGTATTTACCGCTACAATGACTTTCTCGTATGCGCCGCAGATATCCCCCAGCATCGCCTTTTCTTCGTCCGTCAAATAATAATCGCCCGCTTTATTCCATCTGTCGCTTCCCTCGCCTGCAATGCGGCTGATAATATATATTGCGGTATCCGCATCCGTCTTTTCCGCCTTAGGGCCTGTGGGCGGGTAAAAAGGACGCGAGGCGTAAACGTCAAAGAATTTCAAGAAATCGCTGCCCGCCTTTTCAAGTATGCCGTCCCGCCATGCAGCGCGGGCGTCCATATATGCCTTTTCATATTCTTCAACCCAGCTTTTATTTGTAATCTCGTATCCCGCGTTTACCATTCCCTGATAAATGGAAATACTTTCCCTCTCGTTGACGTCCCCTGAGCCGGTGCCGCCCTTCATTGTCCTGCCCGCGCCTGCGCCAAAGAGCGCAACCTTGCTTCCCTTCTTTAATGGAAGCGCTTGATTTTCATTTTTTAATAAAACGAACCCCTCTCTGGCCGCCCTCCGCGCCATCTCTCTGTGGGGCGCCTCGTAAGCCCGCACTTCCGGGCTGGTTGTCCCCGTAAAACCGCGTTCCTTAACTACTCTGCTCATTTTTTCCCTTCTCCTTCTCTATTAAAATTTTTTCCCCTGTCTGTAAAAAATAACAGCTTCCCTGATAACTTCCGTTTTCATAAAGCTTTTCCGCAATTTCCAGCATACGCCGGTTTAATCTGTGATAGCACAAGGAAGCCTCCCAGGGAAGCCCCAAAAGATAGTCCCTTTGCCTGTCGTTTAAAATCTGCAGCTCCCTCTCAAGCTGTTTGGGGTTCTTTGCCATTTTCAGTCCAAAATCACAGGAAAGGTAGGATTCCTCCTCCCCGTTTTCCGCCAGCTTGTCCAAAAGATACGCCCCAAGCCTTCCGTCCCGGCTCCCGTCAAAAATTATTTCCCGCCAAAGGATACTTTCCGTCGGCGGCTTTTTGGAAGGCACGCGCCGGAAACTGGTTCTGCCGTACTTGTCGCGCTCCTCCACATACTCCGCCTTTTCCCGCTCTTTTCCGCTTCCGGGCTCCTCCTTAAGCAAAACTCCCGTCTCAAGCAGCCTGTCCCAGACCGCCCTGCGCACTTTCTCGCAGGGGGCCGGGAAATCCAGCCGCTGTCTGATTTGCTTTACCGTGTAGCCCAAATCCGTCAAATGCCGGATAGCGCCTCCGCTGGCGGCCTCAAATGTAAAATTGGACAAGGCTTTTCCAAAATAATCCTGCTCCGACATAAGTACTTGGCCTGCATCAATCTATTTTTAAAATCAGGTTAATAATTCTCTTCGCGCAGGCGTGCATTTCCGCTCTGGTAAGGCAGCCTTTTTCAAGAGCCTCCAGCAGACGTTCCGGATAGCCGCACCCCATCTTCACGTCGTTTCCAGCCTTCACTTCTTTGTAATGCTCGCCGCAGGTCCACCAGTCGGTAGTTACGCAGCCCTCATAGCCCCACTCTCCGCGCAGAATTCCTTCCAGCAAATCCACGTTTTCCGAAGCCCGGTGCCCGTTGATAATATTGTAGGAGGTCATAATCGACCAAGGCTGCGCCTCTTTTACAATTATCTCAAAGGCTTTCAGGTAAATTTCCCTTGCGGCCCGCTCGGATACCCGCGAATCGCTGTTCTTGCGGTTGCTTTCTTTATTGTTAAAGGCGAAATGCTTTACCGTTGCGCCCACATGGTTGGACTGAATTCCCCGCACCATAGCGCTGGCAAGCTTGCCTGCAAGGAAGGGATCCTCTGAATAGTACTCAAAATTTCTCCCGCACAGAGGGCTTCTGTGAATATTCACCGCCGGCGTCAGCCACATAGCAATATTATTTTCCTTCACTTCCGCTCCGCCTGCCGCGCCTACCGCCTCAATCACTTCCGGATTCCAACTGCAGGCAAGAAGGGTAGAGCAGGGCCAGCAGGTAGTATATACGCTGCACCAAGGCATAACACGGAGCCCTGCAGGCCCGTCCGCCGTCATAATGGAAGGAACGCCGTACTCAGGGAGATTGCCGTACCCAAAAGTATTCGCCACCCCCGTATTGGGCTGCCCCCCAAGAAGATGCGCCATCTCCTCGTCCGTAAGCTGCGCCAAAAACTCATCCACGGAAATTTTTCCCTCAACCACTTCCATAAGAATATGCGCGTCCTTCTTATAGGGCTCTTTCCAAAGCTGAAAGCGGTCTCTTCCGCGGATAGCGGGCGCATAACCCTCCAGCATCTCCTTGGGCAGTCTCTCCAGCTCGCCGGAATCCGGATCGTTGGCCTCGCCCAAGGGAAGCTCCTCAAAACTTCCGTCCGCCAACATTCTTTTTGCAAGGCTGGTGGGCGTCAATCTGCTCTCAAGTTGCTTTACAACAATGTCCTCTTTCTCGGTATGTACAAAATCAAGCTGCACGGTATCGCGGACCGACGTTCCCACATGGAAGAGGTAGTCGCCCTTTTCCAGAATAAACGCCGCTTTCTTTACTTTTCCAAGATCGTCGTAGGAAGCCATTTCCTCCACGCAGAAGCTTAAATAAAGAATCTGCGTCTCGCCCGGCGACAGCAGTCTGGTTTTTGCAAAGGCAATCAACTGCTTTTTCGGCTTTCCAAGAACGCCCTGAGGGGCCTCAAAATAAACCTGAACCACTTCCTTGCCCGCCACGGCTCCCGTGTTGGTTACGCTCACGCAAAGGCTGACCTTGCCGTTTTCTTCTCCCGCCGACATAGCCTCCGCCTTAAAGGTAGTATAGGACAAACCAAAGCCAAAGGGATAATTTACCTTCTCGGCCGCTCCGGGTATCGTCTCAAAATAGCGGTATCCCACATAGATATCGTCCGTATAATCCACGTAATCTCTGGATTCATGGAAATTGTAGGTGGAGGGATAGTCCTCAAGGGTCTTTGCAAAGGTATCCGAAAGCTTACCGGCGGGATTCCCCTCGCCTACAAGCAGCTCCGCCGCCGCCAGTCCGCCTTCCATGCCGCCCTGCCATGCCATTAAAACCGCACCGATGGCGTCCTCGTCCGCAAACCATGAAGTATCCACCATGCCGCCCACATTCATCACCACAATGACCTTGGCAAAGCTTTTCTTCACGATATCCGCCATAGCCGCTTCTTCTCTGGAAAGGCAGAAATCCCCGTCGGCAAAAATCTTTGCGGAACGCTCGGTCATTTCCCGCTCGCTGTCCCACAGGTGCTTATTTTCCTCGTCAATCACGCTCTTCCTGTCCCAGCCCTCGCCGGAAAAACGGCAGATGGAAATGATTGCCGTGTCCGTGTAGGCTTTTGCAAGGGCCAGTAAATCCTCCGGCACCTCCGGCTCCACAGTCATGCCCGGAACGTTCCCCTCGGCATACTGCTTTTCCACATCCTTTTTATAGTAATCGCATAAAGGCTCAAATATGCTGATTTTATCTTTTTTCAGCTTCAGCCCCTCGTATAAATTGCGGATATAGGCCACCGTCACGTCCCCGCTTCCGCCGCCGCCTTTTACATAGTCAAAAGTTCCCTTGCCGAAAAGGGCAATCTTGGCGCCTTTCTTTAAAGGAAGGATATCTCCCTTGTTTTTCAAAAGCACCATGCCTTCCTTTGCCGCTTCCTTCGACAGCTCAATGTGCCTTTTAGAACCGGTAAGCCTTTCCCCGTTCTCCCCTAAAGGAAGATTCGGCTGATATAAAACGCGCGTCCATCTCTCCATACTTTAAAATCCTCCTGACTTTTATTTTTTTGACAGCTATATGGAATTTATAGCTATTCCAATATTTATCCGCTGTCCTTCCACGTTTTTACCTGCCTTTATTGTACCTGTTTCTCTCTTCGGGGGCAATCCTGTTTTTGACTTTCTTATCGGTTGATTTTGACCTTTTTGTTTTTTATATGAGCGGCCCTATGAGTGCGGATATTTACCGCCGCTTAAGTGTATCTTATTGCCTTTTTACATGTACTTTATCGTTACGCACATTCCGTCCTCTGCATTTGTAATTTTAGATTCAAAGCCATGCTTCTCCAAAATTTCTTTCACAATCGTCAATCCGATTCCCGCGCCTTCCGCGTTTGTTCTGGCGTTATTTCCCTTTACAAAAGGCTCCCACAGGCGGGACAGCTCCTCCTCAGCAATCATAACGCCTGTATTTTTAATTTGATACTCTCTTGTATCCATTGTTATTACTATCCTATTTCCCTTTGGCGTATACTTAACGGCATTGCCGATTAAATTTTCCAGTGCCCGCCTTATCAGCGTCCTGTCCGCCCAGATATCCGCCGCGCCTTGAATAGCAGCCCCAATTTCTTTGGAATCAATTTCCGTCTGAAACTGCTCCAAAATCTCCTCCGTGAGCTCCCGGAGGTTTATATCTTCTTTTGACAAAATTATCTTAGGATTTTCCAGCCTTGCCAGCTCCAGCATATTTTCTATAAGCCCGTTCATCACCGCCACATTTTTTAAAATTCCCGCCGCATAGTAATCTCTTTTTTCCGTGTGCACATTTTCCTGCAAAATCTCCGCATAGCCTGAGATAGCCATAAGAGGCGTTTTCAAATCGTGGGCCAGCGCGTTCGACGTGTTTCTGTAATATTCCTCGGCTCTCACCCGTTCCCGGTAAATTTTATAATAATACTGAGCGATAAAGAACGTCAGCGCCAGCACTCCCGAAAGAATAAGCGCGCCTCCCGTCAACAGCCGCTTTCCATGCCGTACCCACGGGAACATCAATGCGCCATAACACAGGCTATAGATTTTCCCGTCGGCCATAAAGTACTGCCTCCCGTACAGATAGGAAATTCCAAACATAGCCACCTCGTCAAAACCGGGAATTCCATGTTTTTCATTAAACTGCATTTTTTTCAGTTTTTCCAAGGCAAGGCAATACTGCTTTGCCGAAATATCCAAATCCTCCTCATAATTTGCCGCCTCAGATTCGCCCATTAGATTCCCCTGCTCGTCATATATGGCCGCAACCATCTGAAACTGTTCCAGATTCAGCTTTTTGCTGTTTTCCTCAAAAGAGCCCAAGGCTTCCCCCTGAAATGCCGCCGCCGTTTCGTAAGCCACGTCTATTACCCGCAGTTCCCCGCTGAATAAAAGCCCTATCATCAACACGTTCGATACCAAAACCAACGCAATTACTGACGCTGTCAAAATCGGAAGGGCAATCGCTATCCAAATTTTATAAAAATTTGCTTTTTTCATTTTCCTTTTTATTTTAAAAGGCTTTCTTTTCATATCGTCTCCTCCATCTTATATCCTTTTTTCATCACTGTTTTTATCTGCTTTCCGCTTTTTCCTAACTTTTTTCGGAGTTTTTTAATGTGATTATCTACCACCCTGTCCACTCCTTCAAAATCATATCCCCATATGGAAACAAGCAGCTTTTCCCTGCTCACTGCCTGTCCCCGATGCTCCATTAAATACCGCAATAAGGCAAACTCTTTCGGCGTCAGCTCAAGCTTTTCCGCCCCCGCATAAGCCAACTGCTTATCCGGGTATAAGCTGACCTCCCCCAGCCGCATGGCCTCGTCCAGTACGGTCCCTCTGGCCCGCTTTATGAGAGCCCTTGCCTTTACATACAAAACCGCCAGTGAAAAGGGCTTCACCACGTAATCGTCGCATCCCAGCATATAACCGTGAAGCCTGTCCTCCTCCTGCCCCCGCGCCGTCAAAAAAATCACCGGTACAATACTGTCCTTCCTAAGCTCCCTGCAGAGCTCAAAACCGCTTATCCCCGGCAGCATCACATCTAAAATCACCAAGTCAAATTTCTCCTCCGCAATTTTTTCCAGCCCCTCTTCCCCGTTTTCCGCGCTGATTACCGCAACTTCGTCCTCCGCCCGGCCCGAAAAGTAATCTTCAATTACCTCCCGAATCCGCCCGTCGTCCTCCACCAATAAAATTTGGAATTTCATATTTTTGCCTTTCTGTTTGTCTTTTTGTTTTTACTTTTCTGCTTCTGCTTTTCTCTGTTTGCTTTTTTGTTTTACCTTTTTGGGTTTGCCTTTCTTTTTTCTTTTTTATTTGTCTCTTTGCTTTTGCCACTTTTTCTTTTTTGTTTGTCTTTTTTGTTTGTTTTTTACTTTTGCCTCTCTGTTTATCTTTTTGTTTGTCTTTTTGCTTGTTTTTCTATTTATCCTTCTTTGCCTTTCCGCTTACCTTCCTGCTTGTCTTTTTATTTTTCATTTTTTAATTTGTCGCACATATCGATATCTGTTTAACTGCTCCTAAAAACCAATATAACAGCTTTTTGTATCCTTTTTATATTCTCATTCACTGTTTTACTCGCTTGCCCTTATGTTCTTCTACATTATGTTTTCCTGCACAAGTAAAAACCGGGCAAAATCCCGCCCGGCATATAATTAATTTTAGATTTAATTTTTATTCTCCTATCTTCCTCACTCCACCGCCGTAACAAAACACGCTTTCGGCGCAAAAACCTCGTCCGCTTTCTCTCCAATTTTCCCGGTCGCCATATTTCTTTCGCACAAGACAATATTTCCGCTTACCTGATTGGCAATCAAAATATATTTATCGTCCGGCGTAATACAGAAATTTCTAGGACACCTGCCATAAGCCTCATAATACCCGCCAAGCTCCAGCATCCCCGTCTTCCCGTCTACCTTATACATTACAAGGCTGTCCATTCCGCGGTTGGAAACATAGAGAAACCTTCCGTCCATGGAAAAGTGAATGTCTGCCGCCGTATTTTCTTCCCTGTAATTTTCGGGCAAGGTACCGATTGTCTGTATATTTTGATAAACCGGCCTTTCCTCTTCCCGCCCATACGCGAACACTTTATTTCCAAGCTCCGTCGCCAAATACAAATACTTTCCTTTATCCCGAAAAACAAAATGCCGGGGGCCTTCCCCTTTGGGCAGCCTTATCTGCATTTCTTCCCCGCCAAGGGTCAAAGCACCCTCCCGCCCTATCTCATAGCAAAAGAGCCGGTCAAGTCCAAGGTCCGCCACATAAAGCAGCTTCCCGTCCTCAGACAATTGAGTACAGTGTACATGAGGCCCGTCCTGTCTCGTTTTGCTGTAATAACCCACGCCCGTGTGCTGCTTAAAATCACAAACTTTTTCAAGCTTACCGTTTTCCCCGATACTTCCAGTAAAAACGCTGCCGCTCATATAGTTTGCCGCCGAAAAATATCTCCCTCCGGGCCACATATTAATATGGCACATGGCGGTCCCGCTGGTGGGAATAGAATTTAAATAAGTCAAACCGCCGTCCTCAGCATTTCTTGAAAATGCGCTCACCATCCCCTCGTCGCTGTCCTCCCGCTCGCTGACCGCGTACAGGCAGTCCTTTGTCACCGCCAAAAAGGAAGGGCCGTCGCACTCCTGATAAGCCCGAACCATGCGCAGCTTTCCCTTTTCCCCGTCCAATTCCAACTGATAAATACCGTCCGCATTTTTCTCGTCCGTATACGAACCTACATAAACATGATATAACATAGTTTTCCTCCTAAATTTTTCATGCTCTCAATTCCACACTGGAATCGCCGCAGCTTAACTTATATCCCTCTCTCACCCACTTAAACAGGCAGAAAACCACAACAGCCAAATAAATAACACCCACTATCCATTTTGTCCGCCACCACCGCGGAGTTATATCCATCATACGAAGCAGCCACCCGACGACAAACACCGGCGCGCCGGCAGTTACGCCCCAATAAATAGCGTAGCTGAGCATCGCCAATTGAGGGCGGAGCTTTTTAGAAAATTTGTACCAAAACCAGCCGGGCTTATAATTTTCCCCGTAAAACAGTTTCATGTAGTAATCGAACATGCTTGTAGACGGAATTTTTACATGCTCATATCTGTTAAAGCACCATGCCGCCAGCGTCACAACAATAAAACCGATAAGATTTGCCGTAAAAAGCGCGCCCCAGCCATACCCAAACTTACTTACCAGAATATTGCCTTCCATTTCCAAGTCCGGCGTATTCACAAAGGTAATCAATCCGTCCATCAAATGAATCAGCAAATTTCCCATGGACAGACGGATAAACCGATACTTTGTCTTTCTCCCCGGCTTCCAAAAAACCAACACGGCGGCCAACGCCAGCATAGTAATCACAAATATAATTACACCTGTTTTCAATTCTTCTCCCAGCTTTCCCGCCAGAAAAATCGCCGTAGGGCCGTCAGCCCCGCCGATAATTGAAATTGAATCAACGTCCATATTCACCAACGTTCTCCCTTTCCCCCATTGCCAAAATTAAAAACACAAAAGGCAGATTCAACACCTGAGCAAAGCTTACCAGATTATGAACCAGATAGCAAAGGATGCTCACTACCGCGATTCGTCCCGCAAACCCCGTTCCCTTTTTCATATGCCTTGCCACAAAGGATACAAAAATTCCCAGATACAACAATATCCCCGCTGCCCCGGTATTTATCATCCCGGTAAGCAATTCGTTGTGCGCGTTGGTTAATCTATCGTTTCCAAAACTGCTTCGCAGCTCCTGC
>JAMPGS010000117.1 GCA_023663815.1 Clostridium sp.
ATATGCGGTATATAAGTGGTTGGGTTGAAAGTATAGTCCTTCGCCGCAAGGTGGGGGACTTTTTCCATAACGAGGGCGGAGCAAATGAAGAAAACAGGATTTTATATTATTAAGGACAAGTTTTTTGAGGATATGTCTGATCCGTACCTCAAGGGAAATAAGGCGGGAAACAGACCGCATTATTATTGCTTTGAAGATACAAATACAGGAATATATTGGATGATACCTTTGTCCAGTCGTATTGATAAGTATAAAAGAATTATGGAGAAGAGAGAAAAATGCGGAAAACCTTGCGATATTCTCCATGTTGTAAAATTAGATGATGACCGGGAAAGTGCATTTCTGATACAGGATATGTTTCCGGTAACTGAGGAATATATAGAACGGGAATATACTATAGCGGGAAATCACCTGATGCTGACAAGTGAGCATACAGCTAAGGAGATTGAGCAGAAAGCAAAGAAAGTTATGGGTATGTTGAAGCGTGGGGTAAAGTTTACGCCAACACAGCCGGATATTATGGCTATACTGGGGAAACTGCAACAGGGAAAATGTTGTAAAATAAATGACTAAAGAAATGTACAAATAAAATCCTAATTTTCATGTTAAGAACCCGTAAAAAGGTAAAACTATAGTTGCAAAAAATTTTAGAAAGGAGTATCATATGGAACTGAAAATTACTGAAAATAATTTTGAAACTGAAGTAAAAGAGAGCAGCATGCCTGTTTTAGTGGATTTTTACGCTGACTGGTGCGGACCCTGTAAAATGATGGCACCGCTTGTGGCGGAGCTTGCGGAAAGCTATAGCGGCAAATGCAAGGTAGGCAAGTGCAACACGGACGAGAACCCGCAGCTTGCCGGTGAATTCAGGGTGATGTCTATTCCGACCTTTTTGCTCTTTAAAAATGGGGAGGTAGTGGATACCGTTATAGGGGCCGTATCTAAAAATGAATTGGAAAGCAGAATTAAGCAGGTGTTGGCATAGGCCTCACCTGCTTTACATATTGCATGTGGATGCATATGGAGGGAAAAAATGTATTTAATATTTTTTCTGATATGGATAATATTTAACGGGCAGTTTACGCTGGAGATAGCGGCCTTTGGGCTGGCGATAGCTGGCGCAATGTACTGGTTTATCTGCCGGTTCCTTGATTACAGCCCCAAGACGGATTTAAAATTAGGAAAAAAGCTGTTTCAAATCCTCCATTACGTGTTTGTTCTGATTAAGGAGATTATCAAGGCAAACTTTGCCGTAATTAAAATGATTGCATCGTCGAGATATGAAATCGAGCCCGCCGTAGTGCGGTTTAAAACTAATTTAAAAACGACGCCGGCAAGGATAGTGCTTGCGAATTCCATCACGCTTACGCCGGGCACGATTACGGTGCTTCTGGAAAACGACGAGTATGTGGTTCATTGTCTGGATAAAAGTCTGGCGGAGGGAATTGACAGCTCTATTTTTGTGAGATTGCTTGAAAAGATGGAAAGGGATGATAAAAATGCCGGTAAATGAAAATCTTACAGCGTTGGATATGATTTATCAGAAAATGTATATAGGTGTTTTAATTATTCTTGCCCTCATGCTGTTTGCGTGCCTTATCCGGGCGGTGAGGGGGCCGCGGGTGGTGGACCGGCTGATGGCCGTAAATATGATGGGCACCATGGTTATGGTTATGATTGCGGTTCTTGCGCTTTTGTTAAAGCAGGGATTTTTGGTGGATATCTGCTTGATTTACGCGCTGGTGAGTTTTCTTGCGGTAAATGTGTTCGCCAAGGTTTACATAGGCGTTTACGAGGAGAGCTTCAGACGGCGTAGAGGCGTGGGAGAGAAGAAAGGGGATGAGGATAATGGAAATTCTTGAGTGGCTTAGGCTCCTTCTTGGCGCGTTACTTCTTCTTGGCGGCCTGCTCATTTTTTTGATAGAGCTGTACGGAGTTTTTCATTTAGACTATGTTCTGAACAGGATGCACGCGGCGGCCATGGGGGATACGCTGGGCATTAGCTTTTCTCTGGTGGGATTGATGATTTTTTCGGGATTGAATTTCACAACTTTAAAAATCATGCTGATAGTCGTTTTTTTGTGGTTTGCATCGCCCGTTTCCTCCCATATGCTTGCAAATTTGGAGGTTATCACCAACGGAAAGCTGAGCGACCACTGTAAAAATTACTCCGAGCTTGCGGATTTGGAGAAAGAGCTTTTGGAGGAGAGGGAGAAAGACGAAAAAGCAGAAAAAGTAGAAAGAACAGAGAAAGTGGAAAGAACAGAAAAAGTGACGGGAGGCAGGGTATGACGCTGTTTCAAATAATCCTCATGGGATTTTTAATTGTGTGCGCGATTATGGTAAGTTTTTCTAGGAATCTTTTAAATTCCGTGTTAATTTTTATGTCCTACAGCCTTGTAATGTCGGTGATTTGGGTGTGTTTGCAGTCGCCGGATTTGGCAATCACCGAGGCGGCGGTGGGAGCGGGAGTAACCAGTATTTTGTTTTTTTCAACCCTGAAAAAAATACATGCGATTCAGATAGAGAAGGATAAGAGCGAAAACGCCGCCATGGTTTCTCTTGAAGAAAGTATGGAAATTTCGGAGGATGAAGGAGGCGAAGTCCTGTGAGCAAGCTAAAACCTCAAAGCGAATACGAAAAAACCTTTGCGTTCCGTTTTTTCAGATGGCTTTCGGGAAATAAAGACCCCTATGTGGGCGAAGTGGAAATGAAGCCGCAGGAAAAGGCGGAGACGCCGGTGGATACCATCATCGAGCGGATGTTTGAGCGGCAAATGATTAGGGATAAGGTTTACGACGTAGGCCGCAACAAAAAGCTTACAATATTTAACAGGATATATGTTTTGGCCGCGATTTTGTTCTGCGTGATTTTGGTGGGACTTTTGCTGTATACAGTTTCATGGCTTCCACGGACGGGCAACCCCGCCAATCCGGACAACAATGTGGTATCCGAGAGATACATTGAAAACGGGCTTCAGGAAACGGGGGCGCTCAATATTGTTTCAGGCATGATTTTAACTTACAGAGCTTTTGATACCTTCGGCGAGACTAACGTGCTTTTTGTGGCTACCTGCTGCGTGATGATTCTCTTGATGATAGACGAGGCGATTTTAAAAAAGCTGGACGCCAACGACGGCGACAGGTTCTTTGAGCCGAAAAACGACGTGATTTTGCAGGGAACGGCCTTCGTGCTCTGTCCGATTATTTTTATTTTTGGGATTTACATTATTTTAAACGGGCATTTGTCCCCCGGCGGCGGGTTTTCCGGCGGCGCCATTATAGGGGCGGGGCTGATACTCTATGTGAGCGCTTTTGGGATTAAAAAGACCCAGCGGTTTTTTAATGAGCATATTTATAAGATTGCAAAGATAACGGCCTTATGTATGTACGGCGTCATCGGTTCTTATTTTTATATTACCGGGGCCAACGGGATTGAAAACCATATTCCCTTAGGCCAGCCGGGGCATATTTTAAGCGGGGGAATCATTCTTCCAATCGATATCTGCGTGGGGCTGGAGGTGGCCTGCACCATGTATGCGTTTTATGCTCTGTTCAGAAGAGGAGGGCTGTAAAATGGGAGCGAATCTTTTTAACAATTACGGGGAAGCGGTGGCGATGATTTTGTTCGGTATTGGATTCGGCAATCTACTGCTTCAAAGCAATCTGATTAAAAAAATCATCGGGCTGAATATCATGGACACGGCCGTTTATTTGTTTTTGGCGGAAAAAGGCTACATTGCGGGCCGGGTGGCTCCGATTGTGACGGACGGGGTGCAGAGCGCGGAGGCGTACATCAACCCCATTCCAAGCGGTCTTGTTTTGACGGGCATCGTGGTGTCCGTGTCCGTCAGCGCGCTGATGCTTTCCATAACCATCCGGCTGTATCAGCGTTATTTGACACTGGATTTGGACGAAATTACGCTTCAACTGAAAAAGGAGGGGCTGTAAATGGATTTTGTTCAAAATTTTCCAGCAATTTCCATATTGCTTTGCCTGTTTTCGGGGATTATCAGCTCAGGCCTCAAAAAGAAAGCGGCAAGGAGAGTAAATAAAACGCTGCTGTTTGTTGAAATTATTTTAAATGCGTGCGTGCTTATCTATACCATAAGGACGGGGGAGGCCTATGTCTATGTGATGGGCAGGTTTCCCGCGCCTTGGGGGAACGAAATACGGGCGGGGGTTCTGGAAGCCCTTGTGGCGTTGTTTTTCTGCGTTATTATGCTGCTTTCCTTGGAGGGCGGCAGAAAGAAGCTTGGAGACGAGGTGGAGGAGGGAAAAACCTTCCTTTATTATGTGCTGACGGATTTGCTTTTGTCCTCCCTGCTTGCGCTGGTGTACACCAACGATTTGTTTACCGCTTATGTTTTTGTGGAAATCAATACCATCACGGCCTGCGGCCTGATTATGATAAGGCAGAACGGCAGGACTATTGAAGCGGCGGCGCGGTACATGATTATGAGCCTTTTGGGCTCCGGCCTGCTTTTAATGGGAATCTGTATGCTCTATGACTTGACGGGGCATCTTTTGATGAGCAATATCAAAGAGCAGGTGGCGGTGCTTTATGAGATGGGCGAGTACCGAATTCCGCTGCTTGTGACAATTGCGCTGATATCGGTGGGGCTTTCCATCAAAAGCGCATTGTTTCCTTTTCATGCGTGGCTGCCGGATGCCTACGGGTATTCCACGGTATCCTCGGCGGCAATTTTGTCCAGTTTGGTTTCCAAGGGCTACATATTTCTGCTGATTAAGATTATCTATAGGGTGATTGGGTTTGAGGTTTTTTATAATAGCCGGATTATCGATATTTTATTTGTGTTTGCCCTGATGGGCATGGTGTTCGGCTCCTTGAGCGCTATCAGGGAAAACGATGTAAGAAGGATGATTGCTTTTTCCTCCGTGGCCCAGATTGGCTATATTTATATGGGCATTGGCATGGGAACTCAGGCGGGAATGTCCGCCAGTATTTTCCATATTTTCTCTCATGCGGCCACCAAGTCGCTGCTGTTTATCGCGGCTATAGGGCTTACGGACGTGTCTGACGGAAGCAGGAAGTTTTTGAGCTTAACGGGGGCGGCTTACCGGAACAAATGGGCGGGCGCTGCTTTTACGGTGGGCTCCCTTTCCATGGTGGGCGTTCCGCTGTTTTCCGGTTTTATCAGCAAGCTGCTGTTTGCTCAAGCGGCAGTCCAAAATGAAATGAAGATGCTGCCGGCGTTGATTGTGCTGGCTATCAGTACCATATTAAACGCCATTTACTTTATGAAAACGGTGATACGTATTTATACGCCGGTAGAGTTCAGCAATTTTGATACGGCGTCCTTTAAAAATATGAAGTCCTACGCACTGACCCTTGTGTGCTTTATTGTTTTAAATGTGATTTTGGGCGTAAGTTCTCAGCCAATTGTGGATTTAATTGAGCAGGGCCTTGCCATGTTCTCTTAAAGGAGGTTTGCTGCCATGTTTTCTATTTTATCAGCGATTTTATTTCCCATTCTGGCAGGCATTTTTCTGCTGGCGAAGCCGGAGGGAAAGCGCAGGAGAAATTTACTGATTTTTGTTGGCGCGGTACTTTTTATAACGGCGGCGCTTACGGTGTCGGCCCTGTGTTTTGCGGGGGATGGGCTGTTTACGCTGTTTAATTTAACCGACCGGCTCCCCATTTTGTTTAAGGTAGACGAAATCAGCGTGGTTTTTTCCCTGATGACGGTAATTATTTTTGTGTGCGCCGGGATTTTTTCCTTTGAGTATATGAAGCATGAGGAAAAGGAAAAGCGTTATTACGGGTTTTACTTGATGGTATTAGGGGTGCTGCTGGCCCTTTGCTTTGCGGGGAATTTGATTACCTTTTACCTATTTTTTGAGCTGCTGAGCTTATCGTCTATGCCGCTGGTGCTTCATACGGGCACGAGGGAAGCTGTGATGGCAGGGTTGAAATACCTGTTTTATTCCCTGTGCGGCGCGTATATGTCCTTATTTGGATTATATTTTATTGAGAGATACGGAAACACTCTTTCCTTCAGTCCGGGGGGAGTTATCAGCGCGCAGGCAGCGGCGGAGCACGGAGGAATCCTGTTAGGAATCGCGGCGGTGATGCTGGTGGGCTTTGGGGTGAAGGCGGGCATATTTCCCATGCACGCATGGCTGACCGCCGCTCATCCGGCGGCTCCTGCCCCTGCCTCGGCGGTTCTTTCGGCGGTGATTGTGAAGGCCGGCGTTCTGGGAATTGTCAGAGTGGTTTACTATATTTTTGGGGCGTCCTTTTTGAGAGGGACTTGGGTGCAGACCTTTTGGCTGACGCTGACCTGCATCACTATTTTTATGGGCTCTATGCTTGCCTACAGGGAGCCGGTTTTAAAAAAGCGTCTAGCCTATTCTACCATCAGCCAAGTGTCCTATATTTTGTTTGGCCTTGCGGTTATGGATATGGATTCCGTCACCGGCGGCCTGCTCCATGTATTGTGCCATGGATTTATAAAGGCGGCGTTGTTTCTCTGCGCGGGGGCCATTATTTTTATGACGAAAAAGACGCGGGTGGAGGAGCTTCGTGGAATAGGAAAGGAGATGCCTCTGCTTATTTGGTGCTATACCATTGTGTCGCTGGGGCTGATTGGAATTCCGCCCACAGGGGGATTTGTCAGCAAATGGCATTTAGCCTCCGGCGCGCTGTCGTCGGGCATTTCCGGTTTTAGCTGGGCCGGTCCCGCGGTTTTGCTGGTGAGCGCGCTGCTCACGGCGGGCTATCTTCTTCCGGTGACAATCCGGGGCTTTTTTCCGGGGGAGGAGTTTGACTATACCGGGTTAAAGAAAAAGGAGCCGTCAATGCTTATGACCGTTCCAGTGCTTGCGCTTACGGTATTGTCCGTTTTGATTGGCCTGTTTCCAGGACAGATAGTGGATTATCTATCGCAGGTGATAGAGAAAATTATTTAGGAGGGAGAAGAGATTATGATTTTATCGGTGATTTTGCTTCCTGTGCTTGCAGGCGCGCTGGTTCTCTTAATTCCTTTTAAAAAGCGGAGCCATATGGAAATATTTTTGGAAAGCATGGTGGTTTTAGACAGTATTTTAGTGTGGTATCTCCTGCTTCACCGGCCGGAAACGATTTTTACGCTGGCAAACTTTACGGGGAATCTGTCTATCAGCTTTGAGGTGGACGGGATGAGCATGGTATTTGGCGGGCTGGTCTCCGCGCTTTGGCCCTTGGCGACGCTGTATGCCTTTGAGTATATGACAAAGGAAGAGCATGAAAAGGTTTTCTTTATGTTTTATACCATAACCTACAGCGTGACCCTTGGAATTTCTTTTGCGGCTAATCTGCTTACCATGTACTTCTTTTACGAGCTGCTGACGCTGGTGACAGTCCCTTTGGTGATGCACACCCTGACGAGGGAGGCGATTCTTGCCAGCCGGAAATATCTGTACTATTCCTTGGGAGGAGCGGCCTTTGCTTTTATCGGCTTGATATTTGTTTATATTTACAGCGGTACGACAGAATTTATGCTGGGGGGAACTTTAGACCCCGCCAGAATCGGGGAAAGAACCAATGTGCTTTTGCTGATTTATGTGATTGCCTTTATGGGGTTTGGCGTGAAGGCGGCGGTTTGTCCTTTCAATTCATGGCTGCCGGATGCGGGCGTTGCCCCTACCCCGGTGACGGCCCTTCTCCATGCGGTGGCCGTGGTGAAATCCGGCGCGTTTGCCATTATCCGATTGACCTTTTACAGCTTTGGGGCGGAATTTTTGAGGGGAACATGGGCCCAAACGGTCGTGATGGCGATTGTGATGTTTACCATCGTGTACGGCTGCAGCCGGGCGGTGAAGGAAACGCATATCAAAAGGCGTTTGGCCTATTCCACCATCAGCAATTTGTCCTATATTTTGTTTGGGGTAACGATTATGACGCCTCTTGGCATGGCGGGGGCGCTGACCCATTTAATTTTTCATGCGGTCATTAAAATCAGCGCGTTTTTCTGCGCGGGGGCGATTATGCACCAGACGGACCGTCAGTATGTGCATGAGCTTGACGGCATGGGTTATAAAATGCCCTGCGTATTCGGGGTTTTTACGGTGGCGTCGCTGGCGCTGATGGGGATGCCGGGTCTGGCTGGCTTTATCAGCAAATGGAGTTTGGCGTCGGCGGCTGTGGAGAGCGGGAATCCGTTAGCTTACGGCGGAATTGCCTGCCTGCTTATTTCCGCGCTGCTCACGGCGATTTATATGTTTTCAATTGTGGTTCGGGCCTTTTTTCCGGGAAAGGATTTTGACGCGTCGCCGCTGGAAGGGATAAAAGACCCCAATTGGAAAATGCTTGCGCCGCTGTTTGTCTTTACGGTTTTTATCCTGTTCTTTGGCATCTATTCCGCGCCGGTCACAAATTTTTTTGCCGATGTGGCGGCGGGAGTTTATTAGGAGGGGAAAGAAATGAGTTTATTGCTTTACAGTGCGGTATTCTTTCCAATGATAGCTGCCGTAATCGGATATGTGATTGGCAGAAAAAATAAAAAAATGAGGAATTGCTTTGCCGATGTGGTGATCGGAATGGAGTTTGGGCTGTTTTTGTACCTTCTTATCCGTCATCTGATAACCGGAAGCAGTTATTCTATAGTAGGAATATCGGGTTTTTGCGGCATGGGTATTTACTTTAGGCTGGACGGCTTCCGCGCTTTGTACGGCGCTATAGCGGCTTTTATGTGGTTTATGAGCACGCTGTTCTCGGAAGAATATTTTTCCCATTACCGGAATCGGAACAGATATTATTTATTTTTGCTTTTAACCCTTGGGGCTACAGAAGGCGTGTTTTTGTCGGCTGATTTTTATACCACGTTTATCTTTTTTGAAATAATGTCTTTCACCTCCTATGTGTGGGTTGCCCATGACGAGAAAAGAGAGTCCCTGCGGGCGGCGAATACTTATCTTGCCGTGGCGGTTATCGGCGGCCTTGTGATGCTGATGGGCATTTTTTTGCTGTACAATCTAACGGGAACCTTGCAGTATGATAAGCTCATAGGTCTTTCCGGGCAGATGGCGGGGAATACCGCGGGCAGGAAAAAGCTGTGGGCGGCAGGATTATGTATTCTCTTTGGATTCGGCGCAAAGGCGGGGGCGTTTCCCTTGCATATCTGGCTTCCAAAAGCCCACCCGGTGGCCCCTGCGCCTGCATCGGCGCTTCTGTCGGGGATTCTCACCAAGGCGGGAATGTTTGGCATTTTAATTTTAAGCAGCCGGATTTTTATGGGCGACGGCAGTTGGGGAAGCTTGATACTGATAATTGGCGTTGCCACCATGGCGGTGGGAGCGGTGCTGGCCCTGTTTTCCGTGGATTTAAAGCGGACGCTGGCGTGCTCCTCGGTTTCCCAAATTGGCTTTATTTTAGTGGGCGTTGGAATGTCGTGCCTTTTGGGGGAGGAAAATGCCCTTGCGGTGCGGGGAAGCCTTCTTCATATGATAAATCATTCCCTGATTAAGCTGGCTCTTTTTATGGCGGCGGGCGTTGTATTTATGAACGTGCATCGGCTGAATTTAAACGAGATACGGGGCTTTGGCAGAAAAAAGCCGCTGCTTCATTTTATTTTCTTGATGGGAGCTCTGGGAATCGGCGGCGTGCCCTTATGGAACGGCTATATCAGCAAAACGCTGATTCATGAAAGTATTGTGGAATATCTGGAAATGATAAAGGAAGGAGCCGTGGCCGGGATTTTCAGCGCGGAAGCCATGAAAGGGATTGAATGGGCCTTTCTTGTATGCGGCGGGCTTACGGTGGCCTACATGTTAAAGCTTTACGTCGCGCTGTTTTGGGAGAAAAATAGCGACGGCAAAGTTCAAGAAAAATTTGACGCCTTAAAGGGCGGTTATATGAATAAGACAAGCGCAGCGGCCCTGACCATAAGCGCGGCGCTGCTTCCCCTTATGGGATTTTTTCCCAATCAGATTATGAATCCACTGGCCGATTTGGGCTATGGGTTTATGAAATTTTCGGTGGACACCTACAGCATGGCTTCATGGTTTTCGCCTGTGAATTTACAGGGCGCGGGGATTTCCCTCTGCATAGGGGTTCTTGTTTATTTGGTGGTAGTAAGGCTTTGGCTTATGGAGAAGAAGGGGGAAGAAACCTTCTATGTAAACAGGTGGTATAAATATTTTGATTTGGAGGATGTGATTTACCGTCCGGTTCTCCTTGGGGCGCTGCCTTTTGTGTTTGGGGTGCTGTGCAGAATATTGGATAGCTTGGTGGATTCTATAGTGGTATTGCTTCGGAAAACAATTTACAGGGACAGCAAAATTCCCCACGAGCTGGAGGAGGGAACGGCTCTTACTCATGCGCTGGGCTGCGTGGCGAATGGATTTGAAAAGCTGGGCAACGCCACTATTTTTAGGAAGCATCCCAAGGACGTGGATTATGAGCATAAATACGCGATGATTTATGAAGAATTGTCCGAGGTGGGGACAATTATCAGCAGAAGCTTGTCCTTTGGTCTTTTGCTCTTCTGCATTGGGCTGATTATTACGGTGGTGTATCTGCTGCTCAGAGTGCGGATAAGGATGTAGGTATTTTTGCATGGCGGAAAACTGATATAAAATGCGGCGGCCGCCCGCAGAATGTGAAAAATTGTGGATGTTCAGGTGGATGCAGAGAGATGAAAATTGCAGAAAGCTTGGCCGGCCGCAGAAAGGCGACAATTGCAGAAGCTTGTCCGGGCTGGCGGATACAAAAAATCAGCGAAAAATCATGCGGCATAAACATTGACAATTGGACGCAAAAATTGTATGATGTACATTGTCGTAAGGTTACGGCGTGTGGCTCAGCTTGGTAGAGCGCTACGTTCGGGACGTAGAGGCCGCAGGT
>JAMPGS010000118.1 GCA_023663815.1 Clostridium sp.
GGTATGCCGTCCGGGCTCCTTGACAGGCTGCGTCTTTCCGAGGAGAGAATTCAGCAGATGGCGGAAGGATTGAAGCAGGTGGCGGAGCTTGAGGACCCTGTAGGGCAGTTGATAGAGATTTTTGAGCGTCCCGTCGGCTTAAAAATAGAAAAGCGGCGAGTGCCTATAGGGGTTATCGGTATTATTTATGAATCCCGCCCCAATGTGACGGCGGACGCCTTTGGGCTTTGCTTTAAGAGCGGGAACGCCGTGATTTTAAAGGGCGGAAGCGATGCTTTGCGCTCTAATAGGGCGATAACTGAGGTTATAAGAAAGGCTCTTTTGGCGGAGGGGATTACGGAGGATGCGATTCAGCTCATCGTCTCCACGGACAGGGCGGTCACACAGGAATTTATGCGTCTCAAGGAATATGTGGATTTGCTGATACCCAGAGGTGGCGCGGGACTGATAAAAAGCGTGGTGGAGAACAGCACAATACCGGTGATTGAGACGGGAACCGGCAACTGCCATATTTATGTGGACGAATCCGCTTCCATGGACATGGCGATACCGATTATCATAAACGCCAAGACCCAGCGAATCGGCGTGTGCAACGCCTGCGAATCGCTGGTAGTGCATGAGGCCATGCGGGAAAAGCTATTGCCCGCCTTAAAGGAAGCACTGCAGAAGTACCAAGTAGAGATACGCGGCGACGAAAAGGTGCGTCAGGTAATCGACTGCACGCCCGCCACGGAGGAGGATTATGCCGCGGAGTATTTAGATTATATTATTTCCATGAAAACGGTGTCCTCCGTTGACGAGGCAATTTCCCATATCAACAAATACAATACCAAACATTCCGAGGCAATCATCACGGAAAATACGGAAAACGCCGAGAAGTTTTTAAACGAGGTTGATGCGGCCTGCGTCTATGTCAACGCCTCCACCAGATTTACCGACGGCTTTGAGTTTGGCTTCGGCGCGGAAATTGGAATCAGCACCCAAAAGCTTCACGCAAGGGGGCCCATGGGCCTTAAGGAGCTCACCTCCTATAAATATTGTATCCGGGGAAACGGCCAGTGCAGGAAATAGTTTGAATTGTACCTTGAAGTAAATTATGCTATAATGTACGCGTAGGCAATGAGCAGTGCACAGACAGCGGTATAGGAGCGAGGCGTGCAAGCACGGCAGAGCGCCTATGCCGGTGTCTGTATAGGGCGAAGCCCGCGAGCGAGGAAAACCGGAGGTTTTTCGAGCGCGCACTGCGGAGAAGAGGTAGGAAACAGCGAAAAATAAAACAGTAAAAGAGGAATATCATGGAAAAGGAAAAATATGTAGCTTATGTATCGACTTATACGTCGGGGAACAAGAGCAAGTTTGGCATAAGGATTTACGATGTGGACATGGAAAACGGCAGGTTTTATGAGAAAGACCAAGTGGAGATAACCAACTCCTCCTATGTAACCATATCCCATAGCCGGAAATATCTGTATTCCATCACGGATTTTGGCGTGGAATCCTACAAGATATTGCCGGACGGAAGCCTTGAGATAATTAACCGCGCTTCCATTAACGGCATGAGAGGATGCTATCTCTCCACGGATTACGAGGATAAATTTTTGTTTGTGGCGGGTTATCATGACGCGAAGCTGACGGTTCTTAGGGTAGCGGAGGACGGGACAATCGGTGAAATAACAGATGAAATTTATCACAAAGGGCTGGGAAGCATCGCTGAGAGAAATTTCAGGCCTCATATTAACTGCGTGAAAATGACGAGGGACAATAAATTTTTGTGCGCCGCCGATTTGGGCATGGACCACGTGGTGGTTTATGAATTAAATCACATGAACGGCAGGCTGCGTCAGGTGGATATTATCAGAAGCGAGCAGGAGTCCGCTCCCCGGCATTTAAAATTTTCCAAGGATGGCTCCCTGCTTTATGTGGTGCATGAGCTGAAAAATTATATTGACGTTTACTCCTATTCTCTGGATAAAGAGCATGGGATGCCGATTTTTGAAAAGATACAGAATATTTCAACTCTGAACGACTATCACGCGGGCGGTTCGGCGGCAAGCGCGCTGAATATCTCGGAGGACTTTAAATATCTGTGCAGCTCCAATGCGGGGGACAACAGCGTGGTGCTTTACTCCATAGACGAGGAGAGCGGACTTCTCACCAAAATACTGTGTCTGCCTGTAAGCGGCGACTATCCCAAGGACGCGGCGCTTTTCCCCGACAATCGGCATTTGGTGTCCTTAAATCATGAGACAAACTCCATGACGTTTTTTACGGTGAATATGGAGGAGGGGACAATTGTAATGAACGGGCCGGAGTTGAAGGTAGACAGGCCAAACTGCATTATTTTTTATAAGCTGAAATGAGGTGTTTAGGATAGACGTCTTAAAAAAGAGAGCGGGGGCGAAAGAGCCTTTGCTCTCTTTTTTGTTTTGATGATTTTATTTGTTTTCTTATTGACTGTTTGTAAAAAAACGTGTATCTTAAATGTAAGCACTTACATTTGGCGCAGGCCAAGGATTTTACGGGAAAGAAAAGAGGAAAGAGTGAAAGATAAATCTTTCACTCAAAGAGTTTGTGTCTGCGTTGCATCCACAAACTCCATTATGCGCAGAAAGCAGCGCAGAAAAGAGGAAACTATGCAGAATTTTTTGAAAATTCATTCGAAGGATAAGGTGGCGGTGGCCTTGAAGCCGCTGGCGGCCGGGAGCGTCCTAAATGCAGCGGGGGAAGAGGTGACGCTTTTGGCGGACATTCCGCAGGGGCACAAGTTTGCCCTGTGCGATATTGCCGAGGGGGAGGCGGTTATCAAATATGGCGCGCCCATAGGCATTGCCAAGGAAAAGATTGCCAAGGGAGCGTGGGTCCACACCCACAATATGAAAACGGGACTTGGCGATGTGCTGAGCTATACGTATGAGCCGGGAGCCCCTTCGCCTTTGCCGGAAAAAAAGGAAGGTTACTTTCAGGGATACCGCAGAAAAGACGGCCGGGCGGCGGTTCGCAATGAGATTTGGATTATCCCAACTGTGGGCTGCGTCAACAACGTAGCCGCCGCCATTGAAAAGAGGGCGCAGATATTTAAAAAGGGAACCATCGACGCCGTGGCTGCTTTTCCCCATCCTTACGGCTGCTCTCAGATGGGGGAGGATCAGGAAAATACGCGGAAAATCCTTGCGGACTTAATCAATCACCCCAACGCCGGGGGCGTGCTGGTGCTGGGGCTTGGCTGCGAGAACAGCAATATCGACGTGTTGAAGGACTACATAGGAGATGTAGATAAGGATAGGGTAAAATTTTTGGTATGTCAGGAATCGGAGGACGAGATTGCGGAGGGTGTAAAGCTGGTGGAGGAGCTTGCCGGGTATGCGGGAGCTTTTCAGCGGGAGCCTATCTCCTGCAGCGAGCTGATTATCGGAATGAAGTGCGGCGGCTCCGACGGCCTTTCGGGAATCACGGCCAATCCCACGGTGGGGAAATTTTCCGATTTGCTGATTGCAAACGGCGGGACCACCATTCTCACGGAGGTGCCGGAGATGTTCGGAGCGGAAACGCTGTTGATGAACCGCTGCGCGGACGAGGCTCTTTTTGACAAAACGGTGGCTTTAATCAACGATTTTAAGAATTATTTTACGCGCCATGGGCAGACGATTTACGAGAATCCTTCGCCGGGCAACAAAAAGGGAGGTATCTCTTCTCTGGAGGATAAATCCTTGGGCTGTACTCAAAAATCCGGTTCCGCGCCCGTAAAAGGGGTGCTTGCTTACGGCGAAAGGGTTTCGGTGAACGGCTTAAATCTTTTGAGCGCGCCGGGCAACGATTTGGTGGCTTCCACGGCGTTAGCGGCTTCCGGTGCCCACATTGTGCTATTTACCACGGGAAGGGGAACGCCCTTTGCGTCGCCGGTGCCCACGGTAAAAATTTCCAGCAACAGCCCCTTAGCGGAGCACAAAAACAACTGGATTGACTTTAACTGCGGCGCGCTGGTGGACGGAAAGCCCCTAGAGGAGCTTGGCGAGGAGCTTTTCCAGTATGTGCTGGAGGTGGCTTCCGGCAGGGAGGTAAAAGCGGAGGAAGCCGGTTTTCATGATATGGCAATCTTTAAGCAGGGCGTTACCTTGTAGAAAATAGATTGATGAAATCTTTTATAAAAAAAGAGTTTGCGTCGGCGCGGCAACCGCAAACTCCCTAAGTATTATGTGTGCTTATGGCAAGTATGCCTATAGCAAGTATGCTTATAGCATTTGCGACTGTGAGATGTGCGGCATATCTATATTTGGGCGGAATAATGCGGCGCAGAAAAGAGGAAAGAATGAAAAAACTTTGTTACAAGACACTGGAAGAGGCAGGTTATGACGGCTATCTCCTAAAGGAAGCTCCGGAGCGCGTTTTGCAGTTTGGGGAAGGAAATTTTTTGCGGGCGTTCGTGGACTACTTTGTGGACATGATGAACGAGCGATGCGGCTTCAACTCAAAAATCGTTTTGGTTCAGCCCATAGAGGGCGGGGAGCGCATCAAGGAGTTTATCAACGAGCAGGAGGGCCTATACACCTTATTCCTTCGGGGAAACGAAAACGGGCAAAAGGTAAACGATAAGCGGGTTATTTCCAGCGTCAGCCGCTGCCTGAATCCTTATTCCGACTATGAAAAGTACATGGAGTGCGCGAAAAATCCTGAGCTGCGCTTTATCGCATGCAATACCACCGAGGCGGGGATTCAGTATGATT
The DNA here is from genome assembly GCA_023663815.1 of Clostridium sp. GTDB lineage: Bacteria > Bacillota > Clostridia > Lachnospirales > Lachnospiraceae > Suilimivivens. The sequence continues at coordinate 4,722 of JAMPGS010000118.1, forward strand.
CAGCGTGTCAGTTTGCGGACAAGCCGGCCTCCAGCTATCCGGGAAAGCTGACGCAATTCCTTTACGCCAGATATCAGGCCTTCGGGAAGGAAAAGGGAAAAGGCTTTGTGGTTTTGTCCTGCGAGCTGATTGACGACAACGGGAAAGAGCTGGAAAAATGCGTTCTCAAGTATGCAAAGCAATGGGCTTTGGGTGAGGATTTTATCAGCTGGATAAAGGAAGAAAATATTTTCTGCTCTACGCTGGTTGACCGCATTGTCACCGGGTATCCCAGAAACGAGGCGGCGGCAATCTGCGAGGAGCTTGGATATGAGGACAATGTGATTGACACGGGCGAGGTGTTCGGCTTCTGGGTGATTGAAGGGCCTGAGAGCCTCAAGGAAGAATTACCCTTTGAAAAGGCCGGTTTGCCGGTGCTGATTACGGACAACCACAAGCCCTACAAGCAGAGGAAGGTGCGTATCTTAAACGGCGCCCACACCTCCATGGTTCTTGGAGCCTATCTGGCGGGGCAGGACATTGTGCGCGACTGCATGAAGGACGACGTTATCAGAAATTTCATGAATCAGGCGATTTACAAGGAGATTATTCCCACGCTGACCTTGCCGGAGGAGGAGCTTTTGGATTTTGCAAAGGCTGTGACGGACAGATTTAACAATCCCTTTATCGACCATGCCCTTTTATCTATTTCTTTAAATTCCACCTCCAAGTGGAAAGCAAGGGTTATGCCCTCGTTAAAGGGGTATGTGGAAAAATATCAGGTGTTACCCGAATGTTTGACGGCTTCTCTGGCGTTTTACATTGCCTTTTACCGCGGAGTGCGCCTTGACGAGAACGGCTTCGTGGGGCTGCGCGGGGACAAGGAATATCCCATTAGCGACGACAAGGGAATTTTGGAATTTTATAACGCCCACAAAAAGGACGACGCAGCGGCTTTGACAAAGGCGGCGCTTTCCAACACTGCGTTTTGGGGAGAGGATTTGACAGAAATTTCCGGGCTGGAAGATAAAGTGGCCGAGGATTTAAAAATAATAGAAGAAAAAGGCGCATATGAGCTGATGAAAGGAGCAATCAAATGAATCTGAATTTAAAACCGGCAAACGAGTGTAAGTACGACGCGGCATCTCTTGGGGAGGTAATGCTTCGGTTAGACCCCGGCGAGGGCAGAATCCGCACGGCGAGAAGCTTCCGCGCATGGGAAGGCGGCGGAGAGTACAATGTAGTCCGCGGGCTTCGCAGGTGCTTTGGGCTGAATACGGCTGTGATTACGGCTTTTGCGGAAAATGAAGTAGGTCTTTTGTTGGAGGACTTTATTTTGCAGGGCGGCGTGGATACGTCCCTCATTAAGTGGATGAAAACGGACGGCATCGGGCGCGTCTGCAGAAACGGCCTGAATTTTACCGAGCGGGGATTTGGCATCAGGGGGGCCGTGGGGTGTTCCGACCGCGCCAACACGGCAATCTCCAAAGCGTCGCCGGAGGATTTTGATTTTGAATATATTTTTGGAGAGCTTGGCGTGCGCTGGCTCCACACGGGCGGCATTTACGCGGCTTTGTCCGAGCAGTCCTGCGAGACGGTGCTTGCGGCGATTAAGACGGCGAAAAAATACGGGACAATCGTCTCCTACGATTTGAATTACCGTCCTTCCATGTGGAGCGCCATCGGCGGACAGGCCAAGGCTCAGGAAGTCAACAAGGAAGTGGCGAAGTACGTGGACGTGATGATTGGAAACGAGGAGGACTTTACCGCCTGTCTTGGCTTTGAAATTGAAGGCAACGATGAGAACTTGAAGGAGCTGAACCTTGAGGGCTACAAGAAAATGATTAACGAGGCCGCAAAGGCCTACCCGAATTTCAAAGCGGTTGCAACCACCCTGCGCACCGTAAAGACGGCCACCGTCAACGACTGGAGCGCAATCTGCTGGGCGGACGGGGAGGTTTACAAGGCCAAGGACTACAAGGGGTTGGAGATTATGGACCGCGTGGGCGGCGGAGACTCCTTTGCGTCCGGCTTGATTTACGGCCTTATGACGACGGAGGACGCCGAGCTGGCGGTAAATTACGGCGCGGCCCACGGTGCCCTTGCAATGACTACGCCGGGGGACACCACCATGGCAAGCAAGAAGGAAGTAGAAGCCATTATGGGCGGAGCGGGCGCGAGAGTGCAGAGGTAAGTTATTCGCGTGTTCTTTTCCGATGAAAAACCAGCTTTTTTGAAGCAAAAGTGATTTGCCATACGTTTAAAAATCCGTGGTGCAGCGTTTTATCAGGTGGCATTTTATCATCTGCCGCTGGGGCGCTTTTTGGCCGCTTAAAAGGGCCATCAGGGAATCGATAGCCGTTTTGCACAGAATTTCCACGCGGTTGTCTACCGAGCTGAGCTCCGGCGTGCAGGTGATGGAAAGCTCGGAATTATTGTAGCCGGTGATGCTTAATTCCTCCGGTATGCGCCTGCCGGTGGCGGCGGCATATTTCATAGCGCCGACGGCAAGCCCGTCCTCGGTGGCAATCACGCTGTCAAAGCTAAGACCGCGCCTGCATAGCAGCATGTCCCGCGTGGCGGAAATGGAGTTTTCACAGTACAGTATCAGATTTTCATCCGCCTGTATCCCGTGGGCGGCAAGGGCCTCCTCGTAGCCTCTGCGTTTTCGCTGGGCGCTGTAGGAATGGGAGTTGAAGAGAAAAAGGATTTTCTTTTTCCCGGAAAAAAGCAGCTCCTCCGTGATGTCATACACGGCCTGAAAATCGTCCGCCAGCACGCAGTAAATATTGTCGTCCGTGAGATAACCGTTAATCAAAAAAACGGGAATCTGCGCGGCGGCTTCCTGCACGTAATCCGGCGTTTTGCCGTCTATGCCCGCATAATTGGATCCTACCAGTATCAGGGCGTCAATCTGCTTTTTAAAAATCAGCTCCACGGCCTGCCGCTTGTCCTCGTCGTCATAGCCGCTGCAGTAGAGAATACAGTCGTAGCCGTAGCCCCGGAGATTTTTTTCAAGATAGGAAACCGCCCTTGCCATGTAGGCGTCCGCCACGTCGGGGCAGACGATTCCCACTGATTTCATGGAGCCGAGGCCAAGTCCTCTGGCAAATACGTTGGGCGTGTAATTGTTTTCCTCCATCACCTTAAGGACGGCCGCTTTGGTTTTTCCGCTGACCTTGGGGCTGTCGTTCACCACCCGCGATACCGTGGCGATGGAAACGCCCGCAAGCTTTGCAATATCGTAAATATTCATAGGATAAACTCTTTCTTAAAATTTTATATTAAAATTATTATAGCCTTGAACGATAAAAATTACAATCGAAAGGATAACCGCGTCATGGCAACTGATTTGACGAAGGGCAATATCACAAAGCATTTGATAACCTTTACAATTCCCCTGATTTTGGGAAATATATTTCAGCTCGCCTACAATGCGGTGGATTCCATTGTCATCGGCCGTTTTGCGGGGAACGAGGCCTTGGCGGCGGTAGGGACGGCCGAGCCGGTTATGAATTTTTTGATTATGGGAATTGCCGGGCTTTGCGTGGGCACATCCGTATTGATGAGTAATTTTTACGGGGCGGGTAAGTACGAGGATTTAAAAAAGGAGATGGGAACCTGCCTCCGCGTGGGCGGTATTTTTTCCATGCTGCTTTTTGCCGGGGAAATTCTGGCGTCGGGGACAATTTTAAAATTAATGCAGGTGCCGGAGGACATTTTGGAGCTGTCGGTCAGTTATCTCAGGGTGATTTTTATCGGTATGCCGTTCACCTGTCTTTACAATATTTATGCGGCGGCCCTGCGCAGCGTCGGGGATTCCAAAACGCCGATTCGTTTTTTGGCTTTTTCTTCCATATTAAACGGGGGCCTAGACGTGCTGTTTGTGGCGGGCCTTGGGCTTGGCGTGTTCGGGGCGGGGCTTGCGACGGATATTGCGGAATCCGTCTCCGCCGTGGCCTGCGTGGTATATGTGTATAAAAAAGTCCCGGCTCTCCATGTCAGCCTTTCAGATTTTACGCCGGATAGAGAATTCACGAAAAAGACCCTTCGTTATGGGAGTACCACGGCCTTGCAGCAGTGCGCCCAGCCAATTGGGAAGCTAGCGATTCAGGGGATGGTGAATACCTTGGGGGTCAGTACCATCGCCGCCTTTAACGCCGTGGGGAAAATCGAGGACTTTGCGCTGGTGCCGGAGCGGAGCGTGTCTACCTCCATGATGACCTTTATCGCCCAAAACGACGGGGCGGAGGAAAAGGAGCGGGTGCGGAAGGGCTTTTGGAAGGGCATGATAATTGAAACCTGCTATTTTGTTTTTATCTGCATCGTGCTGCTTTTGTTCCACAGGCAGATACTGTATTTGTTCAGCACGGACGAGACGATTTTAAGGGAGGGCGGACGGTATTTTTCTGTGATGGCTTTTTTCTACTTTTTTTCCGCCATGACAAACGGTATGCAGGGATTTTTTAGGGGAAAAAAGTACATGAAGGTTTCCCTTGCGGGTTCGCTGACGCAGATTTCCGTGAGGGTGCTTTTTACGTTTTTGCTGATTCCAAGGCTTGGAATCACCGGAATTGCCTTCGCCTGCGCGGCAGGGTGGATTGCAATGCTGATTTTGGTGGTTGGATACGGAATACGGCGGGGAGTGTGGAAAAGCTGAGAGGAACCTCCTTATATTTGCTGTGTTTGCAAAAAAGATTGTAGGAAAGAAAGGAGTATAGTTATGCAGGCAATTATGGAAACACTGTTTGATATTGTGTATTTGACTTTGGTTATAACCGTTGGAATAAGGATGATGCGCGGAAGCCGCGGAGAAAAACAATATTTTCTGTTTGGGATGATGGCGGTTATTCTTGGCGCGGGTGATTCCTTCCATCTTCTTCCCCGCGCTTACGCCTTATGTACGACGGGGCTGGAAAATTTCACAGCGGCTCTCGGCATAGGCAAGCTTGTAACATCTGTTACTATGACAATATTTTATGTATTGCTCTATTATATATGGCGGATGCGCTACCATGTGCAGGGCGGAAACGCGCTTACTGTCTGTATCTGCCTGCTTGCTGCAGCTAGAATTATTTTGTGCCTTTTTCCCCAGAACAGGTGGACCTCTGCGGATGCGCCGCTTACATGGGGAATTTACAGAAACATACCCTTTGTGCTGCTTGGACTGCTTATCATTGTCCTTTATTTTAAAAAGGCAACTGAAATAGGCGACAGGGGATTTCGGTTTATGTGGCTGGCAATTGTATTGAGCTTTGGATTTTATATTCCGGTAGTTCTTTTTGCGGACGCGTTTCCCATGATTGGGATGCTCATGATACCGAAAACCTGCGCTTATGTGTGGATGGTGCTGATGGGATATTATGATTGCAAATTGGCGGTTAATTATTCCTAAAGCAAGCATAGGAATCAAATTATCGTCTGCCGTAAAAATCCGCGAGATATTCAAGCCTTGCGGTCATATTTTGCATACAGGCGTCCACAAGGGTAAGGGCGGTCATAGCCTCCACAACTACCACGGCTCTGGGCACAATAACGGGGTCGTGTCGTCCTTTAATTTTAATCTCAATGTTTTCTCCATTTCGATTGATTGTCTCCTGCGGCTGAAAAATGGAAGGGGTAGGCTTGATATGGGCTCTTATGATTATGGGAGAGCCGTCGCTGACGCCGCCCAAAATTCCCCCCGCATGGTTGGATTTTTTTGAGATAACGCCGTCTTTGCACACAAAGGCGTCGTTGTTTGCGGAGCCCGTGGCTTTGGAGACTTGTATTCCGTCGCCGATTTCTACGGCTTTAACGGCTCCGATGGACATAATTGCCTTTGCAAGAGAGGCGTCCAGCTTTTCAAAGACCGGCTCGCCCACGCCCGCCGGAAGCCCCTTTACAATGCACTCCACAACGCCGCCGCTGGAATCGCAGTTTGCCATACATTCTTTTAGGTAATCCATCGCCTTTTGGTCCGCCTTTTTGTCGGGCATACAGGTAGCGGTGCTTAAAATAGCTTCCCTGTCAAACGCGGACATGTCGGCC
>JAMPGS010000119.1 GCA_023663815.1 Clostridium sp.
ATCATGGAAATCTCTACTGGCTTACGGAGGGTGTGGCGCAGATTCCGGCATGGAGGAACGCTTTGTCCATGCTTGTGGCTTTTCCTGCGGTTCTGCTATATGGGATTGCCCTGTTTGCCGCTGCCGGGTTTATAAAACAGGAGAGGCATAAGAAAATCTATCATTATCTAACGGCGTTTGGGCTGACGCCATGGCTGTGCCTCCATTTATTTTATGTGATGATTTTATATGTATTTTCATGGCTTAACGGCAACGGCTATGAAGCGGCGGCGCTGCCTGCGGCGGAGGCTCTTTTTTCACAGTTATCGTGGGTTGTTGCATTGAGCGAGACATTCATGCTCCCGCCCTTTTTATACTGGTTTTACCTGCAGGCTTCCGGCAAAACAGTATTCCCCAAAGGGATGGCGTTTACGAATGTGCTAATCATTTATGGAATCCTGCGGCTGGTGAAGTCCGCCATGCCCGATACGCCCTTTCGGATTGGCTTTACAAACGGGCTGATGAGCGAGAGCATGATTCTTTGGTTTGGGATGATGCTGGCATGGGCGGCGCGGCGTTTACCAACGGATAGGCCGGAAAGCTTTTGAAGGAAAGCAAAGGGATATAAAAGTGGAGGTGTAAATCGGATATGAAGGTAACTATCATTTTGTCATTGACGCTCATGGTGTTGTTCTTTCTTTTGCTATGGGCGGCGGTTGCGCTGGTGCAGTCCAAAAAACTTTTTGGCACTGCGCCAAAGGATATACAGGCGGCTGTCTTAGAGCATGAGGAACGCTTTCCAGGGGCAAGGCTGCTGGGATGGATTATCCTGATTATAGATGTGCTTACATTCCTGTCCGTATTTGTTTATGCAGGGTGGGACGGCATCAGGAGCGGTTATGGTTTTTGGCAGTTTGCGGCAAGGTTCCTTACCATGCTGTATCTGTTGAAAGCGTTTGACATCATTTTCTTTGACTGGTTCCTGCTCACAAAGTCCCATTTTTTCCAGCATTATTATCCTGAGACGGAAGGCTGTGCGGGATATAGGCAGTTTGGGTTTAATCGGAAAGAGCAGCTTACGAAAATTATATTGTTTCCTTTTGCAGCATTATTGCTGGCTTGGATTTGTATACTTTTTTAGGGAAAATTGAGAAGATGGTTATTGTCGAGAGGGAAATTGTGGAATGGATAAGGGACGGAGGAAGAGGGGTAAAAGGTTGGATAAGAAGACGAGCAGATTCTACTCGATTGTGGAAACGGCCTGCTACGGGCTGAATAGGCTGCCGGGAGGCGGCGTGAAGAAGATGATGGACAAGGGACTTACTACATCAACGGGAAAGGAAAAACTTCCGGCATGGGTGAAAAGACGGTGCAGGGTACGGGAAGTATCCCTGAAAGGATTTCCCGTTTATGTAATCCGCCACAAAAACCCGGAAAAGCGGACGGGGGAGGCATTGTTGTTTCTGGCAGGGGGAGGCGGCATGTCAAGGCCGACGCCGCTGCATTATGAAACGGTAGTGCGGATTGTGAATTATACCGGCGTTACCGTATATTTCCCCTTTTATCCGCTGGCGCCGGAACACAACGCCAGCGAGGCGATTTTCTGGCTGGAGAGAGTGTGCCGAGGGATGCTTAGGCGGTATCGGCCGGAGGACATCTTATTTGCCGGGGACAGCGCGGGGGCGAATTTAGCGTTAAGCCTGACGGGACGTATGGAAGAGAAACCGCGGAAGCTGATTTTAATTTCTCCTGCCTTTGGGATTCAAAACGGCAGGCCGCGGGATATTCGGCTGGAAATGGAGGAGCGCGACCCGCTTTTGTCTGTAGCCATGAATGACTGCATCTGTGAGAATTGGGCCAGGGGCATACCCCTTGACAGTCCCGACATCAGCCCTGAATTTGTGGATTATAGGGATTTCCCTGAAATGCTGGTTTTCTTCGGCAGCCACGAGCTGTTTTATCCCGCTGTGAAGAAGGGGCTGGAACGGATTGCAGGTCAGGGCGTGAAAATCCATGCTGTGGAAAAGCCCATGTGCCATGACTGGGCGCTTTGCTTTTTCTTTAGGGAAGGGCGGGAGGCGTTTTTACAGATGTGTGATTTTGTAAGGAGCTGACTGGATTTTAAATATGGAAGATTTCTCATCAAAAGGGGGCTGCAGTCATGAAGTATGCATTTCAAAGAAAAGGAGATAATTTATGCGGAAATGGTATCTTGCAGCAGCAGCTGTCGGTTTGATAATTATTTTACTTTCTGTACCTTTAGGGGAGTGGTATGGAAACATATATTTACGACTTAGTGAAGGAATGGAGATGGAACGGTACATTATGATTCAAAAAGCTGCAATTACCAGTTTTCAGATAATCGGAGGGATTATTTCTTTGCTGTCAGGGGTTGGATATTTTTTAAGATGGAAGAGATAAAAGCAATAGGACCGAAGATTAGGACGAGTGAGGACTTTTCTTTATTGACGGCATGAAGAAAGCTCAAATTACTGACAAAAAGCTTTTCGAGCAGGAAGAAATGGTAATATTTATTGATAAAGCGCTTTCGCAGGAAGAAATGGTTTCATACATAACAGAAGCTTTTCATGGAGCGGAATTTGAAGTACAGTATCACAGATAATAGAAAATCCAGCAATATACAGCCATGGCTGACCCGGAAGAAATGCAATAACTGCCAGAAACAGATTGTAAGGAACATAGTAACTGCCCATAGTTTCGGATAATCCCTTAATAATGCCGTTTTGCTGATAATATTCAACCCAAGGCAGCAGAGAGTACTGATAATCGCCGGATAACATTGTTATAGGGGATAAATGAATTCGGATAATCAGGGAACTTAGAAGAATCAGACATATGCCGATTTGAAACAAATATTTATCAATAATTAGATGTATAAAATCTTCAAATTTATTCAGTAATTTATTCATGACCGTTTTCTCCATATATTTCAGTAATATTTTCATAATATTCTAATAAACTTTTTCGGTAATGTAAAGAAAAATCTAATTAACAAACCTAGTGTAAAATGACAAACATTAAGCTTTTATAGCTTTGCATCAGGAAATGATTGAAGAAGAGGAGAATGTTAGGTATAATAAATATATGCGAAGGATTTTGAAAATTTGTTGATTGTAAAATTGATATGATTATGATATAAATTTTGAGAAAAAAGTTGAAAGTGAAATATATGACTTTGCACCATTATTAAAGTAATTTTATGAAACACAAAGAGATAGAGGGCGCAATATACAATTAAGTTAATTAGAGGAAAACAAATGGGCAGTCCGCAGCAAACAAAAATAAATGTTTTTAACGTAATACCCGCCGGTTTTTTTAATTACCTCGCAAGCAACAGCAGCCAGCGTTTGTATGCGGAATGTCTGGAACTGATATATGGACAATATGAGCGGGAAATTTCCTACCGTATTCCGCGGAATCAGATTAGAGATTCTCTGGCGATTTATCTGCTGGAAAATCATATTTCTCTGGATACCGACGAGGAGGCGGAGCCGGTAAGGACGCACGGGGAGCTTGCAAGCTCCATTTTAAGAAAGTTTTGTTCTAAAAATGTGGGCTGGCTGGAAGAAGAAAACGACGAAGCGACGTATGAAAAGCAAATTATCATGACGGAGCGGGGGATTTTGCTGGCGGAGTTTTTGTCGCAGCTTAAGAGGCCGGAAAAAGAAGAATATTCAGGATATATTTTTAATATCTATAATACATTTCGAAACGCGGAACAGTGGGTGGAACACCCGTATGTGAACGGTATAAAAAATGTTTACCAAAATTCAAGATTCCTTTCAAAATCTTTGAAAAGATTGTCTACGTTTATCCGAAAAGTGATTGAAAAAATGGTGAATGAGGAAACCTTGGAAAGTCTGACGGAAAATCTTTTGGAATACTTTGACGGCAGCTTTATCCGGGAATACTCCAGACTGACAAAGCAGCAAAACATACACATTTATCGGGGATATATCAAGGCGAAATTGGATGAAATGAAAGAGGACGCGGGGCTCCTCGACAGGCTTACTTTAGAATGTGTGAAGGAGGAGGAGCTTGAGGAAGCGGAGGCAAGGGAGTATGTGGAAGATATGATTTTGGCTTCCAAAAGATTTTTAACGGAAGATTATGACCGGATTATGAAAGTAATCAAGCACAAGATAAACGTGTATCTTCAGGTGGCGATTGGGCGCGCTAGATTCCTTCGGAACCGCGAGGTGGACGAGAGAGGGAATATCGAGCGGACCGTCAAATATATTGTGGAAGAAATGCGGGAGCTGAACTGGAAGGAAAATCTGCCGGAGGGGATGAACGGTTTGTTTACCTTTGGGACGCAGGAGTTTATCGATAGGTCCTCCTTAAGATATCCCCGGAAACAAAAAGCAATCAGAAAGGCGGTAACGGCCCAGATAGAAAAAATGACGCCGGAGGACATAGAAAGGTCCAGAAAAGCGCAGGAGAAGGAGGCCTATAATCCATTTTCAAAAGAAAAAATGAAAGAATATCTTGAGCGCTGCATGGGAGCGGGAAATACCCTTAAAGCGGAGGATATGCCCTTTGAGGATAAGGACGATTTGCTGGCGGCGCTGTCGGCCGCGGTGTATGCGGAGGAAAACGGTTTTGAGATTACTCCGGCGGAAGGGTATCTGGAAACCAATCGGATGCTTCTCAAAAGGTTTGAAATCAAAAGGAGAAATACGGATGAGCATTGAACAGCATATAGAGGATTACACGGCGTCTGAGCGGGAAACTTTTCAGAGGGCCTGCAGGCGGCTGTTGAAGCAGACGTTCATTGTGCGGGATCGGAACGAGGAGAGCAGAAAGCTGTATTTTTTTATTTCCAAAAATCCAACGCCCTTTTCCGAATATTTTCAGCTGATAGGTTTTGACGTTGTGGTTGACAGGAATAATGGGGTTATCATGCTCAGCAATTATGGGAATGAAGAGGACGGCGCAAATGTACAGTCAAACAGGCTGTGGCTGAAAAAGGATGAAAGCGTTATTTTGTGCTGCCTTTGGATTATTTATATCGATAGGCTGAATGAAGGAAATTTGACAAGGCCTATTTTAATTTCCGTCACGGACTTACGGTTTGAGCTTGAAAAATTCGGGGTACGGGACGAGGTGGACAAGGCCGTGCTAAGGCGGGCGTTAGATTTGTTTTCCAGATATCAGTTAATTGAGCTGAGCGGAAAAGTGGGGGACGAGGAGTGCCTCATTCGCCTATATCCTTCGCTGGCCTTTGCGCTGAATACAGAGGAATTTAAAAAATTTGTGGACGTGACGGTGGAAAGAATGAAGGGCATAAGCAAAGGGGAGATGGAAGAGGGAGAGGACGAGGAGGATGAAAACGGAGAGGAATAGAAAAACTGCCACGAAGCTTTGTCTGATTCAGTGGTCGAGATTTCAGAATGTGCAGATAAAGCTGGAGGGCTCCACGCTCTTTACCGGAATCAACGGCAGCGGAAAATCTACGATTTTGGATGCAATGACTTACCTTCTCACCGGAAATACCCAGTTTAACAAGGCGGCGCAGGATAAGGACAGGACCGTGCTTGGATATGTGCGGGGGGATACCAGAAGCAACGGAAAAAACAGGTACTTGCGGGCCGGCGAGGTGATTAGCTATATTGCAATGGAATTTTACTCGCCTGTGGAGGATAACGCGTTTGTAACCGGCGTGTGTATGGAATCGCCGAACGAGACGGACTGCAAGTCCTATTGGTTTGTGCTTCCCGATACGCAGATGGAGGAAGTCCGTTTCGCGGATATACAAGGAAAAAATATGTGCGTATATCCAAGGAATCAGTTAGCGGTAAGGGGAAAAACAATAAAAATGTCCCTGTTTATGTCGCGGGAAAAGGGAGTGGCGCAAGCCCTGCGCGCATTGGGGCTTCGCTGCGACGTGAGGAAGTACCGCAGTAAGATTTTGAAAATGATGGCCTTTAACCCGGAAAATAATATTGATAAATTTATTCAGGACTGCGTGTTAGAGCCGGGAAAAATAGATTCCCTAAAGGAGCTTCGGGAGCAAAAACAGAAATTTGAGCAGCTGAAAGAAATGTTTCATAATCTTGAGCTCAGCAAGCAGAAGCTGGAAGCTTTGGAAAAAAAGACGGAGGAATATGAAGCAAAAAATAGAAACTATCAGATTCGGGAACTGATGCTTTTTTACCAAAAGCTTTGCGATAGGCAGGAAGAAAAGGAAAATATTGTTTTCCGAATGAGGGCCTTGGAGGATAAGCTTGCGGCGGCCAGAAAGCGCAAGCTAGGGATTGAGGACAGGCTGGAGCAGGCGGCGGAGAGAAAGCGTATTGCGGAAAGCAATGACTTTGCGGGAGGGGTGCAGGAGAGTATCCGCGCCTTGGAGGAGCAGCTTCGCCGTTTGACGGAGGAAATTCGTGCAAACGAGACTGCTTTAGCGGAGCTGCTGCGGATGAAAGGGCGGCTGTTAAAAATAACGGAATGGATAAAAGCGGAAGTAGAGCTTGCGCCTTTTGATGTGGGCAATTTGAAACGGCTGGAGGATGAAAAGATAGCCGAGGACGTAAAAAGGGAAAGCTTTTTGCGTATAGCAGGCAAAATTTTGAAATGCAGGCAGTCGTTGGAAGAGGATAAGGTTCATTTAAACGACAGGGCTATTCAGTTAAAAAAGGAAATGGCGGCAAGAGAGCAGGATATCAAGAACTTGGAATCCAATAAAATGGTGTTGCCGCCGGAAATAGAATCGGCGAAGAAGGTAATCATTCAGGAGCTTCGGCGCAAGGGAATCCAGACGGAAGTGCGTGTTTTGGCGGAGCTGGTAAAGGAATTAAAGGACGAATCATGGCGCGCGGCAATCGAGACTTTTCTGGGAAGAAAACGGTTTTATATCATTGTCGATGGAGCATACTGCGGGGAGGCCATGAGGATTTTGCAGGATAAAAGGCTGCATGAGGCGAATGTGGTGATTACGGACAAGCTTCCTGAGGCAAAGGAAACGCCCGGCTCCGTGGCGGAGCTGTTGTCTGTCCCCAATATTTATGCCAGAAGATATGTCAATTTATTGTTGAACGGCATCCATCGGTGCGAATCCTTGGAGGAGCTCCATGAGTATCCCAAGGGCGGACTGATGAAAAACGGTATGCTTGCTAAAAGCTATGCGGTGTCCATGATGAACCTGAAAAGGACAAAGTTTTATTTAGGGGCCGACGCGATTAGGCTGCAGCTTGTTCAGCTAAAGAAAGAGCAGGAGGAAGCGGGGAAGGTTCTGGAGGACTGCAGGGGCAGGCTGCAGGCAACGGACGAAAAAATCGGAGAAATTGACGCTGTAGAGTGGAAAGCGGAGCGTTATGATTTTGACGCGCCGGGAAAGCTCCGGCGAAACATGATACAGAAAGATACTTTACAGGCGCAGAAGGAAGGGCTTGAAAATAATCCGGAATTTATGGCGGTTATGGAGGAAATAAATCAGGCCAAAGATCAGTATCAGGCGGTTTGGGGGGAAAGGGACGAAGTTATAGGCGATATTAGAGGCTGCAAGGACGGGCTGAATCAGGAGAAGGAGAAGCAGAAAGCAATTGCAGGGGAAATTTTTGAGGCGAAGCAGGCTTATGAAGAAAAGCGGCTCTGCTTTCTGGAATTGGAATCGGCTATGCTGGAGGAATACCGCAGGCTTCGCGGCAAATCGGATTCTAGTCTGGTGATAAAGGAAAAGACGGTTAAAAATCTGGCGGCTGAAAGGGAAAACTGCATAAAGGAGATGGAAAATCTCCAAATGGCCTATGCAAAAATTGCGGAAATTGATTTGAGCAGAAGGGGAGTATCCTTTATTCCATTTTACAGGGGACAGCTCAAGGAGATATCGAACGTCAAGCTGGAGGAGGCCTCGGATAAGCTTGCGGAGCAGGCAAAGACGCTGGAAAGCGCGTTTATGAACGACTTTGTGGCGGAGATTAACGAGATGGTGGCAAGCGCCCGGTCGGAGATTGAGCTGATTAACAGGGAGCTTAGGCAGCTGCCTTTTGGAAGCGATACCTACCGGTTTGTCATGGAAGAAAAGGCGGATAGAAAGGATTTTTTCAGAATCTGCAGAAAAATGGAGGAGCTGGGGTCTTCCGAATTTTATCTGGCGAGCAGTCAGGCGGACGAGGAATTGGAGCATGATATTCAAAGCTTTATGAACGTTATTTTGGAGGAGGAGGACGAGGAAGAATACACGGATTACCGGAAATATTTTACTTATGACATGCAGATTTCTACGAATCAGGGGGAGGAGGAAATAGAGGCAAATCTTTCGCGGAAGCAGGGCTCTGCAAGCAACGGGGAGAAACAAACGCCCTATTTTATTATATTGGCGGCAAGCCTAATGCAGTGTTATCCAAAGAATAATTGCTGCGTGCGGCTGGCTTTCATAGACGAGGCGTTTTCGGCGTTGTCCAGGGAAAGAATCGAGCAGATGGTGCGCTATTTTGAGGAAAATCATTTTCAGGTTATTTACGCGGCGCCGCCGGAAAAAATTGGCAGTATTGGAAAGTTTATTCAATCGACTGTGAGCCTTGTAATCACGGGGCGTTACACAAATATGATAGAGGGATTGGTTAAGTAAATGGAATTTCCGGCAAATAAAAATCAAAAGGCGGCGCTATGGCTTTTGCTAAATCAGTATGAAAAAAGCAAGACTTATACCGGCGATAATAGAAAGAAGCAGACCTTTTCCGTCTCGCCGGAGAAAATTTGTCCTAATTATTTTGACAGCTTTGCGGATATTGCGGAAATAGAAGAATTTGAGCGGGAGATGGGGGAGCTTTCCCAAAGAGGGCTTGTAAAGCTGACGTTCCAGGGAAACGAGCTTAAGCGCATTGCCGCGGTGGAGGAAAAGCTGCCGGAGTATTACAGGATTTTGGGCAGAGAGGAGAAGAGAACTCTTTTATTGCGTGAGCAGCGGCTTTATGAAAGCTATATGGGAAAGCATTGGGTGCTGGATAATTTCTGCAGGCAGCAGCTTGCAAAGCTGGAGAGGGGCAACAAGGCGGATTACCCGGTAAAAAAAGCGGAGGAACTTCTTAAGTTAGCGGTGAGGATTTTGGAAAACCGCGAGGAGCTTTTAGAAAGGGAGCTTTCTATTAGTCTTTTTGGCGACAGCAAGGCATTTGAAAATTTTTACCGCGCCGCTGTATGCAGAATTTTAGAGAAAAACGGTAATTATAATGAAAAGTTGTATGGAATTTCGGACAGCCGGGAAAAAGAACTGATTATTTTGGGAGAACACAATATTTATGCGAACCCTTCTTATATTTATATGCGGGGGTATGGGGAGCTGGAGTTTAAAAACGGAAGTGTATTACAAGTTGCGCCGGAATATCCGATAGCCCTCTCCACGCAGGCGGTAGAGGGGATGAAACAGTTTCGGATAAAGGGGAAAGCGGCAATGACGGTGGAAAATCTCACGGCGTTTCATAGGCTGCAAAAGGAGGAGATATTTTACATATATTTAAGCGGTTATCATAACACGTTAAAGCAGCATGTGATTAAAAAAGTGGCAATGGAAAATCCGACGCTGAAATGGTATCATTTTGGGGATTTGGATCCGGATGGTTTTTATATTCTGGAACATTTGAAAAGAGAAACGGGAATTGATTTTGAAGCCTTTCATATGGGCATCGCGGATTTAAAACGGTATAAGGACTTCGGGAAAGGGCTGGAAAAAAATGACAGGAAGAAAGCGGAAAGCTTGATGGAACAGGGGTTATATAAAGAGGAGCTGGCCTATATGCTGCAAAACAATATAAAATTGGAGCAGGAAATAATCAGTTGGAAAATAAATAAAATTTAAATATGAAAAGGAGGAAAAAACATGGAAAGAGACGTCAAAAAAATCATTTCAGAAATGACCCTTGAGGAAAAAGCCGGATTGTGTTCCGGCGAGGATTTCTGGCATTTGAAAAGCGTGGAGCGGCTGGGAGTTCCGGCGGTAATGGTATCGGACGGGCCTCACGGACTGCGGAAGCAGCCGGAGGTGGGCGACCATCTTGGCATCGGAGAAAGCATTGTGGCGGTTTGTTTCCCGGCGGCCTGCGCCGTGGCGTCCAGCTTCGACACGGAGCTGATAAACGAAATGGGGAAAACGCTGGGAGAGGAGTGTCAGGCGGAGGATTTAAGCGTGCTCCTTGGCCCTGCGGTGAATATCAAGAGAAGCCCCTTATGCGGGCGCAATTTTGAGTATTTGTCAGAGGACCCCTATCTTGCGGGAAAAATGGCGGCGGCCTATATCAACGGCGTGCAGAGCTGGGACGTGGGAACCAGCATGAAGCACTACGCGGCCAACAATCAGGAATATAATCGCATGAGCTGTTCCTCCAATCTGTCCGAACGGGCTTTCCGTGAAATTTATCTTGTACCTTTTGAGACGGCGGTAAAGGAAGCCCAGCCTAAGACGATTATGTGCAGCTACAATAAGATTAACGGCGTTTATTCCTCTGAAAACCGTTATCTTCTGACGGAGATTTTAAGGGACGAGTGGGGCTTTGAAGGTTATGTAATGACAGACTGGGGCGCTGTGGCAGACCGGGTAAAGGGAATTCAAGCGGGACTT
>JAMPGS010000011.1 GCA_023663815.1 Clostridium sp.
CCATGTCGGGACCTGCGCCGCCTGCCTGCTGCATATTCTCATACATCTTGGTGAACAACGCCTGCGCGCTGGTGGTAAGCTTTTCTCTGGCCGCCTTCAAAGCGTCCAAATCGGAATCGGACATTTCCTGATCCTTTGTTCTCTCCAAAATATCCTTTACAGCCTGCACGTCGGCTTCCACGTTTGCCTTCTCGGAAGCGTCTATCTTGTCGCCTACCTCATTCAAAGCCTTTTCTGTCTGGAATACAAAGGAGTCCGCCTCGTTTCTGGTATCGATGGCCTCTTTCCTCTTCTTATCCTGCGCCTCAAACTCAGCCGCTTCTTTTACTGCCCTGTCAATTTCATCATCGGACATATTGGAGCTTGCCGTGATGGTAATATGCTGTTCCTTGCCCGTGCCAAGGTCTTTTGCAGAAACGTTCACGATACCGTTGGCGTCGATATCAAAGGTAACCTCTATCTGGGGCACGCCGCGCATTGCCGGAGGGATTCCGTCCAATCTAAACTGCCCTAAGGACTTGTTGTCCCTTGCAAATTGACGCTCGCCCTGAAGGACGTTAATGTCAACCGCCGTTTGGTTATCCGCCGCTGTGGAGAAAATCTGGCTTTTCTTTGTGGGAATCGTCGTGTTTCTCTCAATCAATCTGGTTGCAATGCCGCCCATGGTCTCAATAGACAGGGAAAGGGGCGTAACGTCCAAAAGAAGAATTTCCCCTGCGCCCGCGTCGCCTGCCAGCTTGCCGCCCTGAATGGAAGCCCCAAGGGCAACGCACTCGTCGGGATTTAAATTCTTGCTGGGCTCATGGCCTGTGAGCTGCCTTACTTTATCCTGAACCGCGGGGATACGTGTGGAACCGCCTACCAAAAGCACCTGTCCCAAATCGCTGTTTGTGAGGCCTGCATCCCTCATGGCGTTCTGAACCGGAACGGCCGTCTTTTCAACCAAATCATGGGTCAGCTCATCGAATTTTGCTCTGGATAGATTCATGTCAAAGTGTTTCGGTCCTTCCGCTGTTGCCGTGATGAAAGGAAGGTTGATATTTGTGGTTGTAGCCGAGGATAATTCCTTTTTCGCTTTCTCAGCCGCCTCGCGAAGTCTCTGAAGAGCCATCTTGTCGTTTGACAGGTCAACTCCCTCCGCTTTCTTGAACTCGCTAATCATCCAGTCTGTCAGCTTATTGTCAAAGTCATCGCCGCCAAGGTGGGTATCTCCGTTGGTTGCCAAAACTTCAATAACGCCGTCGCCAATTTCAATAATGGAAACGTCAAAAGTACCGCCGCCAAGGTCGTATACCATGATTTTCTGTTCTTTTTCATTGTCAAGGCCGTAAGCAAGGGCCGCCGCCGTGGGCTCATTGATGATACGTTTTACGTCCAAACCGGCAATCTTCCCGGCGTCCTTGGTCGCCTGACGCTGCGCGTCGTTAAAGTAAGCGGGAACAGTGATAACGGCCTCCGTTACTTTTTCTCCCAGATAGCTCTCCGCGTCGGCTTTCAGCTTTTGAAGAATCATAGCGGAAATCTGCTGAGGCGAATACCTCTTGCTGTCGATGGTGCGGCCTCTATCCGTACCCATATCTCTCTTGATGGAAGAAATGGTTTTCTCCGCATTTGTTACCGCCTGACGCTTTGCAGGCTCGCCAATCAGCCTCTCGCCCGTCTTGGTGAACGCTACCACAGAGGGTGTTGTTCTTGCGCCTTCCGCATTTGCAATAACGGTGGGCTTGCCGCCTTCCATAACCGCCACACAACTGTTTGTCGTACCTAAGTCAATACCAATTATCTTACTCATAATTATCTCCTCCTGAATTGATTTATTTTAATATCGTTGACTATATGTCAGCTTACTACTGCTACCATGCTGTGTCTTACTACGCTGTCCCTGTAGGTGTAACCCTTTTGCAGCTCCTGCGCAATTACGCCCGATTCGTATTCCTCGCTCTCCACCTGCATCACGGCGTTGTGGAAGTTGGGATCAAATTCCTCGCCCACCGCCGGTATCGGCTTTACTTCCATTTTTTCAAGCTCGGAAAGCAGCTGCTTATATATCATTTCCATTCCCTCGGCAAAAGCGTCTCCCTTTTGCTCCTCAGGAATGGCGGACAGTCCTCTCTCAAAATTATCTACCACCGGCAGAATTTTCTCAATGACGCTCTTCGCGCCCATCTCAAACATTGCGCTCTTTTCCTTTTCCGTGCGCTTCCTGAAATTGTCGAATTCCGCCATCTGACGTTTTACTTTGTCCTCAAGCTCTTCAATTTTTTCTTTTAGAGCTTCCTGTTTTTTATCTATCTTAAATTTCTTTTTGGCGGCCTTTTTTTCCGTCTTTGTCCCGCCGGCTGTTTTCTCCCCAGCCTTTTCCCCGGCAGTTTCCTCACCGGCAGCTTCCCCGTCGGTGCTCTCCTCCTCGGAGGTTTCCTCTGCCTCGCCCTCTTCCGCTTCACTCTCGGAGACTTCCTCCGCGGCATCCTCCTGCGGCTCTTTTTCCAAATCCGCGTCCTTTTCTATCTCTTCTTTTATTTCCTCTCCCGGCTCCGCCTGCATATCTTTGTTTAATTCTTCACTCATCCGTTTCATCCCTTTCTATTTAAAGTTCCGCAAATGTCTTTCCGCACACCTTTCTCTGGAACAATTTCTTACTGCTTCGCATCCATAAACTGTTTCGTGCACTTTCGGCCATCTGCTGTTTCAGTTCCGCAGCTACGCTTTTCTGCTCTACCGCTTACGTCTTATTCTTATATAATTCATCCAACTGGTGGGTTATGGTTTTCAGCGCGCCCACCACCTTGTCGTAATCCATACGCTTGGGACCGATAATCCCTATAGTTCCTCTCATTCCTTCCCCCAGCTCATAGGTGGCGGTTACCACGCTGCAGTCCTTCATGGACTGAATGGGGGTTTCATTGCCGATGTAAACCTGAATTCCCGTGTTTTTTTCATCGGCAAGGGTGTCCTGAACCAGCTCGGTCAAAAGCTGTTTTTCCTCAAAGGTGTTAATAATCTCGCTGGCTTTCTGCTGGTCCGCCAGCTCCGGATATTTGAAAATATTGTTGGCGCCGCTGGTGTAAATCTCCAAATCCTCTTCCGCCTTGATGGACAACGCGATGGTATCTATCACATCGCCCACCACCTTGCTGTGGATGCCCGCCTGCTGCTTCATTGCCGAAATCATTCCCAAATTAATTTCTTCCAGCGCCAGCCCGTTTAAGTGGGTATTCAACAAAATATTTAATTTTAAAAGCGTCTCGTCGTCCAGTTCCTCCGCCACGGGAATAATGTTGTTTTTAATGATATTGCCCTCCGCCACAACCACGGCCAAAAGCTGTCCCGCGTCCAGTCTGGACAACTGGATAAACTTAATTTTGTTCGTGTGGATTGTGGGCGTCGATATCATGGATGCATAGTTGGTATTTGTGGCCAAAAGCTTCGCCACCTGCCGGAGAAGATGCTCCATCTTATCTTCCTTTTCCAGCATCATTTCCTTCAGCTCTTCCAGTTCCTTGTCCTTCTCCTCCATCATGGTGTCCACATATAAGCGGTAACCCATGTCGGAGGGAATTCTTCCGGCCGAAGTATGGGGCTGTACAATATAGCCCATCTCCTCCAAATCCGACATCTCGTTGCGGATAGTTGCCGAGCTTAAATTTAAGTCCGTATATTTGGAAATGGTCCTGCTGCCTACCGGCTCCCCCGTCTCAAGATAGTTGCGGATAATGGCCTGCAATATTTTAACTTTTCTTTCGCTTAACTGCATTTCCACCATCCCTTCCTATCTAATATGAAGAACCTCATCTATTTTTTTCTTTGTTAGCACTCGTCTCAATGGAGTGCTAACATCTTCTTACCATAAAATATCACTTACCCTATTTATTGTCAACACATATAGTGCAAAATAATTATTAAAAAATTATAAAAATGGATGCTGGCTGCCAGCATCCATTTTGTGAAATCCTATTTTGTTTTTACTTAAATAAAGAAGCTTCCCCTTACCTCGCCGTTGATTACATAATATGTAACGCTCTCCTCCGGCTTCACATACAGCTCAATGCTCTTGATGTCCTTCTCGTCGCCGCTCAAATCGTATTTCCATACGTCCCTGCAGCTCTTCAACAAATCTTCCGTTGTGTAGGACTTTCCGTCAAACTGGAAATTTACCGTTGTCTTAACGTCGGCGTCCACTTTTACCGTCTTTTTTGCAGGCGCTTTCTTTGCGGGAGCTTCCTTTACTTCAGCCGCCTTAGCAGCTTCTTTCACTTCCTCAACCTTCTTAGCTGTCTCTTTTTTTGCCGCCGGTTTCCTTGCTGTCGTCTTCTTTACTGTCTTTTCTTCTGCGGTCTTAGCTTCCTCTTTAACAGCTGCTGTTTTTGTTGTTCCTTTAACTGCCATAATAAACTCCTTTCACACAAACACATCCATTTTTAATATATTGTGACATATGCAAAAAGCAACAGATGTGCAGAGATTACCTCCCTTTTATCCCTCTGCTAAACCTTGAAAAAGTATACTCTCAATTTTCTCCTATGTCAACTAACTGACAACTTTTTTGTAAAAATTACATATATTTTTCGTATTTTTTTTATAAATTCCCGTTCAAAATTTCTGGTTTTATCCCGCAATTCCAAAATATAAAAGCACAACAATCCCCAAAACAATGCGATACCAGCCGAATATTTTAAAATCATGCCTCTTTATATATCCCATCAAAAAGCGGATGACAACCACCGAAACGATAAACGCCGTAATCATTCCCGTGAAAAGCACCATCAGCTCATTTGCCGAAAAGGAAAAACCAAACTTCACCACTTTCAGCAGGCTGGCTCCCAGCATCACCGGTATGGCAAGGAAAAAGGTGAATTCCGCCGCAACCGTCCTCGATACGCCAATCAGAAGGGCCCCTAAAATCGTGGCTCCTGAACGGGAGGTCCCCGGAAAAATCGCGGCAATGAGCTGGAACATGCCAATGATAAGCGCCGTGGTAAAGGTAATTTCGGAAAGAGAACGAATTTTCACTTTCATGTGCTTATTTCTGTTTTCTATGATAATAAAGCCCACCCCAAACACAATCAGCGCAATCGCCACGCAGACGCCGTTGTAAAACAGGCTTTCAAAATATTCGTCAAACAAAAGCCCCACCACCGCCGCAGGCAGGCAGGCCACAATAATTTTAAACCACATTACCCAAACGTCTTTTTTGCAGTAGGAAAGGAATCCCTTCCGCTTTACCGGATGCCTGTTATTTTTTTTGCCGAAGGGCCAAATCTTCTTCCAAAATAAAAGCACTACCGCCAGAATCGCCCCCAGCTGAATCACCACCAAAAACATTTCCCAAAACTCCGGCGAAACGTCCAGCTTTACAAACTCATCCAGCAATATCATATGTCCCGTGCTGCTGATGGGAAGCCACTCTGTGATTCCCTCCACAATTCCAAACAACACCGCTTTTAAAAATTCAACCATAGTTTTCCTCATTTCTGCGCTGCTTTTTGCGCATAACGGAGTTTGTGGATGCAGCGCAGACACAAACTCTTTTTCCCTTTCTTCTGCGCCGCCTAATAATTTTCTTTCACAAATTTCCGAAGTGCCGGCAACGAACGCTCCACCTTCTCCGTGTCAATACAGTATGCCATGCGGAAGTATCCGGGTACGCCGAAGCTGTCGGAGGGCACAAGCACTAAATCGTAATCTAGGGCTTTTTGGCAGAAGGAAACCGCATCCTCCTCCAATGCCTTGGGGAAAATATAAAAGGTCCCGCCGGGCTTTACACACTCAAAGCCAAGAGCCGTCAGCTCCTTATATAAAAGATTCATATTCGTCTCATACACCGACATATCCGCCGTCTCTCCCACTACCTGCGCAACCGCAAGCTGAATGATGGAGGGCGGGCAGTTGTGCCCGATTCCTCTGGAAATCTGGCTGCAGATTGGGGCAATCAATTCCGCGTCCCGGCAAGCGGGGTTCGCCGCCACGTAACCGATTCGCTCTCCCGGCAGGGACAGCGACTTGGAATAGGAATAGCAGGACAGGGTATTGTCATAAAAGGCCGACACATAGGGGGCCTCCACGCCCTCAAATATAATTTCTCTGTAGGGCTCGTCCGAAATCAGGAAAATATCATGCCCGTATTCTTTTTGCTTCCTCTCAAGAAGCTCCGATAGTTTTTTCAGCGTATCCGCGCTGTACACCGCCCCCGACGGGTTGTTAGGGGTGTTGATAAGGAGCGCGGCTGTCTGCGCCGTCAGCATTTCCTCCAGCTTGTCAAACCGAATCTGAAAGTTTTCCGTGTCGGCCGGCACCGCTTTCAGCCTTGCTCCCGTCATATTTATATACATATTATACTCAGGAAAGTACGGAGCAATGGTAAGAACCTCGTCCCCCGGCTTCGTCACACAGCGCACGGCGTGGGCCACCGCTCCGGCCGCCCCCGTGGTGGGGAAAATATGTCCGGCGGTATAATTCATCCCAAACCTTTCGTTTAAAGACTTGGCAATTTTTTCCCTCACCGGCATAATCCCAAGGCTGGGGCTGTATCCGTGCAGCTCCATGGAATTTTTTGTTTTCAGCAAATCTATCATAACTTCCGTGAACCTTTCAGGCACCGGCACGGACGGGTTGCCTAAACTATAGTCAAACACATTTTCATAACCTATCTCCCGCCCTCTTGCCGATGCGAACTCGGACAACTGCCTGATAACGGATTTTTCTTCCAGCATCCTCTTATATTGCTCGTTAATCATTACTTTCCTCGTTTCCGCGCTGCTTTTGCACAAGCATATAAATGCCTGCGGAGTTTGTGGATGCAGCGCAGACACAAACTCTTCCCTCATTTCCGCAGAATTTTATTTCGCCGACGAAGCGATTATCTGCATATTTCCCTGTAAATCTACTTTTCCAAAGCCTTCCGGCAGGATAAAGTGGTCTCCCTTTTTAATTTCCTGCCCGTTTACGCTTCCCTCTCCCTCAATCACGCTCATAATCAGGAACGGATATGTCTGTTCAAAGGAAAACGCTTCCGCTGTTTCCAGCTTCCACACCCTATAGTAATTGCAGGCAATCAGCTCATTCATGGTATTCTTCGGCAGCTTGGCCGCCGACTTTACGCTTTCCTCCACGGGAAGGGCGGGCACGGTAATCACGTCAATGCTCTGCTCCACGTGAAGCTGGCGGGGTTTTCCGTCCGTAAGCCTGTCGTAATCATACACCCTGTAAGTGATATCGCTGTTCTGCTGGGTTTCAAGAATCATCATGCCGCCCTTTATGGCATGGACGGTGCCGGGATTAATCTGGATAAAATCCCCCTTTTTCACCGGAACCTCGCGAATCAGCTCGGACCATCTTCCCTCATGAATCATTTCCGCAAGCTCTTTCCTTGTACCGGCATTGTGGCCCGCAACCAGCTTAGCGTCCTTGGGACAGTCAAGAATGTACCAACATTCCGTCTTGCCAAGGGAGCCGTTTTCATGCTCCCCGGCGTAAGCATCGTCCGGATGCACCTGAATACTTAAATCGTCCTTTGCGTCGATTATCTTAACCAGCAAAGGGAATCTGTCCGATTTCGGATTGCCGAACAGCTCCGGATACTGGTTCCACAGCTCCGACAGAGTTTTTCCCTTGTAAATACCGTCCCTGACCATGCAGTCCCCGCTAGGGTGCGCGCTCACCGCCCAGCACTCCCCGGTATCCTCCCCCGGAATCTCATAGCCAAATCTGCTTCGGAGCTGATTACCGCCCCAAAGCATCTGTTTAAACACAGGATTTAAAAATATAATTGGTTTCATCTTAATCTCTTCCCAGTATATTCATATTCTTTTTAATAAATTCACATCTCTGCTTTACGCAGTCCGGCGACCTATGGGGATCCTTAGGCGTGTTAAACAGGTAATCCTCCATCTTATCCACCGTGGTAGTCGCCACGTGCATCCTTGTATCGCAGGACGCATAATAAAGGTAAATATCGCCGTTTTCTCTGGCAATGGCGCCGTTTGTAAAGACTACGTTTGACACATCGCCCACGCGCTCCTTCCCAAGAGGAACTAAAAATACGCCTGAGGGCTCTGCAATCACCTTTGAGGGGTCTTTTAAATCCGTCCCAAACGCATAAAGCACATACCGCAGCCCCGCCGCCGTATTCCGCACGCCGTGGGCAATGTGAATCCAACACTTTTTCCCCTTAATGGGCACCGCTCCGGCTCCGTTTTTCGCCTCCGTCAGCGTGTGGTAAATTCTTCTGCTGATAATCTTTTCCTCGTCGATAACCGCGTGCTCGATATTTTCGCACAAGCCAAAGCCGATTCCGCCGCCGCTTCCCGTCTCAATAAAGCCGTCCATGGGCCTTGTATAAAAGGCGTATTTTCCGTCCACAAATTCCGGGTGCAGCGCCACGTTTCTCTGCTGGGGGGATTGTAGGGTTTTTAAATTATCCAAACGCTCCCAAGTCTTTAAATCCTTGGTGCGCACGATTCCCGCCGCCGCCACGGCAGCCGACAAATCAGGATTTTCCTTGTCCTTGCTCTCGGAGCAGAAAACCCCGTAAATCCAGCCGTCCTCATGCTTTGTCAGGCGCATATCATAGACGTTGGTCTCCTCCGGGCAGGTATCCGGCAGCTCCACCGGATAGTCCCAGAAATGGAAGCCGTCGATTCCGGTATCGCTTTCCGCCACAGCAAAAAAGGACTTTCTGTCGTTTCCTTCCACCCGCACCACCATATAATATTTTCCGTTTAAATAAATGGCTCCCGAATTCATCACCGCATTGACGCCCAGACGCTCCATAAAATAAGGGTTTGTCTCTTCGTCAAGGTCATATCTCCAATGCACCGGCGCAAACTCCCGCGTCAGTACCGGGTATACGTACCTGTCATAAATTCCATTATAATAATTGCTTTTTTGATTTTTCCGGGCAACAAGCCTATCCACCTTTGCCTGCTCCACGTAATATTGTTTATGTAACATGCCTTAATCCTCCTATTCCTATTCTTATTCCGCCTCGTCCTTTTTGCGCGCCTTCACGGAATCATTTCCAAACGCTCACCTATATGCTTTTTATCCCTTGCGCTTTCAAGCAAATACTGTTTTCCAGTTCCGCATTTACTCCGCCGCAAATCTCTTAATCACTTCAAAGCACATTCTTCCATTATGGTAAGGACACTTCCACGGCTCCACGATGGGCTTTTCGATGGGCTTTTTGTCCTTATCCACAGACCAGTACCACTCGGAGCCGCTTCTTTTATCCACAACATAGGTTTTAATGTAATTCCAGATATCCTCCGCCGCTTCCAGATACTCCCTGCGCTCCGGCGTCTTTTGATAACCGTTTACAAAGCCCACTATCGCTTCCGCCTGCACCCACCACACGCGGGTAGTATCCACCACGCCGTTTTCCGCCTCGTTCACAAGGGAGTGGTCTATATAGGCTCTCTTATAAATATTTTCCGTTATGGTTTTGGTGATGGGAGATAATTTTGCAGTATAAGCGTCGTCGCCCAAAACCTCCAGCCCTCTGTCCACCAGCCAAGCCGCCTCAATATCATGCCCGTAAGAATATAAATCGATCAGGGAATTCCACGTCCTGTCAAAAAAAACTTCCTGCCGTCCGATTTCTTTATTATATACCTTATCCGTAATCAAATCCATCATATAACGAAGATTATCCGCCACTTTTTTATCCTGCGTCACCCGATACAGCTCCGTATAGGCCTCGAACACGTGCAGGAGCGTATTCATTGTCTTTTCCGCCATCACGCCGTTTTCTGACAGCTTATCGTTTTCCTCCGGCTCAAACCGAACGTTAAAAGCTTCCAAATATCCGTACTCGTCTTTACATTTGCTCTCGATGATATGATAAAGCTCCCACGCCGTCTCAAGAGCCTTTTCGTCTCCCGACGCATCATAGTAGGAGGAAAGGGCATAAATGGCAAAGGCCTGATTGTAGGTGTGCTTCGTGCCGTCCTCCGGCTTCCCGTCAAAGGTAAGGGACCAGTAAATGCCCCCATTTTCCCTATCTATACAATGGTTTTTTAGGAAAAGAAAGGCGTGCTCCGCGTCGGAAAGCAGTTCCTTCTCGCCGAGAACCAAATAGGCGTTGGAGAAGAACCAGAGAATCCTGCTGTTTAAAATACAGCCCTTCACCGCCTTTTTATCCACCGTCAGGTCATAGCCCATATAGCCGTAAAAGCCTCCATGGGCCTCGTCTTTCAGTCTTTGCCAAAATGGAATGATTTCTTTTGTCAAGTGTTCTTTTATTTCTGAAACAAACATTTTTTCTCCTTCACACTACCTTCTTCCAATTTCCGTATCCGCCGCGTTCACTACGCTGTGCTCCTTGATATAACCAATCACGTCGTCCGCCTGCGTAAACGCAAGCCCTACATAGGTATCCGCGCAGCCATAGTAAATTGCAATTCTTCCCGTCTCCGCGTCCTGGAGCGTCGCACAGGGGAACGCCACATTGGGGACAAAGCCTCTCTCCTCATACCACTCCTGCGGCGTCAATAGGAAATTCTCACAGCGGTACTTCACAATAGAAGGATTGTCAATATCCAAAATCGCGCCGCCAATGCTGTAAACATAGCCGTTGCAGGTTCCAGTCACGCCGTGATAGAACAAAAGCCACCCCTCGCTGGTCTCAATGGGCGCCGCGCCTCCGCCAATTTTTAAGCTCTCCCACCATTCAAAGCCTTTCCCCATCACATGACGGTGTTTTCCCCAATAAACCATGTCCGGGCTTTCTGACAAGAAAATATCCCCAAAGGGCGTGTGGCCGCTGTCGCTTGGTCTGGACAGCATCATAAATTTCCCGTTTATCTTTCTGGGAAACAAAACCGCGTTCCTGTTAAAAGGAAGGAAGGGGTTTTCAATTCTGGTAAAGGATTTAAAATCCGTCGTCTTTGCCATGCCGATTGCCGCGCCGTAAAAATCCTGACACCATATAATATAGTAGGTATCCTCCACCTTTACAAGCCTTGGGTCGTATGCGTACACGGGCATAAAATCGTTTCCGTCCTCGTCCTTAAAAGGAATCTTATTCTCATCGAAATTCCAGTGAATGGCATCCTTGCTTCTTCCGAGATAAATGTAAGGAATCCCGTTCGTCTGCTCGCCGCGGAATACTCCGATAAACTCTCCTTCATAGGGCATTACCGCGCTGTTAAAAATTCTTGCCACGCCCTTTACCGGATTGCGGCCAATAATTGGGTTTTCATCGTACCGCCACACCGGCGCATCGCAAAGCCCCTCCGGCTTCTCCTGCCACGGAATATTGGAAGCGGAAATTCCATAAATTTTTACGCTGCTCATTTTGTGATTCTCCTTTCGCTTTATTAATTAATCGAGATGTTTTTAGTTAATTTAATTATATTATTTTTAGTTAAATTAATCAATCACCTTTGGGGAAAATTTAAAAAATCTTTGGCTATACTGCAACAGGCAACCATATTAGCTGCCTGAGGCTTCATTTTCAATGACTTATCCTTTTACAATCCACCGCCCACTCCTATTAGAGCCTTCTCTTTCAAGAATATTTTCATCCTGCAATGCTTTTATTACAACTTGAACCTGCTTTCTAGTTAAATTTAACTCTTTTGCAATATTTATCTGCGTTATATTAGGATTTTCCCCCAATAAATTCAATATCAAATCCTTGCGTTCATCCTCATTTGTTATTTCAATATTTTTGGCTCCTTTTTGGCTCTTCTTTGGCTCCTCTTCGGCTCCTCTTCGGCTCTTTTTTGGCTCTTTTTTGGCTCTTTTTTGGCTCCTCTTCAGCTCTTTCGCTAGCATTTTCTATCCTTAACGCCAAAGTCACCTGATTCAATTGCGTATCTTCTATTAACTCAGGCTCTTTCCACCCTTCATTTTTCCATACAGAAAGAATTGCTGGAAACCCAGAACCAGCATTATCCCCAAAACCAACCATTCGAAGCATCGTCTGCATCCGCCCGTTGCGCGTTTTTGAATCTCCGCCATGGTAAATTTGCTCTTTCGGCAATTTCAAAGTTCCCGGATTCGTAAAGAAAAAACCTTCATTATTTTTAACAATTTTAAGCACACCGGCATCAAGCTGATAATCCGCATGAATTATCATATTGACAAACGCTTCCCTAATCGCTTTGTGAACCGGCGTATCGTCAACACGTACGTCCCCCGATAATTTGAATGGCTTTTTCAAATCGGCGGTAAGTTTTGGCGATACCTTGATGAAAAAGTTAAATAAATTATTTTCCCATGTACCGTCATAAGTAACGCGGTCCAGCCAACGCATGTCCGTTGTTGCCCCGGTTTCATCACGATAATCCATAAATATATTGTCAAATTCATCCCTGATTGCCAGTCCTTTGCCAAGCATCATTAGACCAGCCATGGTTATCCCTTCTACACCTTTTCTTCTGTCTCTCCGATAAGCGCCCAAATTTTCAAGAAATTCTCTGTCATCCAAATTATTCCAAATATAGTCTGGGTTCGTCGTCTTAAACATAATGCGATAACGCTTCAACGTTTCTGTATCCACATCGTCCATCCCATAATATTCCAAAACAAGGCCGTCATTCCCCTCCGTATTCTGGTCCCGAATCATCGCATTTACTTCATAATCTTTAGCATGATAATCACCTTCATTATTACGCTTAAATGTTCCTTTATATGGATTCTCTCCAACATAAATTGGCCGAGATTTATAATCAGCCCTCGGAACATGGATGACAACAAGCTTAATATTTCCCTCTTCAACCACATAAACATCATCGTCAATCAAAATATTAATATTTACCTTATTTCCATTAATGGTATTCCAAAAATCTTCTAAAATTTTACTTGCATCTTCCACTCCTTGTATCGTAAACCGTTCTTTCGGATTCTTTTTCTCTTTATTTTCCGCAATACCCAGAATGATGTGCCCGCCTTTCGTATTTGCAAAAGCCGAATAGGATTCGTATATCGATTTTGGAACGGAATTTCTTGCTTCCTTGCACTCAAAATCCGCTCTTTCACTTTTTGAAAGTCTCTGCCTAATTTCCTGCATATTCACTGCACATCACCCCCTTTTATTGATTTAATATGTCAAAACCGCAGTCTTTTCATATAAAATTCCCCTCAAAACACCAACTGCACCAGCAGCATATAGCACACCGTTCCCCCTGCAATGGACAAAAGCATCTGCCGCTTCCACAAATGCAGCCCAATCACCAGCACAATGGAAATCAGTTCTGGAATCCCGTGGCTCCCTGAAAAAATACTGACATTTTTCAGACAGTAAATCACCAGAAGGCCGAACACCGCCGCAGGCAGGACGCGGCCAAGGTACTGGATATACTTCGGCGTCGGCTTTCCCGACGGGAACAAAATGAAAGGCAGGAATCTAGTGAGCATCGTTCCCAAAATCACCATACCGATTGTAATAAGCCTCTGCGTCAGATTCATGCCTCCGCTCCTTTCTCCATCACTGGCCGAGCCAGCGTCAACACTCCAAGAATGGCCGCCATTGCCGGAATAATAAAATTATCCGCGCCAAATAAAAGCAAACTTACAAGGGACAAACCAAGCCCCAAAAGCGCGCTGGTATGCCTTTTTTCCTTTAGCCATTGTTCCATGAAAATCACCACAAACATGGCCGTCATAACAAAATCAAGCCCCTCCGTGTTAAAATGGATAAAGGAGCCGAAAATTCCTCCCAAAGTCGCCCCGAACACCCAGTAAAAATGGTTCAGCAGGGTAACAAAAAACATAAACCACCCCTTATCCACACCGGCCGGAGCCTCCGCGGTATAATTGATGGAAAAAGTCTCGTCGCACATACCGAAAATTAAATAAAATTTTTTCCAGCCCGTTCCCTTATATTTATCCAGCATGGAAATGCCGTAAAATAAATGCCTTGCGTTAATCATGAGGGTCATGAGAAACGCCTGCAGGGGATTAAACGCGCTAAGCAGCATACTCACCGCCACAAACTCCACTGAACCGGCAAAGATGGTTGCGCCCATCAGCATGGGATACAAAAAACTAAAACCGGAAACATTCATATAAATTCCATAGGTCATTCCAAGGAACCAGAATCCGGCAAAAATTGGAATCGTATGGGGAAACGCCGCCCGCAGGGCGCGCAAATACTTATTTTCTTCTCTCTTCATTCTTTTTTGCAACCGTCCTTTTGTAAACGATTCCCCCCGTCACAATCTGAACGCCTTCCGCATATTTTTTCCCTTGAATCTTTTTAATCAGCGACTTTACGCACAGCTCCGCCATCCGCGTCATATCCACCTTGTAGGAGGTGATTCTGGTATTGTCCATTCCCGCCGGAAGAAAATCGTCCACCCCCACCACGGAAATATCCCCCGGAATCTGATACCCACGCCCTTCCAAATTTTGTATCAAGGTGTGGGCCGCAAGGTCGCAGTTGCAGACAAACGCTTCCAACCCGTTTATATTCTCCGCTATGGTTTCAAGGAGGTTTCCCCGCTCGTCCCTGTCCGGTATTTCCCAGCTCTCCTCATAGGCAATGCCATTCTCCCGCAGTGCTTTCCGATAGCCCCAAAACCTATCCGCAATGCTGCCGGTGGCGTCCACGCTCCCCACAAACCCAATCCGCCGAAAGCCCAAGCTGATTAAATAGCTTGTCATAATATAAGTCCCGTAATAGCCGTCCGATATCACGGTATCAAAAGTAGACAGCGGAACGTAGGTGTCCAAAAAAAATACCGGAAGCTTTGTCTGATTTATCATAAAATCAATATAGCTTTCCTGCATCTGCCCAATGAAAATCAGGCCGTCCACCTTATCCCCCTGCATCACCTTCGGAACACAGATATTCTTTTCATCCTCCAAGGTCAAGAGCTCCAAAATTCCAAAATATTCGCTCTTGTATAACGCCTTGACTACCTTCTCATAGAGCTGACCATAAAAGGAAGTGGAATAGCCGTAATACTGTTCGGGCACAATCACGCCGATATTCCCCGTTTTCCTTCCTGCCTCCGCTCCCCCGCTGGTATAGCCCATTTCCTTTGCCAGCAGCTTTATCTCCTCACGCAACTTGGCGCTCACGCCCGGCTTGTCCGTCAGCGCCTTATAAACGGCAACATTGCTGACCCCCACCTTCGCCGCAATATCTGCCAATGTCACGTCCTTAGCCATCTGTTTCCTCCGCTCAATTATTCTTACCTTATTTTATATCCAAAAAGGCAAAAGGCGCCTCTTTTTTCATACGAAGAAAGGACATTAATAAAAAGGCCGCCCGCAGGGACACCCGTTCCTCGCTTAAAATTCTCGCCGCTTCTTTCTTATCCACAAGCAGAACCTCTATGCTCTCCGTGCTCTCCCGGAATTTCCCGGATATTTCCCCGCTTGCAAAACCGAACACGGAGGTACTTGTCTCGTCCGTTAAGCCCGCCCCTAGATACACCGGCCGCCGCAAAGAGCTGCTTCCGCCCTCGTAGGGGATAAAGTCAAGACCTGTCTCTTCTTTCATTTCCCGAACCGCCGCCGCAGAAGCCGTCTCCCCCTCGTCAATCAACCCCGCCGGCAGCTCGTAAAGCCACGCGTCAAGGGGATAACGATATTGCCTGAGCATCACCAGCTTTTCCGGATCCTCCCGCCAAACCGGGTAAATTACAATCCCGTTAGAGCAAAGCTTTCCCGTCAAAAGAGGGAGCTCCTCCTGCTTGTTTCTGGACGCGAAATAATAATGAAAAGGACTGCCTGTGTTTGTCAGCGCGTCCATCTCATAGAGATTCAAAAAACGGTTGTCCGTCAGTTTTCTAACGGCTTTGTATTTTTTCATATTTTTTGCCTCCTCCGGCAATCTTCTCGCTGCTTCTTTCTTTTATGCCTGCACATTGTACCTGCCCAGCGGACGCAAACCCTTTCACGTCAATAACCCGCAGAGTAGCAAACCTTTGCAGCACTCGTCAAAAACGTGCAGGCATAACTCTGGCCCACTGCGTGCGGAAATGAAAACGCAAGCTTTCATTCTGTCCAAGCCAGCGCGCACTTAACCGCCTTTTTCCATCCCTTTAAGAGCTCCTCCCGGTGATTCTCGCTCATTTCATGGACAAATTCTCTGCCAAGCTGCCAGTTTTCGCTGATTTCCGCCCTGCTCTTCCAATAGCCGCAGGCAAGCCCCGCAAGATAAGCCGCTCCAAGAGCCGTTGTCTCAATACACTCCGGCCGGTAAACCCTTGCCCCCAAAATGTCCGCCTGAAATTGCATCAAAAAGTCGTTTGCGCTGGCGCCGCCGTCCACCTTAAGCCCTGCAATGGATACCTCGGCGTCCTCCTCCATGGCGTTCAGCACGTCGTAGGTTTGATAAGCAATGGACTCTAGCGTCGCCCTGATAAAATGCTCCTTGCCGCAGCCTCTGGTGATTCCCACCACGCAGCCTCTGGCGTAAGGATTCCAGTAAGGGGCCCCCATTCCCGCAAAGGCGGGCACCACGTAAACCCCTTCCGTGTCCTCAGTCTTTTCAGCGTATTCCTGCGTCTGGGCGGCTGTTTTCACCATCCGCATCCCATCCCGCAGCCACTGCACCGCCGCTCCCGCAACAAACACGCTTCCCTCAAGAGCATATTCCACCTGTTCCCCGCTACTGGCGGCAATTGTGGTTATCAGGCCATGGCTGGAGGTAATGGCCTCCGTACCCGTGTGCATCAGGAGAAAGCACCCCGTCCCGTAAGTATTTTTTACCTGTCCTCTGGAAAAGCAACACTGGCCGAACAACGCCGCCTGCTGATCCCCCGCGATTCCGGCAATGGGTATCTGCCCGCCAAGCACCGAGCTTTCCGCATATCCGTAAATACAACTGGAAGGCTTTACCTCCGGCAGCATACACGCAGGAATCTTTAAAAGCTCCAAAAGCTCCTGGTCCCAGCACAGCCTGTGGATATCATAGAGCATAGTGCGGCTTGCATTGGTGTAGTCCGTAACATGAATTTCACCCTTCGTTAAATTCCAAATCAGCCAGCTATCCACCGTTCCGAAGAGAAGCTCTCCCGCTTCCGCCCTTTCCCTCGCCTCCGGTACGTTGTCCAATATCCACGCAATTTTTGTGGCGCTGAAATAAGCGTCCGGCACCAGCCCGGTTCTTTCCTTTATTAAATCCCCGTAGCCCGCCGCCACCAGCTCGTCCACCTTTTCCGCCGTTCTGCGGCACTGCCAGACAATAGCGTTGTAAACCGGCTCCCCGGTCTTTTTATCCCACACAATCGTGGTTTCCCGCTGGTTGGTGATTCCAATGCCCGCAATATCCTCCGGCCTCGCCCCCACCATGGCCATAGCTTCCATCGTCACCGAAAGCTGGGAGGACCAAATTTCCATAGGATTGTGCTCCACCCAGCCGGGCTTTGGATAAATCTGCCCGAATTCCTTCTGGGCAATACTTTGAATTTCCCCCTTCTTGTTAAAAAGGATACATCTTGAACTTGTAGTCCCCTGGTCTAACGCCATTACATATTTGCTCATGCTTTTTGCCCCTTTCTCTTCTCTCCATCCGCCAAATCTCTGCCAACGGCTGTTTTGTCCGCCGCCTGCCAAACTCAAAATTTGTCCATCCTTCTCTTTACGCGGCCCCACAGCTGCTTCTTATGTAATGCTTTCCATGTTCCCCGTGGCAATCACCGGAACGACTGTCCCCGCCACCTTCTCAATCAGCACGTCCCCTACCTTGACGGGAGCGCACACCACTCTCGCCTCAATCTCATCCATGCACGCGCTGATTTTCTCCTTTGGAATCTCCGACGCGGTTTTTACCGGAACCACCTTGCCGCTTCCGCCCTCCACGCGTATCATGGAAGTTACCGTCCGAACCGGGGCGGTCATTTCGCTGCGGGCGTAGGCTTCCCCCTTCTTGCAGGTATTTCCTGTAATATCAAGGCTTCCGTCCTCATTTTTCTTTACCGTAATCAGGCACCCCACCGGACATCCGATGCAAATAAGCTGGCTGGATAAATCCCGGCCTTCGGGAAGGGTACATTTGGATTTTTCCGGTATCTTCGGCCTGACCGCCTCTCCCCAATCCTTCTTTCCATTTAAAAGGTAATCCGCGGCAAAAGCCCCTGCCTTCTCGGCCTCCAAGGATACGTTGTCCACTAGGTCGTGCACGTGAAGCACGTTCCCACAGGCAAAAACTCCCTGCACAGTGGTTTCCAGCCTTTCGTTCACCACCGGCCCTTGGGTTACGTCGTCCATCTTCGCTCCGGCTCCCCTGCTCAACTCGTTTTCGGGAATCAAACCGCAGGACAAAAGCAGCGTATCGCATTTTATAAACTGCTCCGTTTCAAAAATAGGCTTTAAATTCTCGTCCACCTTTGCAATCGTCACGCCCTCCACTCTTTCCTTGCCGTGAATCTTTGTGACGGTGTGGCTGAGCTTTAAAGGAATCCCAAAGTCGTCCAAGCACTGTACAATATTTCGCTTAAGGCCGCCGGAATAAGGCATAATTTCCGCCACCAGCTTCACCTTTGCCCCCTGCAAGGTCATGCGCCTTGCCATAATCAGGCCAATGTCGCCGGATCCCAGCACTACAATCTCCCTTCCGGGCATCCTTCCTTCTATATTTACGTACCTCTGCGCCGTCCCGGCGGAATAAATCCCAGACGGCCGGTATCCCGGTATATTCATCGCGCCCCTTGAACGCTCCCGGCAGCCCATGGCAAGGACTACCGCGCCCGCCTCAATTTGAAATAAGCCTTCTTCCTTATTCATGGCGGTTACAACGCAGGGCGCGCCGGGCTGTACGTCAATCACCATAGTGCTCAGCATGGCGGGAATCTCTTCCCTGCGGATCATATCCACGTAGCGGGCCGCGTACTCCGGCCCCGTAAGTTCCTCCTTGAATGTGTGAAGGCCAAAGCCATTGTGAATACACTGGTTTAAAATGCCTCCCAGCTCCTTATCTCTTTCCAGAATCAAAATATCCCTGATTCCCTTTTCCCGTGCCGCCAGCGCCGCCGCCATTCCCGCCGGGCCGCCTCCTATAATAATTAAATTTGTTTTTTTCATTCTTCCTCCAAAAGATACCAAGAGCTATCCCCTGATTTTCTGACTGCGCTTTCATCTATTTTAAGCTCGCGGGAAAGGATTTCCACCACCTTCGGGTTACAGAAGCCCGACTGGCAGCGTCCCATTCCCGCCCGCGTCCGCCGCTTAACGCCGTCCGTGGTGGTCGCTCCTAGGGGCCTTTTTATGGCGTCCAAAATTTCCCCTTCCGTCACCGTCTCACAGCGGCAGATAACGTTTCCGTAGGCCGGATTTTCCGCTATCAGCTTCCGCCTTTCCTCGGCTGAAGCCTGCGCCATATTGGGAATCCCTTTCCGGGTCCCTACAAAGTTTTCCTTCTGGACGGGATGCAGTATCTCCTTCACTATTTCGGCTACATACTCGCCTGTCGCAGGAGCGCAGGACAGGCCGGGCGACTCCATTCCCGCCACATCGATAAAGCCGGGAGCGTCCTTCACCTCTCCAATCACAAAATCCTCTTCGCAGGCCGCCGATGCGCTCTCCCTGTCCTCTTCCATTTCCGGCATCGTAGTCACATGGGCCCGAAGTCCCGCAAAGGACGTGATAACCTCCCTCTTAGGAATTCCCTCCACGCTGAGAGCGGCCTTTTCCGTCACCTGCTCCATCCCCTCCTGGGTGGTCTCCGTCCCTTCCCTGTCCTCGATATCAAGGGCGGTGGGCCCGGTCAGCAGGTTCCCGTGAACCGTAGGAGTCACAAGGATTCCCTTGCCAAGAGCGGTGGGCAATTGGAACAGGGTATTTTTTACCATATTTCCCACATTTTTATCGTAGAGAAGGTATTCCCCCTTCCGCGGCGTAATCTTCATTTTGTAGGAGCTGACCATGTTGTGAAGGGCGTCGGCGTAGACCCCGGCGGCGTTAATCACAATTTTTGTCTCGTAATTCCCCGCGTTTGTCCTGACAAGGTATCCTTTCTCGTTCTTTTCTACCGCTTCTACCTTCGTGCGGAAATGAAATTCCACCCCGTTTACCGCGGCGTTTTCCGCCAGCGCAATGGTGAGGCCAAAGGGACATACAATGGCTCCCGTGGGCGCATAGAGAGCGGCAGCCGCGCTGTCCCCCACGCCGGGCTCTATCTTTAAAAGCTCTTCCCTGTTTAAAATGGAGAGCCCCTCCACCCCGTTGGCTTCTCCTCTAGCCTTTAATTCCTCAAGCTTTCCCCTGTCCTTCTCGTCAAAGCAAAGGACGATAGAGCCGTTCTTCTTGTAGGAAAAGTCAAGCTCTTTGGAAAGCGCTTCCATCTTCCGGCTTCCCGCCAGATTCAGCTTTGCCTTCAAGGTTCCCGGCATCGCGTCGTAGCCTGCGTGGACAATGCCGCTGTTCGCCTTGGAGGTTCCCTCGCAGACGTCGGAAGCCTTTTCCAGAACCGCCGTTTTCAAATCCAGCCGGGACAGCTCCCTTGCAACGGCGCATCCGCTCACTCCCGCTCCAACAATAATCACATCGTACATAATAAAATCCTTTCACCTTATTTTTAAAGGCCATACAAAATTTATCATTCCCCTTTTGCATGACCGTACTGCTCTTTTATAAACATAAATCCTATTTACCTACCAAGTGAGAACCTCATGCCCATCCTCAGTGACCGCCACGGTAATCTCCCACTGTGCCGAGGGCTTTCCGTCCGCCGTGTAAACCGTCCAATTGTCGTCATCGTCCACATAAATCTCGCTGGTTCCCATATTCACCATGGGCTCGATGGTAAACACCAGCCCCGGCGCCATAAGCATTTCCGTTCCGGGCGTTGTAACGTAGCTTACAAAGGGTTCCTCATGGAATTCAAGCCCGATTCCATGGCCGCCAATATCAATTACCACGCTGTAGCCGTTCGCCATGGCGTGGGTGTTCACCGCATGGGCCATATCCCCAAGAAAACCCCACGGCTTCACCATCTCCAGCCCCTTTTCCATGCACTCCTTCGTCACTTCCACAAGCCTTTTCTTTTCCTCGCTGACCTTTCCGATACAGTACATTCTGGAGGAATCCGAAAAATAGCCTTTGTAAAGAGTAGAAACGTCCACATTGACAATGTCGCCCTCCTGCAAAATCCTGTCCTTGGAGGGTATCCCATGGCAGACTACCTCGTTGATGGAGGTGCAGACGCTTTTAGGATACCCCTCATAATTCAGCGGGGCGGGAATTCCTCCCATCTGCACGGTCATATCGTGTACAAGGTCGTCAATCTGCTGCGTATTGACGCCGGGCCCTATCATTTCCCCCACCGCGTCCAGCACGGCAATATTGATAACGCTGCTCTCCTTAATCCCCTCTATCTGCTTTCTTGTCTTTATGATTTTTCTATCCGGTACAATATGGCCTTCCAGCTCATAACGATGAATCTTTTCGTCCATCGCCATGTGGCACGCCTTATACTTTCTGCCGCTGCCGCACCAGCAGGGCTCGTTTCTGCCTAATTTCGTCATCATATTCCGTCTTCTTTTTCAAGTCTGCTTTTTCGCGTTTTTTTTCACACGTTTTTTTTCGCATGTTTTTTTAATTTTCTTTTTCAAATTTTCTTTTTCAAATTTTTTTCAAGTTTTCTTTTTCTTTAAAAGCTTTCATAAACTGGGCGATATTTTCGTCTATACTGCGTTTTTTAAACACCGCCGAACCGGCCACGCAGACGTCCGCTCCGGCCTCGATTACTTCTCTCACGTTCTTTTTGCCCAGCCCGCCGTCAACCTCTATCTTTACCGGCAAGCCCTTTTCATCTAAATAACTGCGCAGGCACCTAATTCTGTCGTAAGCCTCCGGCATAAAGGACTGCCCCCCAAAGCCCGGCTCCACGCTCATAATCAAAACCATCTCCACCTTAGAAAGATAGGGGTACAACGCTTCTATGGAAGTTCCCGGCTTAATGGAAATCCCCGCCTTTGCCCCGGCCCCATGAATCTTTTCTATCACCTCGTCCACATTTTCAACAGCCTCCAAATGAAAGGTAATCCCGTCGGCTCCGCAGGCTGCAAATTCCTCAATGTACCTTATGGGGTCAACAATCATCAAATGCACGTCAAAAAACTGACGGCTTTTCCCTCTGATAGACTTTATAAGAGGCATCCCAAAGGAAATGCTGGGCACAAAAATACCGTCCATAACATCAATATGAAGATACTCTGCTCCGGCTTCCTCCGTTTCCTTGATTTGCTGTCCCAATATGTTAAAGTCCGCCGCAAGAAGAGACGGCGCCAAAATATACTTCATGTTCTCTCCAACTTTCTAGTTTAGAAAATCCTTCACCTGCTCGTAAATTCCCTTGCCATCCAGTTTATATTTTTCAACAAGCGCCGCTGCAGAACCGGATTCGCCAAACACGTCCTGCATACCGATTTTCATAACCGGAACCGGATATAATTTACAAAGTGCGTCGCACACCGCGCTGCCCAAACCGCCGATTACGGAGTGCTCCTCTGCCGTCACCACTTTCCCCGTCTTTTTTGCGGAGCTGACAATCAGCTCCTCGTCAAGAGGCTTGATGGTGCAAATATCAATCACTTCCGCGCTGACCCCTTCTTCCGCCAGCTTTTCCGCCGCCTCAAGGGCGCCGCCCACGCAAATGCCCGTGGCTATAATGGTAACGTCCTTCCCCTCCCGGAGGACTGTTCCCTTTCCAATCTCAAAGCGATAATCCGGCCTGTCGTTGATAACCGGGCACACGGCGCGCCCGAATCGCATATACACGGGTCCCACATACGCCGCCGCCGCCTTTACCGCCGCTCTCGCCTCAATATCGTCCGCCGGGCACATAACCACCATGCCGGGAATCGTCCTCATCAAAGCAATATCCTCGTTGCACTGATGGGAGGCTCCATCCTCGCCTACCGTAATTCCCGCGTGGGTCGCCCCAATTTTTACGTTTAAGTGGGGATACCCTATGGAATTCCTCACCTGCTCAAAAGCCCTTCCCGCCGCAAACATGGCAAAGCTGCTGACAAAGGGAATCTTTCCCGTGGTGGCAAGCCCGGCCGCAATACCCATCATGTTGCACTCCGCAATCCCGCAGTCTATATGGCGTTCGGGATAAACCTTCTTAAACATTCCCGTTTTCGTGGCCGCCGCCAAATCCGCATCCAATACCACTACATTGGGATTTTCCGCCCCCAGCACCACCAGCGCACTGCCATAGCTTTCTCTGGTGGCAATCTTTTTCACTTCCTTTTTATTCATATCGGCCATTACGCATTTTCCTCCTCATAAAGTTCACTCTCAATCCTTTCAAGATCCGCCATCGCCGCCGCGTACTGCTCGTCGTTGGGCGCCTTGCCATGCCAATCAATGCTTCCCTCCATAAAGGAAACTCCCTTGCCCTTTAGGCTGTGGGCGATAATCGCCGTGGGCATCCCCTTGGTATCCCTCGCCTCCTTAAAGGCCGCCCGAATCGCGTCAAAATCGTGAGCGTCCACATTGATAACATGAAAATTAAAGGCCTCAAATTTTTTGTCAATGGGATAAGGAGAGCAGACCTCCGAGACGGGCCCGTCAATCTGCAGACCGTTGT
Organism: Clostridium sp.; assembly: GCA_023663815.1. Taxonomy (GTDB): domain Bacteria; phylum Bacillota; class Clostridia; order Lachnospirales; family Lachnospiraceae; genus Suilimivivens. The sequence goes on from JAMPGS010000011.1 coordinate 23,492, forward strand.
TGTCCACAATCACTACAAGATTATCCAGCTTGCGGTGCCCCGCAAACATGGACGCCTCCCAAACTTGTCCTTCTTCTAACTCGCCGTCCCCAAGAAGGGTGTAAACACGGAACTCTTTTCCGTCCATCTTGGCGGAAAGAGCCATGCCCACCGCCGCGGAGATGCCCTGTCCTAACGAACCGCTGGACATGTCCACGCCGGGGACATGCTGCAGGCAAGGGTGTCCCTGAAGATAAGAGCCCAGCTTGCGCAAAGTCGTCAAATCCTCCACCGGAAAAAAACCCCTGTTGGCCAGCGCAGAGTATAGCCCCGGAGCCGTATGACCCTTGGAGAGCACAAAGCGGTCCCTATTCTCCATCTTGGGATTTTTCGGGTCCACGTTCATTTCCTCAAAATAAAGATACGTATAAATATCTGCCGCGGACAAGGAGCCCCCCGGATGTCCCGCTTTCGCGCTGTGAACCGCCGTGACAATTCCTTTCCGCACCTCGTTGGCTGTTTTTTTCAGTTCCAGATTGTTCATTTTGTCCTCCATTTTTTATTCAGCATAAATTTGCCTATAAGTATTTTTCTTTGCAAACAGCAAGCCAAACGACTGCCTGCAGACATTTGGCGGCAGCTTCGGGGCTTACCTGCTCTTTGCAAAAGAAAAGAATCCGCCTCAGAGAAGGATACGACTTTTGCAATATCTCCCGCCCATGTCAAGCATGTAATATTTTATCACAACTGTATCATATAATCAAACGAATAGTCTCAGGAGGCTACAACTTTGCCGCTTGGAAAAAAACTTACCCGAAAACAAAAACTATTTTGTCTGGCCGCCCTTCTCCTTGCCGGCCTGCTTTTCTTATATTACTGCCTTTTTGCAAACGACAGCCGTAAGTTCAAGGCTTTGTCCGAGGAATTGTTTTACTCGGAGCTTTCGGGAGATACCTTAAGTCTCCACTATACTTTGGCTTGGCCCGAAAAATGGGGCTTTACCGGCGACGCCGTTCTTTCTTCTTACGTTGCGGAAGAAGAAAATCTGTCCGACGAATACAACCGTCAACAAAACCAAAAGAATAACCGCAAAAGTGGCAGCAACAACTCTAAAAGCAACAACGGCCTCAAAAGCGGCAACGGCTCCAAAAACAAAGACCGCAGCCGCAATAGCGAAAATGATTCTGCGGCGGATATCGCAAGCGTCCTCGAACGGCTTTCCAAAATTTCCCGCGACCGCTTAAGCGCCAGCGACGCTTACACCTATGATTTGCTCTCTCGGTATCTTGCGCTGCGCCTTGAGGGTGCGGCTTATCCCTACTACAGCGAACCCCTTGCGCCCTCCTCAGGGATGCAGTCGGGGCTCCCCATCCTCCTTGCGGATTACACCTTCCGCTGTGAAAAGGACGTGGAGGATTACCTTCATCTTTTGGACCAAACGGATACCTACTTTGAAGGCCTGATTCAATACGAAAAGGAAAAATCTCAAAACGGGCTTTTCATGTCGGACGCCTCCGCCGGAAAAATTGTAAAGCAATGCATGGAAATTATGGACAGGGATTTGCTTGCTTCGGGCAGCCATTTTCTGCACGCCACCTTTCAGGAACGGCTTGACGCGCTTGTGCAGGAGGGCGTCATCACCGCTTCGCAGAAGGAAAACTGGATTTCTGAAAACGACCGGCTCTTAACCACCGTTATGGCTCCCGCCTACGAGGAGGTTGCGGACGCCTTTACTATCCTTCAGGGCAGCGGCGCCAACTCCATGGGCCTTTGCTACTTTCCCGACGGCCGCGCTTACTATGAATATCTCCTTGCCTCCACCACCGGGTCCTCCCGCGCCATTCCTGAAATTAAGTCCATGCTCTGGAAGGATTTTCAGCAGAACATTGCCGCCCTGATAAATTTATACAACACCCATCCCGAACTGGCCTCCACAGGCAGCGGCATACAAGCATCCTTCCCGCTCTCCACCCCTGAGGAAATGCTTGCGGACCTGCAAAGCCGCATTGCATCGGATTTTCCGGCTTTCCCCGCCTCGGAAGATTTTGCCCCTTCCTGCACCATCAAGAGCGTATCCCCTTCCATGGAAAACTATACCAGCCCCGCCTATTACTTAACGCCGCCTATCGACGACATGAGCCATAATATCATTTATATCAATCACAAAAATTCGCCCGACGCGCTGACCCTGTACACTACCTTGGCCCACGAGGGATACCCCGGCCACCTTTATCAAACGGTGTACAGCCAGCTATACATGAACCGCCAAAATGTCTCCCCTATCCGCTATCTTTTGCACTACGGCGGCTATGTGGAGGGGTGGGCCCTGTATGTTGAAAACTTATCCTACGGCTACGCCCAGCAGCTTTTAGGCGACGCCCACCCGCAGACCGCCCTCTGGTACGAGGCCTGCAGGCTTGACCGGAATCTACAGCTATGCCTTTATTCCCTGCTTGACATTGCCATTCACTATGAAGGGGCAACTCCAAGGCAGGTTCAGGCGATTTTGGGAAAAATAGGCATTACAAATGCGGAGACCGTTTCCGCCATTTATCAGTATATTGCAGAGGGGCCTGTAACCTACTTAAAATATTATCTTGGCTTTTTGGAGTTCCTTGCTTTGCAAGATTCGGCGCGCAGCGCGTGGGGAGACGAATTTACCCTGCAGCGTTTCCACCAGTTTGTTCTGGAGACAGGGCCTTCCGATTTTCAGGGCTTACATGAAATGCTGGCGGCATCTTAGTCTTCCTCCGCCATGCTTTCTATGTAGCCGCCGTCCCACAGCAAAATTTTCAGCTTTTTTGCCGCCTCCACCGCCGGGGCGGTAAAATATTGATTTGTCATCACGGCTCCCACCATTCTATCGTAATAATCCCTGCCTGCATAGGCCTCCTGAACCGCCTTAACGCCCACCGGGGCGTTGTAGCGTTTGCACTGAACGGCATAAGTCACTCCATCCTTTTCCGCCAAAATGTCTATTCCATAATCGCCGCTGCCCCGCGTCACCTCCACCTCAAGGAATCCTCTTCTCTCAAGCAAATCCGCGCAGTAATATTCAAATTCATGCCCGTCCATATCCTCAAAAGTATCTACCCTTCGGCGGCGTCTCAAAAAAATACAAAAAATGACTGCAAAAATAATCAAAGCCGCCGCAATGCCTACAACTTTAAATAAGGAAGTTATCTCCATCATAAATACTTATCCTTTGTCTTTCTTATCCGTCAAATATTGTATATCCCGCCATTTTCTGCACAATGCCATTATATACGGAGCTTCCGTCAAGAGTTGTGCCAAAGGTATCGACCCACATCGGAATATAACCGCATCTATGCGCCACCATCTGGGAACCGATATTTGTCACGGAAGCCGAATAGAAAGGAATGATTCCCCGCGCCAGCAGCTCCCTTGTCAAATTTTTCACTAAATAAGTGCCTAGTCCGGCGTTTCTGTTTTCCTCCGCAACGTCCACGCCCATTTCCCATAGGCCGTCCACGGAAGTCCCCGCCGCCCCTGCAATCCCTGCAATTTTTCCACCGTCCCTTACAATACAGACCGCCCTCGTCGGCGTATAACCATCGCCGTCAAAACCCAGTGAATTTTCAAAGCCTTTAAGCCCCTCTAATATAGAAATATCTCCGTCAAAAAGAGATTCGCAGCTATAATTTGGCAGCGCCGGTATAGCGCCAGCATATTCACCGGCAGGAACATAGTGAATTGTCTGCCCATAGACATAGGGCAGCTCAAAAATTTCATCCCTGTTTTTATCTTGCAGCAATTCCTTTGCTTTTTCATGCAAATTCTTTGAAGTACATATAGCAATGCAGTTTTTATACGCTAATATTTTGATGTAGGGCTTTTTTGCATCTGTGTTAATAGGGTATAAATTTCCCTTTTGATTTAATTCCTCCAAAGTGCAGTAGTACTCTTTTGAAAGCAACCGTTCAATTTTTTCTTGGATTGTTTTCTTTTCCATCAAAATCCTCCCGCCTGATATGCTCTTGCAACAACGTAGGAGGGCTCATAATAGGCGTTCTCCTCCCTCTACCATACACAAAAGCGCCTTTCTTTTCAAGCCCCTGCGCTTAAAACCGCTTGAGGCTGCCGCCTTAAGAAAATGGGTACAAGAACTTTAGTGTCTGGCAATATGCCATATGCCAATCCTTCATCTTGCACGTCAGAATCTTAACGCGACAGCCTCAACATAATTATTTTTACTTTTTTCTATCCCTTATCTGTAATATATCTTATCTATAATCCGAATAGGAATGATACAATCGCTTCACCACATCGTAAGACAGCTTCCGCCGTCTGTATTCGTCCACAATCCCCTTGTTATTCATGGTGCGGGGCCTGTTGCTGAACCACTCGAAGCTGATTCGCACATCGCAGAACTGCCAGATAAAGATGCCGCTGCATCCTTCCTGTTCCAAAACGCCTGTAATCTGGTCCTCAAGAGCTTTCGCCTGATATTCCTCCGACCACTTGCACAGGGTGGGCGTTCTGTAGCCGTAAATGGCCCCCGCCCCGATTTCCGTCACAAGGAACGGCTTTCCGCTTCCCTCGCTTTCTTTCTGAACCCAATCATAAATATCTTTTACATATACCCCCGCCGGCGTATCGTGATACCATTCAGGATACAGGTTATAGGAGACAATTTCCGGCAAGCCAAAGCAGATATCCGTCTTAAACTTGCAACTGGAAGAGGAGCGCGGCCTTGAGGTATCCATGCTGCGAATTAAATCGTACTGCTTTTTGTAGCACTCATATCCGTATTCCGTCTCGCTGGCGCACTCGTTCAAGATACCCCATATAATAATGGAAGGGTGATTGATGTGGACCGTAATCATTTCCCTGATGCAGTCCTCCGCCTGCCGCTCAAAATTGGGATTCTGCATCTGCTCAAGGGACAGCCCTCTCGCGTGGTTTTCCTCCCACACCAAAATTCCCTGCTCGTCGCACAAATCAAGAAACAGCTCGTCGTTGGGATAATGGGAGGTACGCATTGCGTTAGCCCCCAAATCCTTTGCAATCTGTAAATCCTGCTGAATTGCCGTAAAGGGAAGGGCGCAGCCAAACATGGGATGATCCTCATGGCGGCAAAAGCCCTTGATTCTCAGCTTTTTGCCGTTAAGCAGGATATCCTTCCCCTCCGTCTTTATCTCGCGGAAGCCCAGCCGCTCTATTAAATCATCCACCGGCCTTGCCGCTGAAAGCTCCGCTGTATTTGCCTCTTGCTCCGTCTCTCCGGCCGAACTCTTCGCCGTATCCTCCAAAAGCTCCGCGGAGATTCCGTAAAGTTTAGGGTGTTCCATATCCCACGCCTCTACCTCCCCGGCGCAAAGCTTTTTCTCAAGAATTTTTTCTTCCCCGGCCTTTAAAATTAAACTTTCCGTCACAGCCTCGCCGCCTTCCAACTGCAGCTTAAGACAGTACGCCAAATCCTTTTCGGAAAGCGAGTTCACCTTCACGGAGACCTGAACGCTCCACCCGTCGGCTTCCTTTACTGGAATTGCATGAATGTACTCGATATAGGCTTCCCCCAGCTCCTCCAGCACAACTCCCCTTGAAATTCCGCCGTAGCTCATATAATCGTTGGGCACATGAAGAGCGCTTTCCTCGCTAAACCGGTTGTCCGCATAAACCTCCAGCTTATGCGGCCCCTGTTCCAAATTTTTTACCACAATGGAAAAAGGCGTGTACGCATTGTAATGGGTTCCTACTTCCTCGCCGTCCACGCAGACCCTTGCCGTGTGGCTGACGCCCTTAAACACCAGACGCACGTTGCCGCCCCCTTGAAATTCCTTTGTAAATGCGCCAACTCCGCGATACGCGGAAAAATCCGGAAGGCTTTCCCAGCAGCAGGGCACCGCAACCGGATAAACCTTTCCCGCAAACTCGCCGTCGCAGGGTGAAAAACTCCACAGGCTGTCGCTTAATTCCGTTACTTTTCTGATTTTGTTTGTCTTAAACGTTCTAATCATATTAAATCCTCTACTCCAGTTCCGCAGACGCCCTTCTGCAATTTTTATCTGGAACGGTTTTCATTTGCTTTGCATCTGTAAATCGTTCCTTGCGCTTTCAGGCTTTTGCTGTTTTTATTTGCTTCTTCAACGTTCAATCATACAAGAAAAATGCCCGTCAGGGCATTTTTCCTATATTGCAATTTTACTTGCTCCTATGTAATTTTACCCCTTAAGGCCGGATGTCGCAACACCTTCAACGAAGTATCTCTGCAGGAATACGAACAAAATAAGCACCGGTATCAAGGCAACCGTAGCCGCCGCCATAATCAGCGCGTAATTGGAGGAATACTGTGTATTGAACATTCGCAGCATTACCTGCAGGGTCTTTTTCTCGGTGGTTGACAGATAAATCAACGGACCCATGAAGTCGTTCCACTCAAAGGTGAAGGACGTGAGGCACAGGGTTGCGATAACGGGCTTTGACAGAGGAAGCATCAGCTTCGCCCAAATACCGTACTCGCTGAGGCCGTCGATTCTCGCCGCCTCCAAAAGCTCTGTGGGAATTCCCATAAAGAACTGCCTCATCAGGAACACCCCCGTCGCCGTGAAGGCGTGCATCAAGATAATGCCTAAATGGCTGTCTGTCAGGCCAAAAATTGTCATCATCTTATACTGAGGAACCATGTATACCTGCCAAGGAATAGCAATCGTCATAATGTACAGCATAAAAATGGTATCTCTGCCCTTGAACTCCAGCTTTGCAAACGCGTATGCCGCCAAGCTTGAGGTTGCAAGCTGCAACAGGGTAACGCACACCGTCAGCTTCACACTGTTGAAGAAACCGGTGAGCAGCGGAACTCTCTGCCAAATTTCACTGTAGTTGCTCCACTGAGGATTTTCAGGAATCCACACGATCGGGAAGGAAAATACATCCTTTTCAAATTTTAAGGAAGCGGAAATCATCCATGCAAAGGGAACCAGCATGATAAACGCCATAATAATCAGGGCAGCATACAGCAGTACCTTCCTGACAATTTCGCCTGTAGTTAATTTTTCACCACTCGTCATAGCTTCCACCCCCTTAGTCATTTGAGAATTTCTTCTCGAACTTAAACTGAATCAATGTGACAATCAGGATAATAACGAGAAGAACCATAGCAACCGCACTGGCGTAACCAAACTTCGCGCTCTTGAAGGCCTGATTGTAAATATGGTAGGCCAAAACCTTCGTCGCCTCGCCGGGACCGCCCTGTGTGGTAATATACATAGTGTCATAAGATTTAAACGTTGCAACCAGCAGCATCATTAAGATATAGAAAGTAGTCGGAAGGATTCCCGGCCATGTAACATTCCAAAACTGCTGCCAGCCGTTGGCTCCGTCCAGCGAAGCCGCCTCGTACAATTCTCTGGAAATGCCCTGTAAGGCAGCCAGATAAACAATCATATAATAACCCATGCCTTTCCATACGGTCAGGCCGATAATGGTGGGCATCGCCCATGTGGTGGATGCTGCCCATCTGGGCGGATTTGCAACTCCAAGAGCCATCAATATGCCGTTTACAGGTCCCTTTTCAGGATTGAACAGGGCCATCCATACCACAGCAATGGCAACCAGCGATGCAACGTAAGGGAAGAATAATACCGAACGGAAAAATACGCGTCCCTTTAAGGGCTTATTCATCAAAACCGCAAGGAACAATGCCAGCCCCAATGTAAGCGGCGTTGTCACCACTGTATAATAAATCGTGTTTTTCAATGAAATCCAAAAGCTCTTGTCATTGGTAAACATGGTAATGAAGTTCTTTAACCCTACAAACTTGAGCGGATTACCGGAATCCCACTCGCAGAAACTTAAGAATAATGAAAATACAATCGGTACAAATGTAAATATAAAGAAACCAATCAAATTTGGCAGAATAAAGGAATACGCGACTAACGTTTTTCTTCTTCTCAACGTGGACGCCTTCACCTGCCCGTCTGTACTGCTCTTACCCATAGGATTGAATCCTCCTTCCTTATACAAAGATACCCTTTGTAAAACAGCCGCCTGACAACTGAGCTTCAGGCGGCTGTTAAAAAACCTCTTACTCAGCTAAAACAGCGGTAACTCTGTCTATCATATTCTGTACGCCTTCTTCTGCTGAAATACTCTTTGTCATAATTGCGCTGTGCTCTTCATCAACGATTGTGCTGATTTCGCCGCCCTTTGCGTTCATAGGCTGCTCAGGCAGATTCTTCTCACAGTTCAAATACTTGGAAAGTCCTTCAGGAGCGTTAGGATAGGTCTGAGGAGCTGCGTCGAAAATCTCTCCAACAGCGGGTGAGCTGTATCCGGGGATAATACCGCAGGAAGCCAGAACCTTAGCTCCTTCTTCACCGCAGATATATTTAATAAACTGCCATGCCTCTGCGGGATGGGTTGCATATGCGCCGATACATACGGGAGTAACGCCGCCGATACAATTTCCAAGACCCATGCCGTCGTTGTTAGGAATAGAGCATACGCCCCAGTTGAAGTTGTTTTCCTTGCCTTCGCCTACATTCTCAAACAGCATGTTGATATACCATGTACCCATCTGCATCATAGCTGCCTGCTGATTGTAGAATACGCCTGAATAATGGATATTGGAAGATTTTAACATACCGTAATCCTGAACCAGTCCTTCGTCCTGCATTGCAAGAATTTCATTATAATAGTCGAGCAGACTTTCATAGGTTGCAGGGTCGTCAAATTTATATGCTTCTGTTCTTGCAGGATACATATAAACGTTGCTTGCCCATGTATGTACGTGAGCGCCGTATACCTTGTCGTTGCCCTCGCCGCCTGTCAACTGAGCTGCCAGCGCATGATAATCCGCCATGCTCATGCCGTCTTCAGGATAAGCAATACCTGCCGCGTCAAACAAATCCTTGTTGTAGAATAACAGGTTGTTGTCATAACGGAAAGGAAGCGCGTATGTATGTCCGTCAAGGCTTAACTCGTCAACGAGGCCTGCGTATGCATCCTTGTCAAAATCTGCATCGTTTGCAAGCAAATCGTCGATTGCGTAAACATGTCCCTGATTAACCAGAGCTGCAAGCTTAGGAGTTCCTTTCATGAATACAACGTCAAAATCCTGCTTGCCGCCTAACTGCGTCGTTACAACATCTTCATACTCGTCTGCAGTAAACTCAACTACATCGATGGAGATGTTCGGATACTGCTGTTGGAAAGCGTCAAACATCGTCTTGTAATACTCTGTGTTGGAGTAATCCCACAACGCCACCTTAATGGTAACGTCCTCGCCGGTCGCCTCTGCAACTTCCGCCTGCTGAGGTTCTGCTGCCGGCGCGGCTTCCTCTGAACCTGCATCTTCTGTCGATGCTGCACTGTCTCCTGTGGAAGCGTCAGAACCGCCGCCACATCCGGCAAGCAAGCCAATTGTCATGACTGCCGCCATCATTGCTGCTACTAATTTCTTTTTCATTCTTTTCCCTCTCTTTCCTATTGAAATGATTTATAATATTAAAAAAATTTAATATTACCAAATGAATAAATCCTGCCCCGACAACTTGAGAAGGGCTTCTATAAAATAGTAATCTCCGTAAATAATGGAAAATTCATGTTCATTGCTGTGATATTCCGCCGTACATTTTTCAAGCAGATTGTCGATGCCGGAATCCCAACTGCACCGCTTTTCGTCCAAAGCCTTTAAGAGCTTTAACGCCGCGTTTAGGTAAATATCGCTATCCCTGCCGGATACATACTTTGAGAGCTCGATAAGCCCGCAGGCCGCAATAGCCGCCGCTGTGGAATCCTCCCACGGGCACTCCGCAGGCTGCCGGAAATCTACCGGAATCAAACCGTTTTCCGGGGTGTTCGCGATAAAGTAATGGGCGATTCTCCTTGCGGTATTTAAATAATTTTCATTCTTTGTGTGGATATAACTGAGGGTAAAGCCGTACAGGCCCCAGCTCTGTCCCCTTGTCCATGAGGAGCCCACCCGATACCCCTGTCCGCCGTAGGTTCTTATCATTTCCCCGCTGAAAGGGTCAAACTCCACAATGTGGTTTACGGAGCCGTCGTCCCGCACAAAGCATCGCTGCGCCGTGTCCGCATGAGCTATAGCAATCTGCTTAAAGCGGGGGTCTCCCGTCGCGTCGCTGGCCCAATACAGGAGCGGAAGATTCATCATGCAGTCGATAATCGCCCAGCCTCTGTGGTCCACGCCGCCCCAGTCGTTCCATGCCCGGATAAAACGGCCCGCCAAATTAAAGCGTCCCGCCAGATTATTGGCGGCGATAATCGCCCGATTGTAGGACGTTTCATTTTTTGTCACCCGGTAATTGGCTACCGCGGTAGGGAGCCATTTAAAGCCGTTGTCATGGTCGAGCCCGGCCGCATCCATCAGCACCGCGTCCAGTTTTTCCTCTGTCTTTACAGCCGTTTCCTTGTACAGTTCTTCCTTTGTCAAGGAATACATCTGCCACATCATTCCTCCCCAAAAGCCGTTGGTCCACCAGTTAATCTCCCCGGCTCCTGAACGGTCGTCAAAGACGCCGTCCTTTGTGGTGTAAGGAATCTTATCCTTATTTCTTTCCGTCACCGCGGACATCTTGTCTTTTATTTTATCCACGGTCTGCAATACCCATTTTTTATCCTGCTCTGTCAAATGCAAATCTACCGCCCTCCTATCCTTTTTATACTTTTCCGCTTTCCCTTTGTCGGCCAAAGCAGCTCTCCGCAAAATGCCGTCTATCAAATCCGTATATGCGGCTTATCACCAGCAAGCAGACGACACGCTTTGCTGCTTCCAGTTCAGTCCGCGCGCTGTCTCTTCCTATTCAAATCGCACCATTATCTCTTTCAGTCCAACGCTACCTTGACGGTCTTTTCCCCGCACTTAACGATGACTTCCCTCTCTCCTATTTCCACCGTCGGCTTTTCCGCAAGCAGCTCGGCCTCTTTCTTGTGGAAATCCGCCGCCGCGCTGGTTACCAGAAGATGCCTTCCCGGCTCCAAGGAAGCCTTTACCGTGGGAATCACCGTCAGGTTGTGGAGTACGTTCGTATTGGAAAAAGGAACCACAAGCTCCGCGTCCTGCCCCGTCTCGCTGACAATACAACTGCAGCCCCAGGGGAAATCCGCCGCAAGGGCGTTTCCTTTTCTGTGAACGTCCTTCTCCTCAAACCGTCCCGTCTTTCGTCCCGGTACTACTTGAAAGCATCTTTCCTGCGGAAGAGAAAAACCGCCGTCGGCTGCCTCTATCGCCTTTTCGTTTTCAATCAAGTGAACTCTCACATGCCAGGGCGAGCAGGGAACTATCGTGCTTTTTACTTTTACGCCGTTCATGGGACTATAGCTCACGGAAAGCATGTTCTCGTCCGCGTGATAATCTGTGAAACCGTTGCGGATACAATACCGGTTTTCCCCCTTGTGGGAGAACGCCAGCACGTTGTCAAAGGCAGCCTCCTCCAATGTCAATCCCCTTGAAACGCTGAATCCAAACTGATTAGAATAAACAAATTTCTCATACTTAGACGGTCCCTGTCCATGGTCTTTCACCGCATGTTGTCCCGTGACATAAGCCAAAATGTGATTATTTTCATCATGAGTAATCACCATTCGGGCATGTTTTAAAAATTTTTCCTTCTCGTAGGGATACGCTTTCGCTTCCGCCGTCCAAAATGGGTGCTTCTCGTCAAGCCCCAAAATCAAAAACGCTTTATTGCACCAGTAGGGAGAACCGCTCCCGTTGTAATTTTCGCTCATGGAAATATTGGGGTATCCGTAGCCAATGCTCAGCACTCCGGCGTTGTCAAATATCGGTTTGCTCATCCAAAATTCCAGATTCCGAAGCACCAGATTTTTCAGCACGCCATAGTCCAAATCCAGCCCCGCGTAGGCCATAGCGGCAAAGGGGCCGCTGTGAGCATATCTGTAAGTAAGGCTTCTGCCAAAGGGCAGCTCCGCCCCGTCGTTTGCAAACCAATAAACAAAATCATGGAAAAACTGCTCGCTGCGTTCCTTCAAAACCCGGCAGCGGTCCGGCTCCGCCTCTTCCATCAGCTTCGCGTAAATCAACCCGTAATAATGAATGGCAAAAGCCACGTAATAATCTATTTGAGTGGGCTCCCCGTCGCAGTACCAGCCGTCGCCTATGTAAAAGCTCTCAATAAGCTCAAAATCCTCGTTTACCTTTTCCTCATTCCAAGTTAGGCCCAGCAGACGGAAGGTCATGTTCGTCAAAATGCGGAAGTAACGCCAGTTGTTCTTCGGCATATCGTACTCGTTTATCTGATTCAGCCAGTTGTAAAGATTGTCCCGCTCCCCGTCCGTAAGCTCCTCCCAAAAGGGCTTCCGGTTGATGGCGATTGTAAAGACAATCGCGGCAATCTCAACCATTTTCTGGTCGTAATCAAAAATATCGCCCCAATACTCCTCGTCCTCCGGGGCCGTGCCGTGAACCAGCCCTTCCTTATACCAGCCAAGCCAATCCGCAATTTCCTTTTGCAGCTCCGCCGAAAGATGCGTATTGTCCGCCGCCCACAGCGGCCCAAGCCCCCACAGCACCCTGGCGCAGCCCTCCATCTGGGCCGACTTTTCGCCGTAATGCACTCCGGTATTGCCCGCGTGCAAAAACGCATGATGCTTACTGTACATAGATTTAAGCGGCCTGATGGTGTTTAAAAATAGCTCCACCGCATCCTGCCTGTTTTTTAATACTGCCCCCATAAAGTTCTCCTTTTACCTTCTGCGCCCTGTGTAATCGGGCTGGGAAGGTTTCCTTCCTGCCCGCCGCGCGGGGCGCGTGCTGCACCAGCAGCAAATTTCCTCCTACGCCCTGCACATACATAAAAAAAGCCAGTTCCTTCTCCGAACGGCTCATCAGGCCTTTGTTATAATGACTTCCATTATCAAACCCCTTACTTCTAAACTTAGTTTATATCTCTATTGTAGATTTGTCAATAACTTCTTATTTTTTTACTCATTTATTATTCATTTTTTCTAATTTCCCATGGCTCATTTTGTATAAATTATACATTTTTCCGTCTTATTTTATCTTTTATGCACTTTTACGGCACATTCCCCTGTGCGGGCCTGCATATAAATCGAGCAGGGAAGGGGTTTTCTTCCTTGCTCGCCGCGCGGCCCGTGCGCCGCTTCTGCGGCACATTCCTCCGCACGGGCCTGTACATAAAAAACGCCTTGCAAACCTGCAAAGCGCTTTTTATTATAAATTCTATTTCCGCGGAGCCTGTTTTTTTCCACAAATTAGCAAACCACTCTGCCGTACACCTCTATCTGGCTTAATGCCGGGAAGGGCGACGGGTCGTCCGCCTTTATCAAATTGCTGAGCTTCACCCACGTAACCCTTTTCTTTTCAATTGGAAGCACATGAGACAGGCTGCTTTTTTCCAGCTCCCAATCAAGGCTTGTGCCGTCCGAGAAAGTCAGCGTCACCTGCCGCCACCAGTTGTCGTGCGGAAAATCGGAGCGGGTATAAAGCACTACCTTGTCCGCTTCCACCTCACGCCCAAAATCCACCGTCATTTCCGCGTCGTCCTGCATATTGATACCCCACGATTCATAGGGCCATTCCCCATGGGAACGGTTTTCGCAAACGCCGTCGATTGCGTTGCGCGCCGCAAAAACAGCCTCCCCTCTGGTCTCCACATTTGCAAAAGCGTGGGGATAGCAATTCATGTCCCCGTGCTGGTCGTAAACATTTAACGCCAAATTTCTGTAAGCGGCAACCTCGTCCTTTCTTGCAACTCTCGCATATAAATAGTGCCGGTTTCCCGAAAAAGCTTTCGGAGAGTAGCTGATACGCTTTTCCCCAAAAGGAATCTGAAAATACACGTTGCCCGTGATAAAACAAAACGCCGCACCCATGGCGTCGTCCGCCTGCCACAGAACGTGGGTGTTCTTCTCGGAGCTCTCCAAAACCACCATGTCCCCTTCCTGATATTCTGCGGTACAGACAAGGCTCACATAATCCTCCCCCCTGCTGACGCATATTGTTTTTCCTTCCTTGCTCAATACTTTCAGTGCCAAAACAGCCATTGCAATACCCTTTTAACCTTTCTCGTTTACATTTTGTATCTTCTCTTATATACTAAAATAAAATGAAGGGAGGGTCAACTTATGTTTTACGAAATTGCCGCCGATTACCGGCTTCCTTTTGGCTCCTTTTTACTCTATCCCCCTGCCAGCCTTCGCGGCGAATGGGATTTTCTTGATGCAGAGTGGAAAAAAGAGGCCGTAAAGCTGGGCGAAAGCTATCTAAATTTTCAGTATCCCGCCGTTTCAGCTACGGATTTTCTTGATTTTACAAGGACGGGAAACCGCGTCCGCTACGAGGATAAATTTTTCTCAAAACGCCTTGCGCTGAGCGCCCTTGTGCTGGCTGAATGTGTGGAAAACAAGGGCCGTTTTCTGGACGATATTGTCAACGGGATTTTTTCTATCTGCGAGGAAAGCGCATGGCAGCTTCCCGCCCACAATAGCTACATTAGGGATACTTCGCAGCTTCCTCTGCCCGACGCCGCAAATCCCATCCTTGATTTGTTTGCCTGTGAAACCGGGGCGGTTCTCGCAACGGCCTCTTATCTGTTAAAAGATGCCCTCGACAGAATAAGCCCTTTTATCAATGAAAGAATTTTCCGCGAGCTCTCACACAGGATTTTCACCCCCTACCTAAACCGCTATTTCTGGTGGATGGGAGATGGAAAGGAGCCCACCAACAATTGGACGGTGTGGTGTACCCAAAACGTCCTGCTCTCCGTCTTTTTAACCGAAACGGAGGAATCCTTCCGGCAAGAGGTCCTCAAAAAAGCCTGCCGGAGCATCGATTACTTTCTTGCGGATTATGGGGAGGACGGCTGCTGCGACGAAGGAGCTTCCTATTACCGCCATGCCGGGCTGTGCCTGTTTAACGCCATGGAAATTTTAAACGCTGTGACGCATAATGCCTTTGCCTCTCTGTACCAAAACTCCAAAATTCAAAATATTGCCTCCTACATTTTAAACGTCCATGTAGGGGATAAATATTATGTAAACTTTGCGGACTGCTCCCCTGCCGCCGGCCGGGCCGGCGTCCGGGAATACCTTTTCGCTAAGAGAACCGGAAACAAAAATATGGCGGATTTTGCGGCCAACGATTACAAAGCCGGTATGCCCGATTCGCTTTTATTGCCCAAGGAAAACAATCTTTATTACCGGCTGCAGAACGGTTTTGCCGCAAAAGAAATAAAAGCTGTCGCGCCTGATAACGCGGACAGCATTTCTCATCCCGATATTTACTACCCCAGCGCAGGACTGTTTGTCGCAAGGGACAGCGCGCTTCTCCTTGCGGTAAAGGCCGGCGATAACGCGGACAGCCACAACCACAACGACGTGGGAAGCTTTACCATTTACAAAAACGGCGCGCCGCTTTTTATTGATGTGGGAGTGGAAAGCTACACCCAAAAAACCTTTTCGCCAAGACGCTACGAAATTTGGACTATGCAATCGGTCTATCACAATCTGCCCACCGTCCGCGGCGTTATGCAGAAGGACGGCGCAGCGTTTTGCGCAAAGGAAGTTCGGCATCGGCTTTTGGATACGGTATGCGAAATTGAAATGGATATTGCAAAGGCCTATCCCGCCGAGAGCGGCCTGCTTTATTATAGAAGAAAGGCCTCTCTTATAAAGGGAGAAAAAATTGTGATTAGGGATAGCTTTGCTTTTAAGGCAAAGACTTCCGGCGGGAATGATAGAATGTTGCAAGGTGATATTCTCTTTTCGCAGGCAGACGGAGACAGCAACACGACGGGAAACGATTCCGTGGTATTAAGCCTTATGACCTATGAAAAACCGGTATTGAAAGAAAATCTGGCAAACGCCCCAGACTGCCTTGCCTTTTCCATTGGTTCTCTGGGAAGCCTGATTGTTATAGGCGGCAGGTCGCCGGAAATTGAGGCTATTCCTATCACCGACGCCCGCCTGCAAACCGCATGGGAACATGAAATTTACAGAATTTTGATTACCGCTTCCAGCGGGGAGGTTGAGATGGAGATTTGTTGACAATTCTTGATAGCTCCCTTGCCAAATGAAACCAAAAAGAACTCCTCCACAAACTAAAGAAGAGCCAGCCGCGTATCCCTAACATACCCTGCTGGCTCTTCTTCGCTTTTTATTCAATTGTTCTTCCATACCGCATACATTCTCTTACTTTCTAAGTAAAAGATAGTTTTCATATGCGTTGCTGTTTTCGTCCAGCACCGCCAGACCGCACATAATTTCTGTTACATGTTTCTCAAAATACCTTTTAATATTCTTTTTTAATGCTACGATACTCATAACTGTCAACTCCTTTTTTATTGTCTGTCTGTTTCCTTGTTACGATTATATTCTATCTCAAAACAGCAATAATGATAGGTAATGAGTTGACTTGTTTTACGGCGATATTGACTTATAATGTAACCTATAACACTTATTGTACCATCATTCTCCCTGCCAATATCACGCTTGCCACAATCCCCGCCAGCGTGGACAACAACGCTCCTGTTAAGGTATATCTTGTCTTTGTCACCTTGGCCGCCAGAAAGTACACGCTCATGGTGTAAAAAATTGTCTCCGTGCAGCTCATCATAATAGACGTAATCAACCCCACCAACGAATCCGTACCATAATTCTTAAAAATATCCAGCACCAGTCCGGTGGCCGCTGAGGAGGAAAACATCTTGATAAAGACAAGAGGAACCAGTTCCGACGGGAAGCCAAACTTTTCGCTGACGGGCTGAACCAAATTCCCAAGAAACGTCAAAAACCCCGATGCGCGAAGCACCCCCACGGCGGTCATAAGCGCCACAAGCGTGGGCATTATCCCCACTACCGTCTTTAATCCGTCCTTTGCACCTTTCACAAACTCTTCATATACGTTTGTCTTATTTAACACTCCGTAAGCCACGATATAAAAAACAATCACAGGTATAATAATATTGGAAATATTTGACAAAACAGAAGCCATATACTGTAACCCGCTTTTTCTGCGTTTTTACAATATATGGCTGATTGGTTCTACATATTCTGTTAATGTGGGCGTTATAAATCAATAACCCTTACGGCAGTCGCCAAAAGCTGCAAGCATGGCTTTGACTTGCTGCTCGCGGAATCAAACTTTAATATACCGCTGATTCCGGCTATTTGGCTTGTCGGGAATTGTCATTCTTACCAAATTTAAGTTAAGCGCTGGCCTCAAATAATTCTTGCGGAACGATTCTTTGGATTTCATACCCAATTTCTCCATAATTGTATTGCTTGTATATGGAACGTCATATTCCATCACTTCCAGCAATTTCTTCACATATTCCGTAAGTAAATGATTATCTTCGCCAAACTGAACCGCAATCTCATCCAATATCCTGTCAATTTGAAATAGCATAAATTTAATAAAATCTGTGGATTTCCCCTCCACATGACATTTTGCAATTACCTCATAATAATCATCCTGAAATTTTTCAATCTGGCTTTCAATTGGAATATATTCAAATATGGGCTTCCATTTCGCCAAAATAGCGGTATGCCACAGCCTTGCCATTCTTCCGTTACCGTCGGAAAACGGGTGAATAAACACAAATTCATAATGAAATACACTGCTCATAATCAGCGGATGCACAGTTTCTTTCTCCGCGTTCATCCAATCAAACAGCTCCTTCATCTGTCGGGGCACAAACCGAGCGGGCGGAGCCATAAAAATGCATTGTTCTCCATTAAAGACCCCTTCTTCCCCATGCCTAAAGCTGCCGGAATCCTCAATCAAATATTTTGTCATAATTCCATGAAATTCTCTTAACTGATTCATGTCATACGGGTTAATCGCCGACAACTGCTCATACGCGGCGTATGCATTTTTAACTTCCTGAATTTCCTTCTGCCTGCCTAAAACCGTTTTACCGCCTATAACATCTCTCACCTGTCCAAGAGAAAGCGAATTTGCTTCAATCTTTAAAGATGAATAGACCGATTTAATTTTGTTATTCTTCCTTAAATGGGGCCTTGACGCCAAATTGCTTGTCGCCGTAATCCTGCCAATTTTTTCAGAAATAGAAGATACATATGTCAATATTTCATTGGTTATTTCAAAAGGCGGCATATATTCTCCCATAAGCTCCTCCCCAACTTCCACGTTATCTTACATGTTATCTCCCTCTATTATACCACCATTTTATCCGCCGGTAAACTTACCGCCTGCACCCTAGCGTTCCCCGTAAGCGCATCCCTCTCCCCATAATCAAAAAGAACAAACTCCGGCCTCTGCCCGCGTTCCAAAACCGCCTTGCCGCTTTCCCACACCGGATAATAAAACGCCTCCATGTGGGTCATTTTCATAGTCTGTCTGGCGTGATACTGCCTATAATTTTTCAAAAGCTCCGGCGCGGCTTCCTCTTTTTGATAAAATTCCCATATTTCCTTCCGCCATTTTGACAAATCCGCGCTAAAGTTGGGGCGGCTTTTTGCGTTTTCCCGCAAGTAAAAATCAAAGGTGAGCAACTCCCCGTACAACTCTTCCCCCTCCGGCGCAATCCTTTTTGCAAACTCTAAAAGCACCTGATAACGGCGGCTTCTTGCGGGCGCGTTGATAAAATAACCCTTTTCCTCATAGTAATCCGCCAACGCCGCGTATAAATCAAAAGGCCCCGGAAACAGTTTTTCCAAAACCGGCAAAGTATAAGTAAACTGGCTGGAATTATAGTAAATTTCCACCATCTCCTCCACCTGCTTCAGCTTCAAAATCTCCTCATAGGTAATCCATTTTGTGTACAGCACCTCGTAGGGCGGCCCCTCCTGATATACAATGCCGTACTCCTTTGCTTTTTCCCAAATGGCCGTTCCCTTTAAAACCTTCAAAAATCCCAACTGTAGCTGCAAAGGCCGCATGGCGTATACCTCGTTAAAGGAATTTTTAAAGCTGTCATATCCCTCAAAGGGCAGTCCCGCTATTAAATCCAAATGAATATGAATATTTTTTCCCTCGTTGATTGCGCCCACCGCCCGCGCAATGCGGGCGATATCCCCGCCGCGGTTAATCTCCTTTAAGGTTTTTTTATTTGTAGTCTGCACGCCGATTTCCAACTGCACAAGCCCCGGCCGCATATCCGTTAATATAGTAAATTCTTCCTCCCCCAAAAGCTCGGCGGCAATCTCAAAATGGAAATTTGTGACGCCATTGTCATGTTCTTTGATATACCGCCATATTTCCATGGCGTGATTCCGATTACAGTTAAAGGTTCTGTCTATCAGCTTCACCTGCGGCGTCTTTTTATCCAGAAAAAACTGCAGTTCCTTTTTTACCATATCCAAATTGCGCAACCGCACCTGCTTGTCAATGGAGGAAAGACAATAGCTGCACCGGAAAGGGCAGCCTCTGCTGGTCTCGTAGTAAATAATTTTATTTTCAAACCCCTGTAAATCATCATAAAGAAACGGAAGCCTGTTCATATCCGTAAGCCCTCTGGGGGCGGTGGCTCCCTCGGCTAAAACCAGTCCCGGTATTTCGCGCAAATCATGATACTTACCGTCAATTTCCTTTTGTTCTCTTGCCACATAAAAAGTGAGAAGCTCCTTAAAGGTTTCCTCCCCCTCGCCCGCCATAATCCCGCGCACTGTTGGAAATTCCTTTAAAAGCTTCTCCGCCTCAAAAGACGCCTCCGGTCCGCCCAGCCAGATATCCGTACCGGGCAGCACCTTCGGCAGCTCCGCAAGCA